>PMAK01000126.1 GCA_003153655.1 Phycisphaerales bacterium
TCCGCGCGCTCGCCGACGAGCTGTATCAGCGGACGGACTGGAATTGGGCGCAAAACGGCGGGGCAACCGTCACGATGGGGTGGAAGCCGGAGAGTGGCTTTTTGCCGTACCGCTGGCAGGGTTACGACGAAGCCCTGTTTCTCTATCTGATCGGGCTCGGCTCACCGACGCACCCGCTTCCCGCCGAAAGCTACGTGCAATGGACCTCCACTTATCAGTGGAGGAAAATATACGATCACGAGTTCCTATATTCTGGACCGCTTTTTACGCACCAGATTTCCCATATCTGGATCGACTTTCGCGAAATCCAGGATGACTACATGCGCGGCAAGAGCAGTAATTATTTTGAGAACAGCCGTCGCGCCACCTATGCGCAGCGGCAGTACGCGATTCATAATCCCGCCAAATTTGACGCGTACGGACCAAACTGCTGGGGCATTACCGCGACCGATGGTCCCGGTCCGGCAACACGGTTGATAAAGGGAAATCAGCGCCAATTCTTCGGCTACGAAGCGCGCGGCGTCCCAGACGGCCCCGACGACGGAAGCATCGCCCCGTGGGCGGTGGTTGCCTCTCTCCCTTTTGCCCCTGAAATAGTCCTTCCAGCGCTCGATTATTTCGAGACGCTCAAGCTGCGCGAGAATAATCCTTATGGCTTCAAAGCGACGTTCAACGCCACCTTCGCCGCCAAGTCGGACTCGTCGCAACCCTGGGTGTCGCCATTTCACTACGGACTTGATCAAGGTCCGACCGTCTTGATGATCGAAAACTACCGTACCGGCCTGCTCTGGCGTCTCATGCGTCAATGCTCTTATCTCGTAGGGGGGCTTCGGCGGGCTCGTTTTTCGGGAGGCTGGCTCGGCGACAAGATGTGACTCAATAATCGGGATGAGTAGTGTTAATCAACCAATACATCGAATGCGCGATCAGCACTGCGGCGAGGTTCAGCGGCGGGTAGGCGACGCATGAGTCGGATCGTATCGCCTCGTCCAGACCTTTGTGAATTCAGCCCCGAAGAAGAGGCTGAAAGACGAGTAGTAAATCCAAGTTAATGCCGCCAACAACGACCCGGCCGCGCCATAGAGGCTGTTGATGCGGGCATATTTAAAATAAACCGCCAGCCCAAATCTGCCGGCACTAAAAAGGATCGCGGCGATCAGCGCCCCATGCCAGACGTTTTTCCATCGTAGTTGCACATTCGGCAAAAACTTGAATATGGCGCCGAACAGGGTGAATTCCACCGCGCAGGAAATTGCAATGCCGGCGAGATAAGCGGGCCAGTGATAGGCGCCGGCTACGCGCTGTTGGACGGCCGTGAGAATTCCGCTGATCAGCATGAAGAAGACGAGAATAAACCCAAGGCCAAAGACCATCGCCAGGGACAGGAGTCGCGTGCGGATAAGCGTGAGAACGGCACGTTCCGCGCGGTGTGTCTTGTGTGCCTTGAGTCTCACGCCCCAGATACTATTCATTGAATCCTGCAACTCCATGAAGACACTGGTGGCAGAGAATAGCAATACAACAGTGCTGATTGCCGTCGCCAGATCGCCCATGCTCTGGGTGACGTTGCTTTCGATGATTGGCTTGATCGCGTCAACCGCCTGTGGGCCTATCAGGTTTGTCGTCAGCTTGATTATCTGTTCGCGGGCAAAATGCCTGGCGTGGTCGATTCCCATGACCCGGATCACGATGGCCAACAGCGGCGCCAGGGACAAAACAGCATAAAAGGAAACCGCCGCTGAGAGCCGCAGGGCGTCGTCCCGAAGCCATTCCGACGCGGCCTGCCTAAAAAGCAATCCGATCGATGCCAGCCGGGACGTTGCCCGCTGCCAATAGCTGTTGCGATCAATGCGGCGGCTTTGATCCATGTCCCGAGACTCCTCGTGATGCCATAAGCGTTATCTGAACAGCATTCCTCTTTCCCAACCCATAGCTCATTCCTTTAGTTCAGTTACTACGGGAATCAGCCGTCAAAAATGGGACTATGCCCAACATCCGGCCTGTCAGGGCATAACCACAGGTAATTCGCGATGGCCGTCCTTCGAGACACGATCCAAGACTTTCCGCTCAGTCATGTTCGACGTCAATGGCTCCAGCGGGATTGCTATATCTGATGCGCGAGCCGCCCCGGCCGGCATAGGTCCGAGTTTGGCGGCTTTAAGCGATTCAGCGTCAATCGTGCCGACCAGTTCCCCCTTATGATCCAGGATATAGATTGGTGTGTTGCGTTTCGATGAGAGGAGATGCTCAACGACTTGTACGTAGCCGGTTGCCGCCGACATGCTGACGAAATCTCGCGAGATCAGATGATCGAGATGCTGGAAGTTTTGCAGAGCAGGCGGCTTGGGCGTTAGATCATCCAGATGTAATCGAATGGAGTAAATGGATCGTGATTCAATTCGTCGCGCGACCAGCATGGCGCCGGTTACGGCCAGGAGCATGGGCACCCTTGTCGCATCCATGTGTCGTGTCAATTCCAATACGAGCACCAAGGCGGAAATCGGCCCTTGACTTGCGGCAGCCAGGAATGCGCACGATCCAATGACCGCGCAGCTCCCCATTGATGCGCCCGGCCAGATTCGATCCCAGGCATGTCCTAACAAGCCCCCAAGCAGAGCGCCGGTGGTCATCGTCGGCGTGAATAGTCCGCCTGACGCTCCGCCGGCGAGGCCGGGCGCCGCGCCGGTCAGGGCGGTAACCAGCCAAAAACGAAGGGACCGTGTCGCCGTTGACGCGGAAACATTAAGGTTTGGCTGCGAAGGGTACTCGGGCTTCATGCCATTCCATGAACTCTTCCGTCGAAGAAGGTAACACTTTCAGCTTGCGCGACCCTGTTCATTCTCGGTATCCCCGCGTGGAGGAGGTAGAGTTGAGGATTCATCGCCACCAGCAAAGCGACCAGCAACGGGTCCACTTTACGGTGTGGATTCCACTCACGCGCGTCGTTGAATGCTTCCACATTCACCAGAGGGAGATCCGTCCCCCTGCGCGTGGTGAAGTTGGCCCGCCATTCCAACACGTTTACGGCGCCTCCCCAAACGCGCCGTTTCCAATATAGCTATTATCCGTTCCGTTAGAACTTGCTCCATTTGGGGGGGCGGAGTTGTTCTGTGCCGTAGGCGAAGTCGTGGCACCGGTCACCCTGTTGGAGTTATCCTGGGCTTCATTGCTCATCGTCCCGCAGCCCGCCAGGGCGAATCCACTGATGACGAGCGTCGTTACCACAACGACGCGGCGTGATCGTTTCATGATGCACCTCCAGTCTAATCAAGCCGAGCGGCACAACCGTAACGTGCGGGAGGCGGTCGACATGATCCGATAAATACTATGCGTACAAGCGAAGGCACGTAGCGGAGAATCGGCATTGAATTTATCCATGCCGATCCCATGGCCATACGTTCAATTGCGGCCGGAATCTACTGGCACGAAATCTCCATCATTTTGATAGGGAAACAAGCCGACCCTTGGTGACAATTCAAGGGTAAGAATTTTCGCAACAGCGGCTGCAGTTTTTGGACTGGCTGGCATGGGACTTTTTCCCGCCGAATTGCTCAATAATCCCAGGCGTCGGGCTCGTTCCAAAAACTTATAGTTTTTCAGTAAGTACAACTTTGTCGGTCGGACGAACGGTATGGGCAGAGAGCACGTCATGTGTACTTCTATTATTATTCCCTTTCGCCGGCTGGCTCCGATTCCGCTCTGTTTGACCAGTCTTGAGATTTGCGAAGGAATCGATCAACACCCCGTCATTTTGATCCAGCAAGGTGGCAATCGGTTTGATTTCGACAGGGCAGACTTGGACTTCCAATATATTCATGTACCAGACGACGGACCGTTCAACCTGGGAAGGCTTCGCAACGCTGCCGTGAAGGCAGCCCGCACAGAATGGGTGACCCTCATCGATTCATGCCTGATCGTCCCGCCCAATTTTCTGACGTTCATAGAGCATTCCGTGTTCCCCCATCGACATTGCTTGGTGTACTTTCCAATCCGACACCTCGATTCGGACACCACGGAACTAGTCGCTCAGCAATTCAATTCTTTTTATGAAAGAGTGATCCCATCGGTCGCTGATTGGAGACTTCGTTGCGAAACGTACAAGGGATACCCAGTTGGTACCGACTGCTTCACTGTTCAAAGGTCAGACTATCTCGACATAGGAGGCTACGATGAGCGTTATAAAGGGTCGGATCTTGCACACCTCGACTTTGCGTGTCGATGGCTGAATGAGTGTGGTCGCCCTCGGCGCGCGACATGCGACCTTTATCACCGATGGCGTCGCATGGAGTTCTGCGCGGACGATGAGGTGGATGAAATGCAAGCACGGAAGCTTTTCTCCGAGCGAGAGGACGCGGGCTTTCCACCTATAGAAAGGAGCATGTATTGGGGATAATTCTCGTCGCAGGCGCCACTAGGCGTATACGCTTAGCCCCGCGCGAATATCCACAAGTCAATGGAGCGGATAACTACAATTTGACGGAGTATATATGTTGCCCTCACCTGACTGTTCCGACATTCCCTCGGACGTTGCCCACGATCTTGTGCCAATGATTCATGGAACGGAGTTGTGCCTGCGAAGCTATCATGCGCGAGACAGGGACGAAGTTCGTCAACTATATCATCACGGGCTATTGACGGGAGCGCCAGATACTCTGGACGCCGCAACGGATCTTGATCATATTGAGGACGTATATCTCAGGCGTCCGCAGGATCATTTTTGGGTGGCGGAAATCGATGGCCAAGTCATCGGTTCAATCGCGATTACGGAAGATGATAAGCAGATCGGGCATGTGCGTCGGCTCCGTGTGGATCCCGGCTGGAAGACGCCCCACGGCAGCGAAATTGCCCGCATTCTAATTCAGAAGGCGACACATCATGCGCGAGAGCATGACTGCCTGAAGCTAGTTCTCCATACACCGGTCGACGACGATCGGGCGATCGCGTTCTTGCATCAGCTGGGTTTCGAATATGCCCGCACTCGGCAACTGCGCGGAAGGCATTTGTTGGAATTCTACCTCGATCTTTACGCATGTATGGACCGATCCGTGTCCGGCAATGTAGACCTTGAGTGAAGGCATGTGCGATACAGATACAGAAACTGCCTCGCAAGCACTGCACGAATTGGCACGGTGGGTCATTCGTGATCGAGTTGATAATGACCATCTTGAGGACTACATGCGCGGTCTACTGAGCAAACGCCTCATCGAACTTCATGCATCGTGCCGCTACGAGGCGATAGTCGTTGCCCGACATTTCAGGTGCCTGGGCGCCAGGGAGGTGGCGTGTCATCTGCACAAACGCGCGCGGGAGTTGGAGCGAACATCTTCGGTGTTTCCGGCCTACACGCCGTGGGACCTTCGGCAAAAAGCGGTAAGCTCCATTTCGCTGCATCCGAAGGTTAGTCCGATTCGAACCCGTCAAGCCGAAGTTCCTGTGCGCCGAGATCTGCTTTCATGGATTCCCGAAATGATTGCCTCAATAGTGTGTATTGGAGTGGGCGTCTCCTTACTGTATGTCGAATGCGATGATTCCATCCTCCACCTAACCGCGATTATCGGGTATGTGATTCTCGGTTTCATCTTCGCAATTGCGGCCCTTCACGCAGCGTGGCGCAACGCTCATCCGAGCGGGCGCCGATGACATTCCAATTTACTTCTCAAGCACCTTGCGGATAGCGTTCAATTCTTGCCGACGTTTCGCGCTGGTCTTGGGATATGCCATCTTAAGTCCATTAAGCGTATCTAGAACAATTTGGGAAACAATCAACCGGGCGTTCTCCTTATCATCGGCGGGAATGACGTACCAGGGCGCGTGATGGGTGCTTGTCGCGGTCAGACAGGCCTCAAAAGCCATCATGTAATGCTTCCAATATTTCCTCTCGTGAATGTCCGAGAGGCTGAATTTCCAGTTTTTGTCCGGCTCATCAATACGCTCAAGGAATCGCTTTCGCTGTTCGTTCTTCGATAGATGGAGGAAGAACTTGATGATTCGGGTGCCGTTATCGTAGAGATGTTTTTCCAAGTTCACGATGGAACGATACCGCTCAATCCAAATGGTCTTCTCGTCGAGCAACTCATTTGGAAGTCCTTGGCCACGGAGAATCTCCGGATGCACTCGAACGATGAGCACCTCCTCGTAGTAGGAACGATTGAAGATGCCGANNCGCCAGAGAAAATCATGTTCCAGCTCTTCAGGGCTCGGCTGTTTGAAACTGAAAACCTCGCAGCCTTGCGGATTGACCCCAGACATAACGTGCCGGATTGCGCCATCCTTGCCTCCGGCGTCCAGCCCTTGAAAGATCAGCAGCAAGGCATAGCGGTTGGACGCGTGCAGAAGGCGTTGCAGCGAGCTTAAACCCGCAACGTGTTGTTCCAGAAGTTCTTGATACCGCTTCTTTGACTTGCAAAAGGGATCCACAATTGTCGGCCACTGCCGGAGTTTGATCTTTTTCTCGGGGCCCACACGGAAATCCTTAGAATTGATTTTCATCTTCGCTTCTTTCGGCAATGTCCGCCGCGATATTCAAGTCCAGAGATTTACGCAATTTTTAAGCGGCTGAATACTGAGACCTTCACCAAATCCAGGACAAAGGCGAATGCGATTGCGCCGCCGAGCACGCTCGCTAACACCAAGAACGACAGGGGCCGCATGAGCCAGCCGCGTTCGGCCAGCACGAGGGCGATGGACAGATCCGCGACGGAAGATAGGACGAGCCAGCGGCTGGGATGGGGTGATGCCCAAATTCGCCCACGGGCGCGCACTGCATAGGTGGTTGCCTGATTTCCACACACCAGGAGGAAGAACGCCAGGGTTTGCAATGTTAGAATGCCCAGCCCCATGCGGAAGTGGCCGATTGCCAGAACGCCGACGCAGAACGCGAGTTCGGAAATGCCCATAAAGATGCCCGCGATCGTCACGTTGCCGATCCGCCAGCTATTTGGCAGTGAGGAGGGCCGGACGTTGTCGGCTGTCAAAGACATCCCTAGAACGTCACCCACCATCATTACGAGGACCATCAGCATGGGCGTGAAGATCGCGTGCCCGGTCATGACGAGGCCGACAACCAGGAACAGCACCTGCACAATCTTTTTGGTCACGGAGTTCAATGTATAATTTAGGATGCGCTGAAACGTGATGCGCCCTTCCTTGACCGAGGCAACTATGCCGACAAGTCCCGGATTGGTGAGCACGAGACCGGCGGCGGACTTGGCGACATCGGTCGCGGTCGACACGGCAATTCCCATCTGCGCTTGGCGCAGCGCCGGCGCGTCGTTGGCGCCGTCGCCGCACATGCCGACGATGTTGCCGGCTTGTTGGAACGCCTTTACCAGTTTGTATTTGTCCTCGGGGAGAACGCCGGCAAAGACCGCAAAACTCTCGGGGCGAACGTCGCTGGGGATTGGCCCGGGTGGGCAAACCGCTCCGTCGACGCCGACGATATGGGCGACAATCGCCGCGGTCGCGGGCGCGTCGCCCGTCACCATCACTGTGCGGACACCAAGCGTTTTGAGTTCCGTGACCAGTGCGGCGGAATCATCGCGGGCCGGGTCGCTGAGCGCGATCAATCCCAAGAGTTGCATCGCCGAGGGAGGGCCGGCCGCGACAGCGAGCACCCGAAAACCTTTTGCCTCAAGCTCATTCGCCGTCGGGAGCGCGGTGGGTGACGGCGCCGCGAGAACGCCGACGGCGGCAAAGGCGCCCTTGATAATGTGTATGGTCCCACCGTTTGAATCCACGGCGGTCGCCTCAGACATCTTCTTCGCGGGATCGAAGGGCTCGAAGTGGGATACTTTGGGCGGGTTAGAAGCGACTTTGCCGGAGGCGGCGGAACGAATCGCCCCGTCCACAGGATCCTGTCCGCCGTCCGAGCTGGCCAGCGCCGCCATCATCAAGACGTGCGCGTCGTCGAAACCCGGCATCGGGCGGACGGTCGTGACCGTTAGCTCGTTGCGCGTGAGCGTGCCAGTTTTGTCCGCGCACAACACATCGATCGAAGCCGCTTCGTCTACGGCCGAGGGCCTTGTTGGCAAAACTCCTTGGCGTGCCAATGCGCGTGCCCCCAGAGCGCTCGCCAGCGTAAAAGTGGCGGGCAGTGCAACGGGGATTGACGCCAATACCGCTGTCAGGATCAGCGGGATGATCTCCTTCCAGGGCATCGAGTGAGCCAGGGCATACGCTACCAGGATGACGATCAGAATTCCGTTGAACACCGCGAGATTGCGCACCACCCGCAACACAGCCTTTTGCTGTGAGCTAACGACATGGGCAGTGCGAACCAGCTCTGCGGTGCGTCCGAACTTGGTGCGAGTTCCCGTCGCCGTGACGCGGGCCACAGCCTCGCCGCGGCGCACCAGCGCCCCGGCATACGTTTGGAATCCCGGACCCGCTTCGGTGGCGATCGATTCACCGGTGAGCATGGATTGATCGAGCAGGACATTCCCCTCAACAATCTGCACGTCGGCGGCAACCACACCGCCGAGCGATAGTTTCACGATGTCACCCGGCACCAGTTCGGCCGCCGGGCAATTCTTCCACACGCCGTCGCGGCGGACCGAGGCAGTCAGCGCCAGCCGCTTTTTGAGCGCGGCGAGCGTTGCCTGGGCACGCCCCTCCTGAAAGAAGCCAAGCGCGGCGTTGAACAACAGGAGCACAGCGATGATCCCGGCCTCAATGAATTTACCGAGCACCACCTCCAGAACAATCGCCGCTTCCAGCATCCAGGGGATCGGCGCCCACAGTTTCTCAATCGCCATTCGCGCCGGATGCGCCGACGTATCGGGCATCGAGTTGGGACCGAACTGGGCGGACAAGCGACGGGCCTCTTCGCTCGTGAGACCGTTGGGCGATTCGGTAGTTGTGCCTTTGGCCGAAGCATCAACGGAGGCGGGTACGGCAATGGGTGGAGCAAGGGGCATAAATCAAGTCCTTTCACACATCTCATGCGCGGGAGGGCCGGCCTCGTACGGCGTGCCAAATCGCCAATAACACCACTGCTCCGATCATGGCGACAAAGAGGCTCCAGAAGTTAAATCCGGTTATTCTAGCCCTTTCAACTACATTGAAGAGCCAGCCGCCGATAAGCGCACCGACAATTCCGAATACAATGTCCAGCGCAACGCCCTGGCTGCGTCCCGTAACGACTTTGCTCGAGCAGGTCACGCGCGTAAGGAGGCGCTTTCTCGTGTTTTTACTTAATGGGAATGCCGCTGGGCGGCCGGTTCATCGACCCAGTATCCTTGGTGATTGTAATGTCGATGCAGCCTGGTCTCGTAATCCCGAGTGAGGAGAGACTCCTCCGAGTATTCCGGTGACTGCTTGATGGCCTCGCGGGAAAGATTGACGAAGACTTTCGATTCGCTCCAGCTAACGCTCTCAATCCATTGCGGTGAAACCAGGATTTTTTTTCCCGGCCACCAGTTGCGTGTATCGATGACTAAATAACGGATCGCCCACGTCTCGTCATCAATGATAAAATCCGCGACGTGGCCAATCTCGCCGTCTGCGGCTTGGATGTGATAGCCACTCACCTCGTGAGTGCTGCGCAAATGGGGATCCCATGCTTTCTCGCTTCGGGCGGCTTCTGCCCTTTCTTCGCGCTCATGCGCAACGCCGGGATAAGGGCCGGCCATGTATGGGAATGCGGAAGATCCCCACATGTATGAGCCGCCCCAATATATCGGCCATCCATAGTACCCATGGTAGGCCTCCTCGAATTGTCGCGAGACAGGCTTGTCACTGTCCAAGGATGGACTGTCCTCAATCTGCTTCTTGGTCAAACCAATGGCGATGTATTGCTTTTCCTTATGGACGGCGACCATCGCACGGGGAGAGATCAAGACCTGCCTGCCCGTAAGCCAGCTTCCTGTGTCGGCGACCAGATAGCGAATCGCCCAGTGCTGGTCGTCGAAGTAGAATTCTTCGACCTCCCCTATTTCCCCGTCGCGGCTGTCCAATTTGTAACCCGTTAGTGTTTTGGCTTTGTATAGCATAATAGTTGTCCTCTGGTTTTTGAGTTTCTTTTGTGTTCACCGTTGTCGGGCATCGGTTCAGCTTGCTTTCGCTTTTGCGAACAACGGTCGCAATGCCGAACTGTTGTTGGCGCATCGGTCGGCGTTCATCAGCAGGTTTCGTGGAAACGCGAATCGTTCCCAGGCGGAACCATGGCACTTCGGGCAACGCAGCGAATGAGTGATCGCTTCAACGGGCTCAAAGGCGCGCGCGCCGCACTGCAGCCGATAGGGAAATATCGGTCCTCGCGATCCGCGGGACTCCGATAATTGCTCATATGTTCGAAATTGCTCCATTGAAATGGACATTGTTGCCTCCTGTTCAGACTCCCCTGCGATCCGGTATGTCTTTAGCGGCTTGGCTTGACCGCACGCAGCGATTCATTGCGTAACACATGGCGTGGGCCTGTTCGCCGTCCCACGGGCCTGACGCCCGAGCGAATTAGCTGCCAACGCAGCGCGGGGCCACTTGAGGCTCACTTTGCCGACGGCCACTCAGAAGCCGCGCGGGAGATATCCAAGGAGCAGCAGCACGACCAGGATGAGCAGCACAAGCCCAAGGCCGCCGGTCGGGGCATAACCCCAGTTGCGGCTGTATCCCCAGGTGGGCATGGCTCCCACGAGCAATAGGATCACGATAATGAGTAGAATCAATCCCATAGGAAACTCCTTTCGATAGTTTAAACAACGAGAGGGTCTGGCCTAGTAAACGTCATGGTCGGTGGTCGTCCGTTCGCAGTTCAAGTTCCGCTTGATGCCAGTTCTGTTCACATTGGCCCTGTTTGCGGCCTCTTTCGACGTAAATGTCGTACGCCCGCTTGGCAATGTCATCATGGGTCGGGATGGTGACCACGCCGCGCCCGGGATGCATGTCATCATGCGTCGGGTCAACTGCGACAGCCCGCGGGGCTTGCGAATGAGTTAGATGCGCGTGCATTGATGCTCCTCTTAAGTGAAATATTGAATCTCTTCTGCAAAACGATGCTCCACAAAAAACAAAAAAAGCCGACGCTACCGAATCCCGAGGATTCGGGATTCAATTACGTCGGCTTACTCGTTAACGGGTCTCCCGGCTGTTGGCCGGATTACCCTTTATTTAGTCATCCGAGGACTTCGATATTCTGTCGGGAGCTGATCTATTGATGGCTCCGCGCGCATCAACATCATATTCGTCCGAACCGGCGAAAGGCAAGGGATTGCCGAAATATCCGGTATGCAGGTATGCAGTCCCCGCATCCGTTCACCGCTCCACGTTTCGCCGTTCCCGTGCTACCCGTTCTTGCGGAACGAGCACGAGATACGATACCCTTCGTCGGACGAGAGGACGGGTGCGATGGAATACAGCCCTCGGGAAAGTTTTCGCGGATATGTGGTGACGTGTGTTGCGATCGCGGCGGCGGGCGTGTCGATCCGCCTACTTCAGGCAGTCGGTTACGCGGGATTCTCTCCGCTGTTTGCCGCCTTGATCGTCAGCGCCTGGTACGGCGGTATTGGCCCCGCCGCCTTGGGGATCGTCCTCACCACACTTACCGCGTACTACCTGCTCCCACAGGGGAATGACGGCCAAACCTATCGCGAGGATTTCCTCCGTGCCTCGGTCTTCACGCTTACGGCAATGGTCGCCGTCGCATTCCATTTGGCAACCTTGCGCTCGGAGAAGACCGCCAAACGGGGCAGGCAGATGGCCGAGAAAGCCAGTGATGCGAAGACTCGCTTACTGGCCATGGTCAGTCATGACTTGAGAGGCCCGCTCAACCCGATCCTCATGGCCGTCGCGGTCGCGGAGAGCGACCCAGTCGTTGCGGAGCGGGCACGGGAACCCCTCCGAATGATTCGGAGCAGCGTCGCGGAGGAGGTCCAGCTCATCGAGGACCTTCTGGACGTCGCCCGCTTCGCCACGGGCAAGTTCAACGTGACCATGGCCCCTGTTGACATACACAAGTTGCTGGAAAGGACGCTGCTTTCCTTCAAGGAGAACCTGCATGAAAAGCGAATCAACATGGAGTCGGATCTTGCTGCCACGGCAACCGGAGTGAAAGGGGACGCGGCACGCCTCCAACAAGTCTTCTGGAACCTGCTCTGCAACGCGATCAAGTTCACGCCGAGGGAAGGCAGCATCAAGGTTCGCACCTACGATGCGCCGGCGGGCCGGATCGCGATCGAAGTGCGAGACAGCGGCGTCGGCATCAGCGCGGGCAAGTTGCCACTCATATTCACCATGTTCGAGCAGGGCGGCACGGACGTGACCGCCCGTTTTGGCGGACTGGGACTTGGGCTAACCATTTGTCGCGGGATCATCGAAGCCCACGGGGGAACCATCGCCGCCACCAGTGCGGGCGAGGGCCGGGGTGCTACGTTCGTCGTTGGCCTCCCGCTGATGGCCCAAGCGGGGAACAGCGCTGGATCGTCTGACGTGGAAGGAGTCCATGTCGGCCGCGTTGCGGTCCCCGGGGCGGGTGATGAGCAGTACAAGCGATAGCAGCCGCAAATCGGATTGCCACGATGGGGGAATCGTCAAGTCCGCTGTGTTGTTGCATCTCGTTGTGCTGATAGAATGGGCTTGTATGGCCATTCGGATTTTTCTAGCGGACGACCATGGATTGGTGCGTGCCGGCATCGCCCTGATGATCGGGCAGCAGCCGGACATGGAGGTCGTCGGAGAAGCGAATAACGGACGTGCCACGGTCGAATTGGCAAAGAAGCTGTCCCCCCATATCGTGCTGATGGATATTTCAATGCCAGACTTGAACGGCATCGACGCTACCCTGCAGATCGGCGCACTGTCGCCCGCGCCGAAGGTGATCGCTCTTTCCGGGCATACGGACCGGCGCGCGGTGGTTGACATATTGCGCGCTGGCGCCTGTGGCTATGTCTTGAAGAACGCACCCCCGGAAGAACTGATGCTGGCGATCCGGACGGTTGGCCAGGGGAAGGTCTACCTCAGTCCGCAGATCGCTGGCGGCGTTCTGGACGATTTCCGACGGTGTGTGCCAGCAAGCGGCTCTCCGGAATTTGCATCACTTTCTCCCCGCGAGCGGGAAGTGCTGCAACTCATGGCCGAGGGCAAAAGCACCAAGCAGATCGCTGCCGTGCTGAACTTGAGCAAGAAGACGGTTGATAACCATCGCGAACATCTCATGTCGAAACTGAAAGCCTCGACGTTGGCGGAACTAATCAAGTACGCAATCCGCGAGGGGCTCACTTCGGTCGACAACTCGTAGTTGCTGGCATGGGACTTTTTCCCCTCGAATAGACCAACAATCCCATGCGTCCGCACCGCCCCGCAGGCATATAATTCTGCAATTAGTAACGCTCATCCGCAGGAACTATTGGTTCCTGCATGGCGAAAAAATACAGTTCGTCGGACAACTAAATAAAAGGCAGCCCGGTTCACCGGGAGGCCGGTTGCAGAGTAAGCCGACGTGGTTAAACGCCTTTGGGCGTTGAATCACGTCGGCATTTTTTGCATCGTCGAAGAGCATTTGGAATTGGAAATACTGCAAGGCAAGCATGATGAAGTCCGCTACGAAGGAAATACTTACGCACCTTTTGCTTGTGATTTTCGTTGGTGGAGTTTACATAGTCATAGCGGGCTGTTCCCCCCCGGCTAGCGCAGGCGGAACAATGGCCGCAGGCGGAGCAACGGCGGATTTCCCAGATGTCGCATCGACAGACGCGTCGATTGAAGGCTGGCCCGTTGCGGTGGATGACCCGCAGGGGCGCGTCTTGGTTTATCAGCCGCAGCCGGAATCACTGGAAGGCAATCAGCTAAAAGCGCGGGCGGCTGTTTCCCTCATCCCGGCAACCGGCTCGCCGAAGTTCGGTGCAGCTTGGTTCACGGCGCGAGTGACCACCGACCGCGACACCCGTACGGCCACGCTGGATAACATCCGTGTAAGCCTGGTGCGGCTGCCCGGGACCAGCGTGCCGGAGCAACAGCAGTTCGCTAACATTGTGGCCGGGCAGTTATCGCAGATGTCGGTCAGCTATTCGTTGGATCAGTTGATGACGACGCTGGATACCGCCAACCGAAAGAAGCTGGATACGCAGGAGATCGCAACCGCGCCGCCGCGGATCATTTTCAGCAACCAGCCGGCCACGCTGATCACCGTCGCCGGTGCGCCGCAGTGGAAGCCGATTATCGGGCAGACCGGCGTATCGCGGGTGATCAACACCCCGTTCGTTCTGCTGCATGACGACGCCGATCACCGGTTCTATCTCAAAGAAGGAAGCCATTGGGCGAGTGCCCCCGCGTTGCAAGGGACATGGCAGCAGAACTCGCCAGCGCCTGCCGGGATCAGTGCGGCCGGCGAAGCGATTGCGACGCCTCCGCCCGGGACGGCCAATCAGCCGGGTGCCGCGCCCTCAACGCAGCCTGCGGCTGATCTGTCGGCTCCGGCCGCCAACACGGCCGTGATCGTCTCCACAGCGCCGGCGGAACTGATCGTCACCCGTGGCGATCCGCAGTTTACCCCATTGCCCGGCGGTCAGTTGTTGTACGCCAGCAACACCGACTCAAATTTATTCCTGGATTCATCCAGTAAACAATATTTCGTGCTGTTGTCAGGCCGATGGTATGCCGCTGCATCGCTGCGGGGTCCGTGGCAGTACATGGCCGCCGACAAGCTACCGGCCACGTTCGCAGAAATTCCCACCGACTCGCCGAAGGCCGACGTGTTAACGTTCGTGGCGCACACACCGCAAGCCATGGACGCGTTATTGGACGCAGCCGTCCCGCAGACTGCCGCCATCCGACGCGACGCCGGCACAAGCCTGAGCGTCAGCTACGACGGTCCACCGCAATTCCAGCCCATTCCGCAGTGTCCCGGCCTCAGCTACGCCATCAACACGCCCGAGGCCGTGCTTCAATACAACGGCGAATATTACTGTTGCCACCAGGCCGTATGGTATCAATCCAACGCGCCCACCGGGCCGTGGGCGGTCAGTACCTCGATCCCCGACATCATATATACAATTCCGCCACAGAACCCGCTGTATAACACGACGTTTGTTCATGTTTATGACTACTACCCAGACTATGTGGAAGAAGGCTACACGCCGGGCTACACAGGCACCTACACCGATGGGCCTACAGTGGTCTACGGAACGGGCTATGATTATCCGGCCTGGTCGGACGAAGCCTATTTTCCGGAGGCTCAAACCTGGGGCTTTGATGCCGATTACGATCCATATACAGGCTTCTGGGGATTCGACGACGGCTTCTATGGCGGATTCGGCGGATGGTTTGGAACCCCGTGGGGTGATCGCGGGTGGTGGGGTCACAATCCGGGCGAACAATGGGGTACGCATCACTGGTGGGGAGAAGGCGGTTATCTGAACCGCCGCGACATTCGCAGTCGCTTTGGTGAAGCGGGACAGTATGGCCGATTCCCAAACGGGGATCAGCCTAGTGGACTGGCGGCGCGTATTCCTGGATACGTTCCTCATGGCGCCGGCTGGCACAACCTGTACGCTCGGCAAGGCAACGCACTCCGCAACATGGACCTGAGCCGAACGAACGCTTTTCGTGAGCCCTCCGTGCAATCGGGTGAGACTAACGACGTATTCGCAGATCACAACGGCGAGGTGTATCGCCGCACCAATAGCGGTTGGTTGCAGCGCAGCAGCGAAGTCGGCCAACGGCAGGACTGGGCCACCTACAACCGAACGCCCGAAGCCGAGCCTCAGTTCCAACATCCGTCTGGCGGCCGTTTCAACGCCGGCGGATATGGCCGTTCAGATGCGGGCTTGGAGCGTGATTATGGTGCCCGCAGCCGCGGTTTCAGCCGGGCCTCGACGTTCCACAGCGCTGGCGGTGGTTTCCATGGCGGANNCGGCGGGCACGGTGGCGGCGGTGGGCATCGGTAAGTTCCAGCCGGAAACAAACATGAAAACGGAGGCTCTCGACAACCAGAAACTATGAACGGGATACCAGTCACTTTTTAACAACCTGAGCAAATTCGCTTCCAGGCAAATCTCTTTTTTTGGAGTACAGAAATGTTGATAAAGAATTCAGTCATCGCGTTGTTCGACCAGCACACTCAGGCAGAAAAGGCAATAGAGGAACTACAGGAGGCAGGCTTCGATATGAAGGCCTTGTCGATTGTCGGTAAGGATTACCACACCGACGAGCACGTCGTGGGGTATTACACGACTGGCGATCGGATGATGTATTGGGGCAAGAACGGCGCCTTCTGGGGCGGCATCTGGGGGCTGCTGTTCGGGTCGGCGTTTTTCATGATCCCCGGCATCGGCCCATTTGTTGCGGCCGGCCCGATCGTCGCGTGGATCGTCGCAGCTTTGGAGGGAGCGGCCGTTGTCGGCGGGGTCAGCGCCATCGGCGCGGGACTTTACAGCATAGGCGTTCCCAGGAAAAGCATCCTCCAATACGAGACATCCCTCAAGGCTGGCAAGTTCATGTTAGTGGTCCACGGAACCCCGGATGAAGTCACCCGCGCCAAGAAGTTGCTCGACCAGACAGGTATCGGAGTCAGCACGCTGCATATGGAAGCACCCGTTGCCAATGCCGCGCAATCGTAATTCCGGCCGCCACGGGTTTCGGTTCGCCGTTGGTCCCAGAGTCGGTCGGCTGTTGCCGCCCGGCGAGTACCGCTGCCGCTTTTACTGCGGTGATGATAGAAATGTCACCTACTTCGGTCCCGCAAGCGTAAATGGAAGCGAGGAGGTTGCGATGGATACTGTGGTGTCAGTCGAGATTAGAAAAAAGAAGATCTCCCCCCAGGCCGTCAACATTTTGGTTGTCGAAGATGATCTCGACACGCTCGCCGCTTTTTCGAAGCTTCTTAGGACGGACGGATATTCCGTCTTCACTGCTGACGGCTATCAGGCGGCAATGGATGTGGCAAAGAGAGAACGAGTCGATCTCGCGGTATGTGACATCGTTTTGTGGGATGGCGACGGATGCGACCTGCTCAGCGAATTGCAGAAACTGCATCGATTGAAGGCCATCGCCATAACGGGATTGATTTTCGACGATGAAGTTGAACACTACCAGGAAGCGGGATTTGCAACCGTTCTTCCAAAACCCTGCCAGCATTCGCAACTCAAATGCGTCATCTCGGAATTGATTGAGATTCCGCAAGATCAGTCAACAGGAATCATAACGGGAGAAGACGCATGCCCTGCTTAATAGCGATCATCGCAATGTTTTTTCCTCGCCTGATGCTGATCATCATCGCACTGTTCACGAATTGGCTCAGTGCAGCCTTCTCCACGTTTCTCTGGCCGATTCTTGGTTTTATTTTCATGCCCTACACGACACTGGCCTACATCGCAGCCATGTTGAATAACCACCACTCTGTCAGCGGCGGCTGGCTGGTAGTGGTCATCGTCGCTGTATTGCTCGATCTGGGAACCCACGGAGGATCAACACGTCGGTGGCGAGGAAGCCGAACTTCAGAATGAGAAAGTGCCGCCCCAGCGAACGATGTTTTCCGGGGGCTCTCAGCCTTAGTTGTGGTTTCATGACTTTTTCGTTTTCCGTGATTCGCAAGTGAATGCCAAGGAGGGATGCACTTGACGCCCTCGATGAAAACCATCGAGGATTTTTTCTTTCCTAAGTATTGCTGGGTCAATCAGCGACCGAATTGGTCTTCCGAGAATGGGGTCAGGCAGGGGTCAGGCAGCTTATGCTATCGTGTTGATGAAAACCCAAGGCGAAATCGAAAATGCAATCTCGGAGAGCCTGGGCCGCTTCGAACAGAAATACATGAGGCGCGGCCCAAAAGACGTTCACGTTCCGCGTGGATCCAGCCTGGAAAATGTGGCATGGCGGCGAAGTCGCTACCCTCCTAATTCAAAAGGGCAACGCACTACGCGCGTCAACACGATTGCCTGAAGCTTGTGCTACATACGCCGGTCAATGACGAGCGGGCGGTCGCCTTTTTGCATGAACTGGGTTTTGAATATGCCGGCGCTCGATAACTGGGCGGAAGGCATTTGTTGGAGTTCTATCTCAGCCTTTACAAACGACCGAATCGGTCCGTCTCCGGCAATAAAGGTCTCGCGTGATGCGTGGCCGCAACGGCGAGCAACGAAAGACGAGACCACCTGTAGGTAGATCTCAAAGCAATGGGGCTTCCGATGAGTCGTGAGGAATACCACAGCCACCGCCAAGGTTTTGAGTCGCCGCAAAATGCTGAGCAGCATAGACCTTGAGGTCCACGAGTTTTCCCTCATTGATCCATTCCTGCAATCGGAGCGTCACCTCGGACAATGGAATCTCATGGACCACAATTGCTTCTCCCCCGACCCCGCCACCATCGCTCAGTTTCCGAAGCTTCGTGCCTAAGCATAGGGTGATGACCTCGCTGCTCATCCCCGCCGACGTTGGGCCGCTGGCGAGAAGCGATAGGTTCCCAGCGTGATAGCCTGTTTCTTCCTGAAGCTCTCGATTTGCCGCGGCGAGAAGACTCTCGCTCTCCTGTCGAGCCTCATCACCCACAAGTCCTGCTGGCAGTTCGACGACACGTTTGTTGAGTGGAGGCCGGTACTGCTCCACCAGAAGCAGCTTCCCTTCGTCGGTGACCGCGACGATCCCGACGATGCCGGTGACTCCACGCCTTTCAGCATATTCCCACCCAGCCCTTTGCATGAATCGCAGGTACTTTCCTTCGGCCAAAACAATAGGTATCGCGTGTTGGCGTTCCGTCATGGAAACTCAAGATACCACCATTTGCGACGGAATCGAATTGCATCCCAACTGCGGGCAATACCGTCATGCGACCTTCGCGGCTGTTCTGGAATTTCAATTTTGGGCCGAACCAATTTAACTCTATTTACTCCAGATCAATTCGATGGCGCGAAAATGGGGTTGACGGACTTTCAATTACCCACATCTTCGGTCATTGGCGCATCGGGGGCGGGGTGGTGGTTGGCAGGAATTCCTCCGGGCAATTCTTCTCGTCTGCGTGATTTTGACATCGCCTGGCCTTGGGCTTGGCACAATCTTGAACCAGCCTCAACCCTCCAGCGTCGGCCAGTTCTGTTGAACTCCGTTGAAGGCGTGGTGTAGAACGAAGCAAGCGGATGCCACGGACGGCATCCCATTCCTTTCGGACGGAGCCGGCATCATGGGATCATGGATCGATCAGGAACTGGCGGGTTGTGAGTTCGCCGATATACGACTTGGCAAGCGGTTTGGGATGCTGATGGCACAGCTATCCAAAGGTTTGGGCCAGACCCTCCCACTGGCTTGTGGGGACTGGGCAAGCACCAAGGCGGCCTATCGCTTTCTCGACAATGACCGCGTGAGCGAGGCGGAGATTCTGGCCGGGCATTTTCAGGCGACGCAGGCGCGGTTTGCCGCGGTGGAGGGGCCGATCCTGGTGCTGCACGACACGACCGAGTTTTCGTTCACACGCAGCGACACACAGGCGATCGGCCTGACGCACAAGGTCGCGAGTGGGCATAAGAACAAAGACGGCCGGCAGCGGTTACACACGATCCGCGGCATCCTCATGCATTCGAGCCTGGCCGTGACCACCGACGGCCTGCCGCTGGGCCTTGCGGCGATCAAGCTCTGGACCCGCAAGAAGTTCAAGGGCACCCATGCGCTCCAGGGCAAAGGCATCGACGGCGGCAAGCACTCCGTCAACATGACGCGCATCCCGATCGAGAAAAAGGAGAGCATCCGGTGGCTGGAGAACGTGCGCCAGTCCACGGCGAACCTCGGCGACGCCAATCGCTGCGTGCACATCGGCGACCGGGAAAGCGACATCTATGAACTGTTCTGCGAGTGCGAATCATTGGACACGCGTTTCGTGTTTCGCACCTGCGTGGATCGTCGATCCGGCGATGGCCAGCAGACCGTGGCCGCGGTGATGGAGGAGCAGCATGTCAAGGCCGTGCATCGCGTCGAGGTCATGGATTCCAAGGGCAAGCCAGCGACCGCGGTGCTGGAGATGAAGTACCACCGCCTTCAGATGTGCCCGCCCATCGGCAAAGAGAAACGCTACACCAACCTGACGCTGACAGTGATCCATGCCAAGGAACGCGGCAAACCCAAGGACCGCGATCCGATCGATTGGAAACTGGTCACCAACCTGCCCGTCACGTGCAAGGCGGATGCGATCGAGAAACTGGATTGGTATGCGATGCGGTGGAAGATCGAGACCTTTCATAAGGTATTGAAATCCGGCTGCCGGGCCGAGGATTCCAAACTGCGAAACGCCGAGCGACTGGCCAACCTGATCGCGGTCCTGTGCATACTCGCATGGCGTGTCCTGTGGCTATGCATGATCAACCGCGTGTCACCGGATCTGCCGGCGAAGTTGGTCTTCACCGATACGGAGATCAAACTCCTCGAACATCTTGTTCCACTGAAAGACGGCTCACAAAAGAAAACCGTTAGTCAGTTCCTTATCCGGCTGGCCAAACTCGGCGGCTATCTGAACCGAACCCGAGACGCACCGCCCGGCAACAGGGTCCTCTGGCGCGGCATGGCCAGACTAACCGACATCCACCTCGGCTTCAGCCTGGCCAGAGATGTGGGTAATTGATAGGTTGACGGAGCGATTACGTTGCCAGCCACTGCATCGACGATGTAGACAATTGCACCGCCGCACAAGTGGGTCGCGCAACGCCTGAGCGCCTTAATCTGATGATGGACGCGAACCTGATGACGAGTCAGCAGATTTTTTATTGTCCGAGTGAGGGGAATCCGCGATATCCGTTTAACACGCCGGAGAATCCTTGGCCGCCGGTTGCGGGGATCGATGGGTATGTGGCGTTTGGGTGCACGCCGGCGGTTTATTGGCCGGGCAGCATGGTTCCGGAGCCGATGCCAAGGTTGAGCAAGATGAAAAGTTTGGCGCTTGCGGCGGATATTGTTTCGACGACGACGATTGTGGCGGCGCGGCATAGTAGCGGGGTCAAGGTCGTGTATGGGGATGGTTCGGCGCATTATGTCGACCACGGGACGTTTGCCGCGGATCTGGCGAAGCTGGGAAGCGGGGCGTTTTCTTCGGCGAAGAATGTGAACGATCTCAATACAACCATAACGCCGAGTCTTGGCGTGTGGGGTGATCTGGATCGGAATTAGATGCCGTTTTCGGCGGCGCATTATACGGATTCCACTTGAATNNTCTGTGGGATCCGTATTACTTGTTTGCAGCCGAAGCGTAGCGCGCGCGCCAAACGCTGCTTGATCCATCATCCACGACAATCAGGGAGCCTTGCCCGTCGACGGTGACACCGACCGGGCGGCCCCAGACGTCACCGGAATCGGTCACAAAGCCGGTCA
>PMAK01000207.1 GCA_003153655.1 Phycisphaerales bacterium
CTCCCGCGCCGCGGACATCGAATCAGCCATCGGCTTTTCGCCCAGCACCGGAACCCCCGCCGCCAGCGCCGCCAGCGTCACATCGTGGTGCGCTTCGGGAATCGTGACATCCACCAGAAAATCCGGTCGCAATTCGGCCAACGATTTCGCCAGATCGTCATACGCTTTGACGCCGCTGAGTTGAAGCTTGTCGATTGCCGCCCCGGCAGCCCCCGCGCGGATGTCCATCCAGCCGACCGTTTGAACCTCCGCGCAATCACGCAGGTTCTTCGCCCACGTCTGGCCCATCCCGCCCGCGCCGACGAGGAGTGCTGTGAATGTCGCTTTAGGGTTCACGGCAGTTNNTGATGGCTGGGTGACAGGCTGCGTGGCAAGCTCCCGAATCGCCTGCTCCGAAGGACGTGTCGTTGACGTGACGGATGCGTAGCTCAATTTCCCCGCCGTGCGGAGAAGATTGAAGTATGCCGTCTTCTGCGCAAACTGCTCGGTCGTAAGTTGGAGTTGCGTGGAAAGGAGCGTGGCCTGCGCCTGCAAAACATTCAGGTACGTGCCGCCCCCGTTTTTGTAGAGCATCTGGNNCCAGCACCTGCGTTTGCAGCTCCGCCAGTTCATCATGAGCCAGATTGAGATCGACATAGGCAATCTGAATATTCTGGTCGATTTGCCGCTTGAGTTGCTCCTGATTGAGCGCCGCGACCCGGTATTGCGACCACGCCTCGCGCACCTCGGCCCGAATCAGCCCGCCCGTATAAAGCGGGATGTTAAAACTTAAAATCGTGTCCCATAAAGTGGCGTTCTGAAAAGGCCGCGTATAAATGTCAAAGTCCGTGTTGAGCGCCACCGAAGGATAATATTGCCCAAATGCGACCTTGACGTTGTATCGCGCCGCCCGAACCGCTGCATCCGCCGCCAGAAGATCCTGCCTGACCGCTTCCGCGCCGGCGATCCACCCATTCAGCGGTCCAACAGCCGAGGAAGGCTCAAAATCGTCGCGCAGCGGATTATTCAGGATCGGCGCATCAACCAGGAAAGCCAGCATCGCCCGCCCGGTCCGGACATCCGCCTGCGCCTGAAGCAGCGTGACGCGCGTCGCCGATGCTTCTGATTCCGCCTGAGCGACATCCAGCCGCCGCGCTGCCCCAACCTTGAACTGTTCCTCGAGCGTCTTGACGTTCGCTTGCTGCGCCTTGAGTGAATTGGCAAGAACCTCAACCGACTGCTCGCTCGTCAAAACCTGGTAATAGCTCTGCGCCACATCCAGCAGCACGGTTTGTTCAAGATCAAAGACCAATTGCTTTTGTTGTTCGATCGATTGGTCTGCCGATTTCACGCTGTAATAATCCCGAAATCCGTTGAAGAAGTTCCACGTTCCCGGAACCGTGAGGCTAGGCTGCTGCTGACGCCCCGCTTGAATGGCGCCGCTGCTTTGATAACCCCACCCGGCCGACAAACTCACCGTTGGCAAAAACGCCGCAAACGCTTTGTCCTTGGCCAGCAACGCCTGAAGATAATTTTCCCCCTGAACCGAAAGCTGCTCCTCATTCTGGATGCCAAGCATCAGCGCATCGGTAAGCGTCACGATGCGATCCGGCGCAATCGCTACCGGCGCGGGCTTATTGCCATCGATCACCTGCCGATAGGTANNTCCTTCTTCTGATCGATCGCGCAGCCGGCGGCCAAAAGGCAAATCAAGCCCCCGGCGCTGCTCCGCGCGATGCGGCGAAAAAAACTCCTCCCATGCGATTTATTCATATCGAAGCGCCTCGATCGGGTCGAGCTTGGCGGCGCGTGTCGCCGGGTAAAAGCCGAAAAACACTCCCACGCCCGCGGAAAAGACCAGCGCCAACACGATGCTATAGACGCGCACGATGGTGGGGAAGGGGCTGACCTGCCCAACAAGCCATGCCGTCCCAATCCCCAGTCCCATTCCCGTCAGCCCGCCAACCCCGCTCATCAGCATCGCTTCGATCAAAAATTGGCTGAGAATATCAAACTCCCGCGCGCCGATGGCTTTTCGGATGCCGATTTCACGCGTCCGCTCGGTAACGGTCACCAGCATGATATTCATGATCCCAATCCCGCCCACCAGCAGCGAAATCCCCCCAACCGTCCCGAGCAGGATCGTGAACGTGGTCGCCGTCGCGCTGAATGCCTCAATGAACTGGGATTGATTCTGGATCACGACATCATCAGGCATGCCCGCCGGAATCTTATGCCGCTGCCGCATCAGGGCGAAAATGTCGTTCTGGGCCGCATCAAGATCCGAGCCTTCCTCGCATTGCACGTCAATTTCCCGCAGGTAGGTGACGCCCATCAAAACGTGCATCTCCACCGTATACGGGACAATGACCTGGTCGTCGGGATTAAACCACCCCTGGTCTCCCTTGCTCTTGAGAACGCCGACAACGCGGAAATTGATGCCGTTGATCTTCACAACCTGCCCGACGGGATCGGAAAATCCAAACAGGTTCGATGCGGTGAGTGGCCCCAGCACCGCGACCCGGTCCCAGTGCTCCACCTCAAAATCGCTGAACATTCTCCCGCTCTCAACTTCAAAATCCCGGATCGACAGATAGGTGGGCGTCGTCCCCAGAACCTGCGTCAGCGTATTCTGATTGAGATATTTCACCTGAAAACTTCGGCTGACGACGGGCGCGAGACCCTTGACATGATCAATCTTCTGCAGAATCGCCCGTGCATCATCATCACTGAGATTAAGCTGGGTGCCGGAAATCACGCCCGCCGTCCCGCGCGGCGACGGATGGATATACAACAGATTCGTCCCCATCGCGCTGATCCGGTCCAGCACCTGCTGCTTGGCCCCGGTGCCGATGGCAAGCATCGCGATCACGGCCGCGACTCCGATGATGATCCCCAGCATCGCCAGGATCGAACGAAGCTTGTTCGCCATGAGGCTCTTGAAGGCGACTTTGACGATCATCCAAAACAGCATTTACCACTCGATCCGATATTAAATGCAAATGCATTTTTGCCACAGATAAAAATCAGATGCACACAGATGGAACCAAATTTGAATTTTATCTGTGTGCATCTGATTTGCATCTGTGGCTAAAAATTCTTCTCTGCTTTTTAAACTGCCTCCGGCAAAAGCTCCTTATCCGCGGCGATTTGAGACATCGCAACCGGATCGTCGTTGGGCGGTGCCGCGATCTTGCCGTCGTGCAGATAAATCTCCCGCTGGCAATGTGCCGCGACATGGGCGTCATGCGTGACGACCAGGATCGTGTGGCCATTCGCATTCAAAGTCTTGAACAGAGCCAGAATTTCCTCGCCCGTCTTACTGTCCAGCGCACCCGTCGGCTCATCCGCCAGCAGAATCGCCGGATTCGTCACCAGCGCCCGCGCAATCGCCACGCGCTGCCGCTGCCCGCCCGATAGCTGCGCCGGCTCATGATGCGAACGATCCGAAAGCCCCACGGTTTCCAGGGCCACCCGCGCCGCCTTAACGGCATCATGCCGCCCCGCGTAATGCAGCGGCAGTTCCACGTTCTCCAGCGCGCTCATCCGCGGCAGCAAATTGAAGTTCTGAAACACAAACCCAATGCGGCGATTCCGGACCTCCGCCAGCGCGTTCTTCGAGAATTTGGATACATCCTCGCCCGCCAGAAAATACTGCCCGGTCTCCGGCCGATCGAGGCAACCGAGAATATTCATCAAAGTCGATTTCCCGCTGCCGGACGGGCCGCGGATCGCCACCATTTCCCCTTCGCGGATCGTCACGCTCACATCATCGAGCGCATGAACGACCTGCCCCCCGAGAACATACGTTTTAACAAGATTTTCCGCCCGGATCATCGCCTGCCCCCGCCCGGCAACAGCCCCGGCATTCGGCGCGGACCGCCCGTTGAAGACCAGGCGCTGTTGGAATCAGTCTTATGCACCAGAATCTGCTCGCCACCCGTCAATCCCGAAACGATTTCCTGGCTCTCCCCGTCGCTGATCCCAAGCTGAACTTCCCGGTCCTCGCTCGATCCATCCGGCTTGACGAGCGTCACAAACGTCTTGTGCTGCTTGCGGACAACCGCCGCCATCGGCACCGCGACCACATTGTGCCTGCTCGATTCGATGATCTGCACATTGGCCGTCATCTGCGGCTTGAGCAGGG
This sequence comes from Phycisphaerales bacterium, assembly GCA_003153655.1. Taxonomy (GTDB): domain Bacteria; phylum Planctomycetota; class Phycisphaerae; order Tepidisphaerales; family Tepidisphaeraceae; genus PALSA-1353. The sequence goes on from PMAK01000207.1 coordinate 4,127, forward strand.
ATTTGTTCTCGCTGGTGACTTCGATCTTCACTTCAAACGTTACGACGTTGCTGGTGTTCACTCCTTGCGTGGCAATCCGGACAACCTTCCCGCTGAAATGCTTGCCCGGAAACGCATCGGCTGTGATATCAACGTCTTGCCCGCGGGCGACCCCCCCGATGTCGCTTTCATCCACGCTCGCCAAAACGAAGATATGAGACATATCCGAAACCGTCATGACGCTCGTCCCGCCCCCCACGTTGCTGATGGCCGATGAAATAATGGTCCCCATCTGAATGCTCAAATCCGCGATGACGCCGTCCATGGGTGAAACCACCGTCGTGTAATCCATCTGCTGCTTGGAGTTTTGCAGCGAAATAGTGTCGAGCTGCACCTGTTCCTTGGCCAGTTCGACATCCTCTTTCTTCACTTCCAGCGCGACCGCCTGGCTCTTGAGTTGTTCCTTGGCGATCCGGGCATTTTTAAGATCAGCGTCAGCCTGGACAGCGTCGGTTTCATCCGTTTCAAACTCCTCCTGCGAAGCCAGGCTCTGCGCCAGCAATTGCTTCTGGCGATCCGCCTTCTTTTGCAGATTCGCCGCCTTGGTGATGGCGGAAAGAATATTGGAGTCCGCCTGCTCCGTGGCGGTTTTCAGGTCCTGCTCGGCAATACGCTCGTTTTCCTCCGCCTCGGTCAATTTTGATTGGGATTGCTCCAGCGTCACCGCCGCCTGGTCAAAAAGGACCTTCTCATCCTTCTGATCCAGTTGGATCAGCAAATCACCCTTTTTGACACTGTCGCTGATGTCGAACGGCAGCTTGATAACCTCGCCATAAGCCCGGCATTTGATCTGAACGTCCAGATTGGAAGCAACCGGCCCCGTCGCCGCCACGCTTTGGACGATGTCGGCTCGATCCGCCGTGGCGGTATAAGAATCGGTGGGCAGCGTCGAAGCGGGCTTTCCCCCACGCTGGTGAAAAAATATCGCGGCTCCGGCGGTTGCCGCTAACGCCGCGACCACCAACACAATAGACAACGTCTTTGTCATGGGCTCTTCTTGGCGATACCTCCGAGCAACGTGGACGAGACGTGCGCGGCCAAATCTTTCGGGTCCGTCACTCCGGATCCGTATAACATGACGGCACGGATCATCGCCATGAAATATTTTGCCGTCCGCTCAGGATGAGGGTCGGCAAATTCACCCGCGGCAATGCCGTGCCTGATGACCTCTTCCATCAATTCGCTGAATTCTCTCCGCTTCGCGTCCCACATGCTAGACGCGTCGGGGATCGCAACCGTCCGCATGATCTCAAAAAGCTGCGGATGATGCACCGCATGATCCGCCAATCCCTCTATGATTACCAGAAAATTTTCCCGGTAACTTGTCGGCTGCTCGGCGATCTTGGCGCGGCATCGTTCTACAAGCTCCGCAAGCCCCTCATAGACCAGACTATAATAGAGCTCCTCCTTATTCTTGAAATAGATATAAACGGTCCCTTTGCCGACTCCGGCCGCCTCCGCCACATCATCAAGCCGCACCTTGTGAAAGGGCTGCTCCGAGAAAAGCCTTATCGCCGTCTGAACAATCAGCTTCCGCTTGTTTTCGTCTCTTAGTCTCATAATCTGATGGATAAAAGGTTGCAGTCGGTGCTATAAACGACTCGCCGGTCGGCAATGGTAATTGTAGGCCACCCGAACTGCAAATAGAGGCGTTTAGATTACTATCAATTTATATAGAAAGCCCCGGCAATTCCTGCCGAAATTTTTTCGGGGAATATCCGCTTTGCATGCGAAGTCAACAAAGAATCGCCTCTACTGACGATCAAAGTTGTAGATGTTGCCACTATCGGTGAAAGTTTGCTGCCATGTATTTGCCGGTAGCGGATTGCCACTCACACGATCAGCCATATTACAAAACCCACCATTGGCGCGACTCGGCCCATCCGGACCGGCAGAAATCAGAATATACGGTCCCGGCGTGGCGACCTTTTCCGACCCGGTGATGACATCGTCTAACGGAGGGCTCGTATTAGCTGGATTCGGCTGGTCTCCCAGCATCCACTGCAAGGCCCAACCGGGATGGAAATAAGTTGAAGTATTTCCCGACGGACTTGTCACATCCTGCCATTGCTGGCAAAAAGCAGGACTCGATCCCGCGCCCGCTGTGTAAAACGGCGCGCCGTCGCGTAAATCCCAAATGGCATTTTGGGCCAAACTACTCGAAGATTTACCTTCAAGAGACCACGGCTGTGAATATCCATAGAGTGGGCCAACGGAAATAGTCGCAAGTTGAGCGGGCGTATACGACTTGAATGTAACCGAGTCGTTCGCCCGATTACTGACCGAGCCGTATGCAGGAAAGTACTGTATCACCTGTCCCCACCGATCCAGCAAAACGGGCTGTCCGTAACCGACGAGCGACGTGATAGCAGTTGTATTGACATCTTGATTTGGAATGAACGCAACCTTAAACGTATCTGCCGATATATAAGGCCCCCACACCTTCCCACTCAGTTGTGTAACCAGGCAGCTTCCATTGTGGGCGGCGCCGGGCCCAGGGGATGCCAGTGTCAACATTAATTTCGGTGGTGTGCTCGGTGGTGTGCCCGGTGAAAAAGTTACGCTGGTGATACCAATTGCTTCGCCGTAAGGAGTTGGAGGAGACGCAAGAAGATTTGGAAGAAAGGTAATAGACGCGGGAGTTGGTGAAGGACTCGTAGGGCTGGAAGGGGGCACGAAATTACTTGCGAATGCCTGGGCCTGCGCTGCGTATTGCGAGTTAACGCTCACTGTTACGCTTGTGCCGCCAGTAGTCACATTCACCGTACCCGGAATGGCTCCGGTAGTCTGACTCCGAAACCCGGGCCCATCTGACCCATCGCCAATCTCCAGGTTACTTCCAACCGTCTCCGTCACGGCAGGCCCCGGCCCCAAAAGAGAAGCCGCGAGGGAATAATAAATCGGCGCCGCAGTGGGCGTGCCGGTAGCAAGCATCTTCCAAGTCGGCAAATTCACATTCCGCGGATAGTCCCCAAAATCCGTTTTGTACTGTTCCAATGCTGTCGCGATAGACTGGAAATCCGCTTTTTCACTCGTGATCATGGCTCTCTTGCGCATGAGGTTCACCGCCGGCAGCAGAATCCCCGCCAAGAGCGCGATGATCCCGATCACCACCAGCAACTCCACAAGGGTAAAGGCTTTACATTTTTTCATCAGGGCTTCCAAACTGCTAAATACCCACCACTCGCTCAGCTCACCGGCCGCCTATTAAAGATTCGCCTTGTCTCCCCTTCCCGTCAATGGATCATGCGATATTCTTCAACCGTGAGGCCCGCCGCCGCCCCAGCCGCGGCCCGCACTGCGGGGTCCGGGTCGTCCGACAAACGGCGCAAAAAGCGCGGTGCCGCGATCTGATCCGCCTGCCGGGCCGCGTCAAACCGGTATCGACCCACCTTCAGGATCGCCTCCACACGGAACATCCGTTCCCGGGCCTTGGTCGCAAAATGAAAAACATCCCCAGCATTGGCCGCGATCCGCTGCTGATCCGCGCTCGCCAAAACCTCATAGATCGGCAGCACGTTCTTCTGATCGAAATCCACCGTCGCAGCCTGCTGATCCTGCAACTGCTTCTGTTCCGGCGAACCGGCCGCCTCCATCTCGGCCAAAGCCGTGGTCGCCCCATCCATCAGGCCCATCCCCCGGGAAAATTCTTCATAATCCAGTCGCTCGCGATATAGATTTTGGCCCAGCGCGTAAGCAGCCTGGAGAAACGTGCGCCCTTCATCATTNNCCGGACCGGTTGAATAGTAAGGCCGCGCTCTCCATGTCCTGCCCCAGCTTCGCCAAATTATCCAGCGGCGGATGCTCCGATTGATAATCAATGATCAGCCCCGGATTCCTGGCAAACAGATTCATGCTCGACAAATGCGCCGCATCCAGCACCAACTGCATCGGCTGCGGCACAGGCCCCTCCGGCTTCTGCCCAAACGCCTCGCACGCATCCGCATCCTCATCCAGTAAGGCGGCCGCTACAGAATATTTCTCCCCCGCGTCACCAGGAATGTTCTGCTCAACAATCGGCCGCGCCGGCACAGGCGGCGAAAGCTCAGCCAGATTGTGAGGATCAAGCGAAAGAGCCGTGGGATCGGTGATCTGCATCTGATTGTACAGATAGCCTCCCAGCACAACCGCCAGCAGAAACATGGCAACAGAGATTTTCCAACCGAGAACATTACCCCACATGCCCTAACTCCAAACTATTGAACCCCGATGTAATCGGGACTTTCAGCCGCCAAGACGCAATGACGCCAAGACAAACTCAAAAATGCATATTTGCCACAGATGAAAAATCAGATGCACACAGATAAATCCAAATCAAGAATTCGTATTTCATCTGTGTGCATCTGATTTTAATCTGTGGCTAAAACTCTTTCCGCATATTTCTTCGCGGTTCAACGTCTTTCCAGTAACTCCGCACTCCGCAAAGTATTCTTCAGCAGCATAGCCACCGTCATCGGCCCAACGCCGCCCGGAACCGGCGTGATATACGCAGCCTTCTCCCGCACCGCTTCAAAATCCACATCGCCCACCGTCTTCTTAGATCCATCAGCCAGCGTGATTCGGTTAATCCCCACATCAATCACAATCGCCCCCGCCTTAACGTGATCCGCCCCGATCAACCCCGCCTTTCCCGCCGCGACCACCAGCACATCCGCCCGCCGCGTATGCGATTTCAAATCCCGCGTCTCGATATGACAAAGTGTCACCGTCGCCAAACGCTGCGTAAGCAGCAGCGCGATAGGCTTCCCCGCGATTTCGCTCGCCCCAACAACCACCGCCTCCGCCCCGCGAAGGCTAACCCCCGTCGATTCGATCAATTCGATCACCGCCAGCGCGGTGCAGGGAGCGATCAGCGTATGCCCATAAACCACGTACCCGATGTTGGCCGGATTCACGCCCTCGACATCCTTCACCGGATCAATCTTGTATTGCAATTCCGTCGCATCCAACTGTGGCGGCAGCGGCAAATGCAGCATGATCCCCGTTACCGCCGGGTCCACAGTCAGCGATTGCAGCAATTCAGCCGCCGCCCTGGGGCTGGTATCGCTCGGGAGTTTCCGCAACTCATATTTAATGCCAACGTTCTCGCACGCCTGCCTCTGCCGGTTGGCATAAAGTTCACCAGCGGGCGTTGAGCCCACGAGCACAGCCGTCAGCGCAGGCCGACGCCCGCATTCGGCCAGCCGATTGACACGCTGATGAATGGATTGCTTCTCGCGCTCGGCCAACGCCGCGCCGTCAATGATCGTTGCGGACATGAGACCCATTATAAAGGCAGCGGGGGAGATATGGCGCGCCGCATTCAAAAGAAATGCAGCCGCTCCGAATGAAATGCCTAATGCGGCGTTGTAAGACTGGCTCGCAGCCTCTGGATAACTTGCTTTACAACCGCCCGATCAACGCGAACACTCGGGTTCCGCATTGCTTTAGCCAGCACAGAAGGGCAAAGAATCAGCGTCAGGGGATGCTCGAGTTCTTGTTCCTCAGCCAGAAGCTTGAGTTGCCGCAGTTCGATCGATCGCAGACGCAGCCGACGGGACAGTTCACGCGATAGCTTGCCGGGGTGATTCAAAGAGCGCGGCGTATTCTGCCGCTGCCGATGATAATTGAACAGAATCACCAGGATGATCACGCCCAGCGCTGCCAGCAGATAAGGCACCGCCTTACTCATATCCACGGGCGAGTTCATGTTCTGGTTGACGCTTTTGAAAACATCTTCCTCGGTAGGATTGCCGAACGCTCCGGTGGCAGCGATCAGCACCAGAAATCCGCCAAAAATCAGCCTTCGCAGAAATCTATTTTGTATCTTGTTCTCTGAATGCCTGCGTGTCTCGATTTTCATATCACCCGACTCCTTTCGATGCCTGCACCATTTCCGCGACATTCTTGAGCACGCCGACGGCATACCTCCGAACCCGGATATTCGTGTCCTGCTTGGCGATGCGGCCGACGTCGTGCAGCAGCTTCCACCACCCCATTTGTTTCAGCGCCCACATCGCGGAGATGCGATGTTCCGCCCGCTGGTCCTGCAACATCGCCTGCAAAACGGGACCGACGTTGCCAACCCGCATTTTGCTCAATGCCTTGATCGCGTTGGCTCGCTCCCGGTTTGTGGCGTTCCTGGCTCGTTCAAAAAGCAGCGGAATCAGTTGCGGATCGCGCCGGTTTTCCAGCACCTCGATCGCATTGGCCCGCACGCGCGAATCAGCGTCGCTCACAATACGCTCCACAAGCAGTTCGACCCCGGCAGACGGCAACTCACCCAAAACACTGATCGCCTTGCTCCGAACCTTTGGATGTGCATGGCTCGTCAGCCCCACGATCGCCTCGCGCAAAGCCTCGGCCAAGCCAAGCTCCTGCGTCATCTGCAACGCCTTGAGCCGCTGCTCGACAGGGCCCGAAATCAGTCGGCGGCCCAGACGCTGCGCCGCATCCGGCAACAGCTTTAGCATCGCCTTGCCCGCATGTTTGCGGGTGGGGCGGTCAAGGCCGTCAAATCGATCCCAGTAATTTTCAAACCCCGAATGCCCAAGTGCCCGGCTGACGACGCGCCGAACCGACGCCGGCGCGCTGATCATGAGCTGCAGAAGCATGTTCTCGAAATCCGGCGGCCGCCGCCGGACAATCTCACGCGCCGCCATACGCATAAAACGTTCATCCGCATCGGTGAGCATATTCCGCAGGAATTGAACGCTGGACGGCTTCTTCCGCAGCATCGCGATGCGGAGCAGCCGCAACCGCCCACCAACGTCCCCGGCCGCTTTTTGCGCCAGCACCGTCAGACGCTCATCCTGCATCAGGTCGTGCATCCCCGAAACCGCCAGCCAATTCCCGATTTTGCAGACCTCTCCCGGCTCGCGGCGGGCGATATCACGCAGCAATTCCCCTTCCTGCAACCACGTTCCCCGGTTCACCTGATGCATGCACAGTTGAAGGTTGTAATCCTTGAGCCAGTGCGTTCTTCGCAGCAGCGCGTCCAAAACCGGCAGTTCGTCAATATGAGCGAAAATGCTGCCGAAATGAGACCGAAGCTGCCCATGCGTTGCCCCCAGAAGGAAGGCTTCCACATGCTCCGCTTCCGGTGGCTGCTGGAGGCGGCGAACCATCGGGCTTTGACCGCCATGTTTAGTCGTTTGGAGAATCGCCAGCGTTTTGCTCTGCGGCGAGTCGCACAACAAGAGCGCAGCCCTCAGAAGATCCTGCGAATATTTGCCGCGATGCACATCCAGCGCCCGCGCGACGACCGATTCAATTTCCGGGCGCTGATCGATCACGTCCCGGTAAAGAGCGGCAAAATCGATGGGGGCTTCCTCGGGAGCCTGTGCGGGCGTCTGTGCACCCTGCTCAGTGGAAATCTCCACTGCGGGCGTGACAACAGGATGCTCCGGCGCCTGCTTGTATTGACGCTGAAGCAGATGAATGCTCGTCGAAACCCAGCGGGCCAGGGCGACGATCGCCTCGGCAGCGGTTTTGCCCAACGTCTCATCCGTGTCGTGCAGATTTTCAGTCAGCACATATGCCAGTTTGCACTGCCGGCTCATCGCGATGAGCCGCATGGAAGCCTGTCGCAGTTCCGGGCGATCGCTCCGCCCGCATTCACGCAGCGCGTGATGCAGCGATTTAATGTTCGTCAGGATATAGGTTTGCAGTTTTGACGGCAGCCCATCATAACCCTGCACAACCCCCGACAACCCGCGCACGGTTTTACGCTGCAATAGCGCGGCCAGGACAACGGATTGCTCGACTTCCACGCCCACGCGCAGGCCTTCGAGCAGCAAATCGTCCGCAGCCTCGTTCTTGCTCTGAACCAGGGCATCGACGAGCTCTTCATGCATCTATTGAACATTTATCGGACGAAAGGGGGTGGGGGCTTGAGGATCATCATTGCCAAATCACCTGAAATTCGCGGCCCTCGCCCCTTTATCTCAATTCTCGCATTACCGTCTATTACGGCGGACTTTACCGCCGCCGCGCGCCTGAGATTTTGCCCTACCCGCGACCTTCCCCTTCCGATGCTGCTTGGCCGGCTTCTCCGGCGCACCGGCTTCCCCCGTCTCGGAGCGCGAATGCAGCTTGATAACCGCCAATCCCAACTCCCGCCGAGCCGGGTCCACCCGCACAATCCGCACCGTGGCGGTATCCCCGATCCGAATCCGATTTCCCGTCCGCTGCCCGCGAATGAACCCGCCCCGATCATCCACCTCCCACCAATCATCCATGAGGTCTTCGTACCGGATCAGCCCATCGATCAGCCACGTCGTGATCTGCACAAAAATACCGAAGTTGGTGATTCCCGTAACAACGCCGGGGAAATCCTCCCCGACCTTCTTAACGAGCAGTTCAAGCACCTTCACCTGCCGCAGCTCTCGCTCGGCATCATCCGCCCGCCGCTCGGTAAAGCTGATCTGCTTCCCAAGCTCGACCAGCTCTCCATACGTCGGCGCCCCATTCAGCTTGATCGTCCGCCCACGCCGTCCGCCGGGCGCGGTCGTCAGATATTGCTCCAGCAAACGATGAATCGTCAGGTCCGCATACCGCCGAATCGGACTGGTGAAATGGCAATAATGCTGGCTCGCCAGCGCGTAATGCCCGATCGTCCGCGGCGAATATTCCGCCCGCGTCAAACTCTTCAAAATCGCCAGATTAATCGTGAACGATTGCGGCGTCCCCTTCACCGACGCCAGCAGCCCTTGAATCGCCTTCCGATCCATATCCTTCGGCAAACGAAACCCCGCGACTTCCACAAAATGCTTCAACCGCGCGCCGCTGTCCGGCTCCGGCTCCGGATGCGTCCGTCTTAGAAACGGCACATCAATCGAATCCAGCAACCGCGCCACGGCTTCATTCGCCTCCACCATGAACATCTCGATCAGCGTATGCGTGAAGCTCTGATCCTCCGGCTTCGCATCCACGATCTTCCCCTGATCGTCCAGCACCAACTCCACTTCCGGCAGATCCAGCACCAACTGCCCCGCGGCCAGTCGCCGCTTCTGAATGCGCTTCGCCAGATCATTCATCTGATGCAAAAGCTCGACGACAGCCGGATTGTAAACATCCGCTTTTCGCGGCCCATCCGGATGCGGAACAATGTCCGCGTTATCAATAATTGCCTGCGCTTCGGTATATCTCAGCCGATTGGCGCTGTGGATCACCGTGTTGGCAAAAGTGGAGCTGATTGGATGTGCGTCCTCGTCAAAAACGATGAACGCACTTTTGCACAGCCGCGGAACTCCTTCCTGCAGGCTGCACACCCCGTTGGAAAGAATCTCCGGCAGCATCGGAATGACAAACCCCGGGAAATAACAGCTATTCCCCCGAGCCTTCGCCTCCACATCCAGCGGCGTGCCGTTCCCGACATACGTCGAGACATCCGCGATATGCACCCCGAGCTCCCATTGTCCGTTTTTTAGCTTCCGCAGGCTGATGGCGTCGTCATAATCTTTCGCGTCATCCGGGTCGATCGTGCAGATCACCCGATCCGACAAATCCATCCGGTCCGGCCAACTCTTGGCCACATTAAATTTATCCACCTCCGCCCGCGCCTGATCCAGACATTCATCCGGAAATTCCGCCGGCAAATTGAACTGCACGATGATCGCCTGGAGATCGACATCCTTCTCCCCCGGCTCCCCAAGGATGCGCGTAATAACACCCTGCGCCTGAACCTGATCCGCGGGATCTGTCGTCAGTTCAACAACAACCTTCGTCCCCGGCCTGATATGCCGCGCCGCCGCATCCGGCGTCAAAATCGGCTCCGTGAAAATATTCCCATCCGGCAAAACAAGCCATTTGGTGTGCTGTTTGACAAGCGTTCCGACAAATCGCTTCTGCGACCGGGTGATGATCTCGGTGATCTTCCCGCGGAACATCACCTTCCCGTCACGCGGCTCCCGATTGGTGATCTTCGCGCGAACGATATCCCCGGTAATCGCTCCCCCGTTGTCACCCTCGGCGATAAAGAGATCCTCATGCCCCTCCGGATCGGAGGGAACCACAAACCCAAATCCGCGCTTGTTGTGCCGATACGTGCCGACAATCCCCTCGGCGCGGAGGTTCTGATCCGGCAACATCACGTTGCCCCCGCCCCCGAGCACAACCCGCCCCGCGTGCATCAATTCGCGCAGCGCGTCCCGGAACGCGTGATACTGATCCTCCGCGGTAAACTGCATTTCCTTGGCCAATGGCCGCGGCTTCACCGGGCGATAACGCTCGGACTTAAGATGCGATAAAATTTGTGAGCCTAATTCTTTAGACATAAATGAAAAAATACGAACTGAATCCTTTTGAAATATTGGCTTCAACACCGAGGAGAAACTTATCCCCTGATCTGATCTCGAAAACCGAAAATTGTTTGTGAATGAAAATAGTTAACTGAAAAAAAACGCGCGAGCCTGTCAAATTACATCGGATTACCCTTCCACGACGCTCTTCTCGATCGGCTCAACCGTAACGCCCTTGGACCGGACAAACTCAATCGCCCCCTTCACGTCCCGCTCCGCCCCGGTCAGCAATACCGCCATGATCCCGATCTCGTTCTGCACACTCGCTTGCCGGATGTCGAACATGACATCGGGAAATTTCCGGCTCATCTGCCAGATGATCGGCTGCTCCACCTCGCCCCGCGTGGGGAAAGTGAACCAGCACCGGCGAGAAAAAGAAGAGGGCTGCTTTGTCATAAAAACCTGCTTAAATGCGTGCGGGGTCCAAATCGACTAGAAATGATCCGGGCGGTAATCCCCGCCTTCGCAGATGCAATACAGTATACACAAACCCTCTCGCTTTCAACCTCCGAGCAAATCTTGGGCTAAATGCGAGGATCTAACCTAGCCAATATCGGCTGATTATGTCCATAATTGAACCAAGTAGTCCGTCAGGGATCATTTGAGGGACNNCGACCGCAGGTCGCCGGGTTTCGCAATGCGATTTGCACCCTCAATTCAAAGCCGACGGAATACGAGAGTCTCAAAGTATCTTGCAGGAGCAGGTAAATGAACAGTAGACGGTTGTTTCATCAGCGATCCCGATCCCTCCCAACCCTCGCGGCAGTCGCATTTATCAGCATGGCAGGCTGCATCGTTCAAGTTGCCCCCAATGATCAGCCGCAGCAGTCCGCCGCCGCGCCCGATGTCCCAGCCCCCGATCCCGGCTTGCAGGAATTGGTCGCGCCAATCGCCCTCTATCCCGATCCGATTCTGGCCGATGTCTTGCCCGCCGCCACCTATCCCGATCAGGTGCAGCAGGCGGCCCAATTCATCCAGTCCGATCCCTCCGCGCCGGATGATCAGATCGCCCAGCAGAATTGGGATCCCTCCGTTCAGGCCCTGGCGCACTATCCCTCGGTCTTGCAATACATGGCCGCCAACCCGCAATGGACCGAATCGCTCGGCGCCGCCTTCGTCAATCAGCAGCCTCAGGTCATGGAAGCGATCCAGGACCTGCGCGCTCAGGCCCAGACCGAAGGAAATCTGGAGACCAACCAGGATGAGTACGTCGACGATGAAGGCGGATTCATCTACATCCGCCCGGCCGAAGACGGCGTGATCTTCGTCCCGTTCTACGATCCGGCCCTGGTCTATCGCGAACATAGCAATATCGATTATCGCTACCGCTACCGCGACGGAGCCTGGCTCGACCACGGCGTTGATTGGGAACATCACGACGTTGTCACCGGAGATTGGCATCACGGCTGGACCGGCGGACCCGGAGGCTGGCACAGAGATCCGGGTTGGGCTCCCCAGCAGCAGCATTGGGCCCACGACGATCGCCGCTTCGGCCCGGTCCATCAGGTTGCCCCGGCCAATTATGCACAGCCGCACGAGTTGCAAGGCCGTGATTTCCACGCTGTCCCCACAAGAACCGAATCCCCCGCGCACCGCCAGATTCAAACCCCGCCGCCGCGGCCCGATGAGCATACGCAAAACCAGCCGCATCCAGTCCAGCAACCCACGGAGCATCATGACGACAGGGCGAACGCTCCCCCGCAACCCGACAACAAGCCCGTGACTCCGCATCAGGTTGAAAACCCCCAGAATCAGCCGCACCCGGCTGAAGAGCCAAAGCACGTGAATCCCAAGCCCGCGTCGCCGCCCCCAGAGCAGCACGCCAAACCAATGCCACCGACTAAACAGGCCCCGCCCGCAAAACCAAAAGGCCCCCCAGAAAAACCCGAGGGAGGAAACTAACCAAACGCTTAGCCGAACCAATGTTTAGCCGTGTCGCTTGCCCGCACTGAGCCAATCGAAGTGCGACGCGCGTTCGAGCACCGCGCTAGGTACGAGGCCCCAATGAAAAAATCGGAAGCCCAAAAGCCCATTTCGCCATATCAACATCCAGCTTCTCGATAGGGCATCCATAGATAGATTCAATCGCTTGCCGTGCCTGTCCGCCCCGGCTCAGCGCGCCCATCAACGCAAAAATGCGCTGCTCCGACGCGGGAATTCCGCCAAACCGAAGATAATCAAATACCAGCCCGCTCAGCGCGTACGACACCCCTTCGTTGCGGTGGCTATGGGCGTCGTTGATCCAATCAATGGTGATTGAGAATCCGCCGCGCCTCAGGCCATCCGCCAAATCCGCGCTGCGAATCCGATTGGGCGTCCACGAACTTCGAACCGGGCTCTCGCTCAGACTGACGGCCACCCCTTCAAGAAGCCAGCGCGGTTGCTCTACGAATTGGCTCTGGTGCAGCGCGTGGATGTATTCGTGCCGGAGAATCGTGGGCCAAAAATAGGGCGCGAAAGTTTCCGCATTGATAATGATGCGCCCCTGGTTCGTAAACCCGCCGGAACCTTCGGAAACTCCCCCATCAGAGGCGATCGTTCGGCTCGTCGCGAAAGTGACCCGGCAGCAAGGCGCATAAATACGCCCGAAGATTCTCCCGGCCACAACCCGGTCCTGCCGGGCGCCGCTCTCCATGATTCGCACGAATTTATTCCAGTCGTCGTCGGAATGAAGATNNCCGCATCCGCTGCTCAAGGATCGATTGCGCATCCGCGGGATTAAAGCGAATCTCAAAATTGCGACCCGCAAGCCGCCCGTTCACCGGCGCCTTAAATTTCTGATCGGACACCCCTGCCGCGGAAATCGTCCGGCCCGCATTGTTATGCCACCAATCAAAAATCTCACCCGTGTCTCGCGCATTTACCCCGCTCAGCGCGCGAATCGCCGCAATCGCGCTGATCGCATACAGCCGGTCGTCACCGCTCCCCTCAATCTCCGTGAAATCCGTAAGCGACGGCGGAGCGTTCAGCAGCAGCCCGACGCCAGAGATGTCTTTTTGATCGGCTATACAAGCCGCCGCCGCGGCGCGCACCAGCAGATCCTGATCCCGAAGAAACGCCTGAATCGCCGGCAAAACACTTTGTCCCCTGCGCGAACCAAGCCCACGCACCAGTTGTCGCCGCTCATCCTGAAACACATCCGGTCGAAGCTGCGTCACGATCCGCGCCAGTGAATCCGCGTCCGCATACTTTAGCAGCGCCGCAACCGCCACCGGCCGCTGATGTGCTTTCCCCTGCGTAATAAGTTCAGTCGCGCATTCGATCGTGTGTGGCAAGTCGTCAGTGCCCAGCGAATCCAGCGCTTTGACAAGCGCTCCATCGTCACCCGAATTCGCGGCGCTCACCACCGACAATTGTTCGGCCGACAAATCCGAACCATGGACCCTGACGGCCAGAACCATCGTCAATGCGAAGAGCAAGACCAACCCGGCCGGAACATTCCGCATCCGGACCTCCAAATGGTCGGAAAAACCATGCATTGTGCGAGTGATGACGATTCATCCTACTCGGAATCGATTTGTAATTGGGAAATCCGCGTCTATCGAACCATTTGTCCCAGCATGGCTGCTCCGCGCGCCGCGACCGCACTTCGATTCGGCAATTCCATAGGATCAAGCGTGATCCACCCATTAAACCCCACAGCCTCCAGATCGGTCAGCAATCGCTCCCATTCCACCGATCCATTCCCCACCACCGCCGCCTTCGTCCGCCGATCCGCCCCAAGCAGCGCATCCCGCCCGCGCACATGCCGAATCGCATCCCCCAGCCGCGAAAAGATTTCGTCAGCCTTCCAATCATCCCGCAAAATCGCCACAGGATCGAGATCAACCCCAAACCAGGGACACGCCGCCGCCTTCAGCGCCCGATCCACCGCGGCAAATCCCGCCAGATCGCTGCGAATCGCAACCATCGCCCCAAGCCGATCCGCCCGGCGTCCAAGCTCAACCAAAGCCCCATCCACCGATGCCGCGAATGTCGGATCAACTTTCCGCGGAGCTTCCTGAATCTTCATCTCCCGCGCCGCGG
>PMAK01000262.1 GCA_003153655.1 Phycisphaerales bacterium
TTCCCGTGCCAGTTCCCGTTGCTCCAGCATCCCTTATCGTCGCGTTAAATGGACCTTCCCATCCAATCGGAAAACAAGGGGCATATCCAAAGGAGGTTCCGGGAGGACATGGTCCCAATATGGATTCCTGGCCAACGCCGCCGATTGATGCGTACGGGATTATATTCGTGGCAATGACAATCGTTCCGAAAGTATCTATCGATAACGATACAGTGAGTCCATTTATGCACCAATATTCGCTTCCATCTGAATTAGTAAATCTTCCGACAAAAGGGAATGCGCCACACCAATCACAAACCGTATCGGCGGTCGCGCCGATATAATCTAGGATATAACTCCGATTTGCCGATGGCGCGGCATATACATACATTCCCGGACTCGCGGCCGCGTCCACAGCCGCTTGAACATCGGTTCCCGAAACTTGGATCAGAATCTGTTGGGCGGAAGCAGCGCAAAAAGCGCACGGGAACTGATTGCACCCACAGTTACCGCATCCGCCCGATCCCGTGCCGGTTCCAATCCCGGTTTGACGCAAATACTTTCCGCTCTTTAAGCGGAGATATTTCGCAGTCTGTAAACTCCGAATTTTGTCGCCGACGGCCATTAGGGTGTAGAACAGAATTGATCGGCGTCAACCGAGCAGGCATAGATGGGTGTGTTGGCTGGCGAATCGCTCGGCCCGGTCGTACCAACTTTGATTGCGACCCAGCAAATCTGATTGGCTGGAATGGGGTATTGCCCGGCAGTTAAAAACCGATCCGGCTGGTTGATGATGAGACACGCGCCACCGGTGTAGAACCCACCGCCCGATGGTGGGCTTGTCGGCAATGCGCCTGCGGGGATCGTCCCGTTGGCTACCGTAGTGGCGCTGCCGAGGATGATCAGGCCGTTGTACCAGCCCTGGACGGAATAGGCGGAGCCGAACTGGACGGGTCCGACTATGTTATTGGGCTGAACCCTCGCCCTGAATCTTGTACCCGCTGGTGTGCTGGCTATCGAAACACCAGCGCCAGCCGTAACACGCGCCGCTTGGCCTAGCAGCGCATTCTTGTAGTTGTAGACGGGTACGGAGTCGATGACCCCTGCGGCACCCTCCTGCGCATCGGGAAGTGATACAGCTTTAGATCCCATGGGTTAGAAGCTCGCAGACGGCCCACATAACGCCGGGATGTTTCCGCCCGTGTCTAACTTGAACGGAGGATTACCAGCGTGATCTGAAATTGGTGTGAAGGTATCAGTACCACCCAAAGCGTGAGGAAAAAAAACATTGTTCCAACCAAAAGGATTATTGACCAGCACAACCGTTTGATCCCACATTTCAGCGCCAGTCTGGCCCATTCTGCGATTGGTTTTTACGCCCATCAGACGGAGATTGCCTACGCTGGTTCCAAACAAGCCTGAGTTATCAATCGGTGTAGCACAGGCCGCTTCTATGGTGGAAGTGGGGATGGAGGCCAGGTTGAATTTTGTCCATGTAAAGCTGGTAAACGTTGCCTCTTGCGCAGGTACTTGGCTGGAATCGACCGGAGTTGAAGATGATCCATTAAAAAAGTAACTGTTGATATTTGTCGGCAATTCCAAATCCTGAATCGCAAAGTCGATCGACAAAACGCCCTGATCTATTTCTAGATATGGTGGTGATGCGAATGTTATTCGCATCCGTGCCAACCCGTAACCCACCATCCCATTAGGACCGATGGTTGTGCCGGTCGGTAGCGTTGCCAGCCCCTCCGTTTCAAGACTATCAAACCCTAGAAAACCTGGTGCGTCGGGGTAGCTGATTGCCGGAACGTAGAATGGCTGGAACGCAACGTTGATCCCCGCATACGCTCCAACCGCATTGATGAACGGCACACGATCCAGCCAAGACATCAGCACTTGCCGGAAAGCGGTAGATTTTCCGAAACGGTTTATTTTCGTCTCACCGCAAGCCTCGTCCCATACTTGAATTCCCAAGTAAGTGACGGAAAAAGGTTGCATAAACGCCGGAAGGCTCACGACTTTTTCTCCTGTTGTTTCTGCCCCGCCACAAGATTTTCCCCATGCTGGATTGCTATTTGCCGTTTGACGTGCTGGTTAAATTCATGCAGCGTCATCTTGGGCTTCTTGAAAT
The DNA here is from genome assembly GCA_003153655.1 of Phycisphaerales bacterium. GTDB lineage: Bacteria > Planctomycetota > Phycisphaerae > Tepidisphaerales > Tepidisphaeraceae > PALSA-1353. The sequence continues at coordinate 2,114 of PMAK01000262.1, forward strand.
CGGGATGGTTTATCCGCGCCGCATGAAAATCTTTGGCCTCATCTTCGGACCATTGATCTTTCGGGTAGGTATGCCAGACGGCGGTATGGTGGCCGTGACAGTAAATCAGGTTGTAGATTGCCCGGCGTCGGCCCTTGTAATCTTCCAGGCTATGGAAACGAAACAAAGAACGTAGTTGGCGGTTCTCAACCTTGTCCAGTTCATCAGCCTTGGCAATCATCTCTTTAGCCTTTTCGGCATAGCGTGGTAGCTTAGCGTCACCCCTCAATGTGTTCGCGTGTCCGTTAGGATGGTGAGTGTGGGCGCGACCGGGAAAAATCCACTCTACTTCTGGTACTGTAATATTCGGTAATTCCGGATCAACAAGGTTGGGATTTTCGGCACGAGCCTTGGCTAGAGAATCAGCCGCGGCTAGAAGATATTTAGCCTCCTGCTCCTGTGCTGCTTTCTTTTCGTCGTCTGTCATAATCAGTTGGGTTGCATGATGAGGATATGGGGCGCGGACTTCTCTAAAATTCTGGCGGCGTTGTTGAGCGATTGTGCGGTTGACGCCGCAATGGATGGATGCCCAGCGGCATCGCCCGGCGCATATGCCGGGCCGCTGCCCAATCGTTCTCCGTGCGGACCAAACTGCATTGACGGTGGGCTGATGTGCGCATGATCCAATAGTCCAGCATCAAATTCGTGCGCGTGCTTTATCCGGTCCTGTACGCCCTTTTCCTGTGCGTCATGCACCCTTCCCATCGCCGCGTCGTGCTGTCGCTTTGATTCTGTCTCCCACGAATCGCGATGGGCCGATGCGTAGCCTAGTCCGTGATCGTGGATGCTCTGCTCCTGTCCGGCGGTTAGACCATGCAGATATTTGTGGGTGGCTTCATTCTGCGCGTGCATGTTCAAAAAGGCGTCGGGGTGAGGTCCGGAAATTCCTGGGTGATGCGCCGCGTTCGTTTCGCGGATGTGCTTCTGTGTCTCCCACTCCTGATACGCTTTCGTGCCGGGCTTGTGCGGGTTGGTTTCCGCTGTGGCGGCGTGTGCTGGGTGTGACATCATCGCGGAGTGCTGCATACCCAGCCATGCCTGCATGGGGGATTCAAGGCGGATGCCAGCATGTAGATGTTGTTCCTCTGCCGCGCCCTCGCCACGAATCGCCGCCGCTCTGGATTTACCGGATGGCGTTCCATCATCCGCATCCTCTGCCGCCTTGTTGGTTTGATACTCAATCCGTTGTCGCTCGGCCGCCAAAATATTGCCGCTGTTTTCCAGAGTTAATTCACTCGTGCGCTCGTTAATATACTTGGTGCTTTGGTTGATGCTGTTATTGAAGGCTGTTATATCCGCAGGCCATGTTCTGTCGAGTGCGCCCAGACGGCTCTCGGCTGAATTCAATTGATCGCGCGTTGCCCCCGAATTGGGCATCTTCATTCGCTCAATATCATTCACCAATTTTTCGCGTTCCTCATTGTGCTTTATCTCAAATTCTGCACGATTGGCTGATCCGCCACGTCCGACGCTGCGAAGCAGATCGATATCAGACCTCATATTTGTATCAACGTCGCTCTGGATGTCTTCTTTGGTGGAAAGAAAACTTATTCCCTGTTGACGAGCGGTCTGCGCGGAGAGCATTTCTTGGCCGATGGTTGATGCAAAGGTATCTCCAGAACGTGCATGAATAGCGTTCATTTCCTCCTGCCGGGCGTTGATATTAATCTGTAATTCTAGGTGCTTGGCCAAAGCCTCATTGCCCTCGAAATGGGCCTTTGTAAGTTCGTTTTCGAGTTGAATGCGCCTTTCCTTTTGCTGGTCAACATTCATCTCCGCATTCGATCCAGCGGCTTCCGCTTCTCCAATCTTTTCCTTCCGAACCCCCTGATCCAGTTCATAGAATTTAAGCCCCGATATCAATCCGCCGTGTTGAATTGATTCCTTGAGATATCCCATGAACCCTTCATTCTCATCAATCTCGGCCTGATTGGTCTTGATGATTTGCGCAGACTTTGAAGCCCGTTGGGATTCCGTTCTCTCCGGCATGTTTTCTGCTTTGAATTCAGATTCCTGCATGTCAGCGTCTTTTACATAAAACTCCTCTGCTGATCTTGCCGCCCGCAACAGCATGAATGCCGACAGCATCCGATTCATGCTCCCAAGCCCCATGATGCCACTACCACCCTCATCCTGATTCATGTCAAATCCGGGAGGGAGGCGCGAACCAGCGCCACCGCCCCCAATGGAATCCAAACCAACCGATCCGAATGGGCTGTAAGCCATCTCAGGAACTCCACCACCTAACGCCATCCCTTCCGACACCCCAGCCCCAACAGCGGCAGCCACCGTCTGCTGTATCGCTGGCGCAGCCTCAGACACCCCAGCCGTAACGGCGGCGCTGATCGGAATGGACATGCCTTCAAACGCCGCCACCAGCTTTGATTGCAAAGCCTCGATATCGGCGTCAAAATTCTGGCTATTTCCGATCCTGAATTCTGCGAGGATGCTTACTGCCGATGGCGCAGCCGACATTATTTATCTCCGTTAATAAAGTTTATAAGGATTTGTTCTAGCTGATGTGTCAGGACAAAAACGCCTTCCGCTTCAAGTTGCGAAATAACGTCTTGGGTGGGTAGAGACAGGAGTTGATAGGGGAGAATGTTCAATCGCTTTGCTATTTTCATGAGCGCCGTGTTGCGATGCTCATTCAAGAAATCAAACACGTCTGGTTCAGGATCGCCGCCCAGGGCGTGACGAATCTGAGCCAGTGACATTGAGTTTACTTGATCGTAGGAGTAGCCGCGTCCGACTGGGGCTGGCTCGCAGAGTCGATAGGCGATTGTCCAGCTTGTGGGTTGTTCTGTACCGGCGCGGCTACGGGTTTTGGGAAGTTGTAGCCCGCCATAGACAGAATAGCACTACGGTTGCTCCACCCCATCTTACTGCAAATTTCCGTCGCNNAGAAAGAACAAGCCGGCGCTGGACTTCGCCCATGAATCAAAATTAGGATAGCCGATGGTGAAGGTGTTTTTCACGTTATCAGCAGCGCGAACGCGGTATACTTCCGCCACTTCCGGAGAGAACAAAGACACCGCCTCTTCCATCCTCTGTATGTACTGATTGGCTGATTGCCGTTCAGCCAATGCCAGGTCTGGCAACGTCAGTGGTGAAAGCGTGTGGCCCGGAAAGGAATCAATATCCGTGCCAGCTAAATCTTGTAATTCTGCCAAGCGATCCTCCAATTAGTACGGGGTAGTTATGACGCCGTAACATTGCACAATCATCGAATACCTCTGGATTGCCGTTCCCGCTACGTTGACACCATCGGTAATATCCAGCACGGTCCCAAGGGTTGCCGTCCAGCCGGGGTTTGTATTGCTGCTCGGAGTAGTGATCGTTCCCAGCGCCGGCTTGTTCTTTCTCGCGAGGCCATGACGTCGATGAGGAAGTTTTCTCGGTACATTTCCTTCGTCCCATCCAACATTCGTTTGATTCGTGTGATGCCCATTTGAATTCTCCTATTGAAGTCCCAGCTTACGGCGAAATACTCATCGATTATTCTCCGACCTTTAGCTTTGGTTTCCTCAGTGCCACCGTTACACATCGATCGAATTCATATTCGACATGAGAATAATCTATTTTCGCGTAAAGATGGTGATGGTTGAACCGATCCTTGTGAACGGTGAGCCCGTAACGAACCAGCTCTTTCGCGTGGAATTTGCTGCCAATGCTGGGAACCAAATGAAACGGACGGTCCAGCGCCCACAATATCCATGACCATTGTCCAGCACGGCGTCCCCAATATCCCATGCCCGTTCTTTTTATCGCTGCGTTTTTCGCGCCTCCAGGCCATTGGATTCCAGCTTCGGAAATAAGTTCCACTATTCTTTTCGCAATTGGAGACGATCTCAATCCAAGAGAGTAATGGGGCGTTTTTCGGATTGGCTTATACGATCGTTTCACCCAGGATCGTTTGAGCGGCACCTTCTGGCCTTGTGTTCTTCGTAGAGTGAGCATTCTATCGCCTCGAAAAAGGGATTTGTCTGTCATGCGACAGTTACAAGGTCAATCTCCAGAGGGGAAGTCTTTGGTTTTTAATTTCACGATTAGCCGATGGCCCTTCTTGTCGAACAGCGTTTCCAGCGGACGACCAACCAGCCCCTCTGCATTCTTGCTGATGTTAATGGCGCATTTCGACTTAAATCCCCTGCGGACAAATTCCGTCGCATCCTCCAATGTCATTTCTCCGAACGATGGTACGACATCAAGCCCAATTTTAGAGGAGATATCGCAAACATTCTCATGACTCAGCCACCATTTACTATCAATCAGTACGTCAAAAACGATTAGCTTTTTATGTGGCGAATAATCACCGCCGCCCTTCTGGATTCCTGCCCCAAAGCCTTCTCCGTAAATCACTACGTCGGCCCCAACGCCATCCTTGGGTGGGAATATCGCCGACAATTTTTCGACGGTGACATTTTCATATAGCCACTCAATCAAATCGGCGTGAATCTGAGCGTTGTCGCTTCGGCCGCCGAAGGTTATCTTGCCATCGCGATAAATGCAGCGAATGTTCGTCCCGTCAATTTTCTCTGTCCAGTTCCAAGTTTTGAGAAGAGAGTAGGTGCGGTTTTTCAGTTCACCGACGCGAACCTTGAACGTCTTTTCGTCTCGCTCATAGAGCGTTTCGATCTTTCCATATTCTGTCGCCGATAAAATATTTCCGACTTTCTCGCTCATAGCTCAATTCCTTTCCACAAATTAATCGGCATCTTGCCGCCGCCGGAACGGACTTGCGATTCGATGTAAAAAACAACGTCGCCGACATCCTTAAACCAACTCGCCTCATCGTCGGGTATCTCCAACTCGAATTCGTCTTCCAACTCCATCGCTAGTTCGATTATTCCCAGCGAGTCGATGCCCAAATCTGCCAGCTTATCCGCGTCGGAAATATCCTGCACGAGCCGACCCGATGCCTCGGAGACGATCCCGATCACTCTGTTGCGAATCTCCATTTCATGTACTCCGTTCCAACTCAAAATGATCGGGATCGAGACCAGGGCAATTGCTTTGGCGGCCGTCCGCGTCTGAGCGGCTTAACCGACCTGATCGACTCAATGCTGATAAAGAGCCGCCCCTTGCGAAGCTCGCCGACCAAGCGCGTCTCATCGTAGAGCCTGCGCACGCGAGAGATTGATTTCTTCATCATCCTGGCGGCGTCGGCGGTGCATACGAATTTGTCGGGCATAAGTCGCGGATAATATCGGGGATTTTCCTGGCGTCAAGTAAATTGTGTCTGGAATAATTACAGATTTAAGATTGGTTGTCGAATCGAACTGGTTCCTACTCTGCGGAATCGGGGCAAATCATATTGAAGAGATTGCAGCTGTGGACATTTCGTCGGCCTCGGCGTTTTGTTCCCGCGGTATCCAAATCAGTTCGATGTGCTTAAAATGGCGAACCAATTCCAATGCTCGAATCTTCAATGCCTCGATGTGCGGCGTCTTGCTGTTTTTCTTGATCTTCCCTTTAGTGACACCGAAAATTACAATCTGGCTGTCGCCATACACCTCAAGGCGAGTGATTTTGTTTTCGATGGCGGCTTTCAACCCGGCGATCAGTCCCTCATATTCGGCGATGTTATTCGTGCCTTGGCCGAGTGAGATTGATTTTGCGATTATTCTAGAGCCGAATTTGAGGACGAATCCAGCGCAGGCGTTCGGACCTGGATTGGGCCAACATGATCCATCGAAGTGCAAAACGCCTTCAATGTCTTCGGAGGATTTTCGCGATTCAAATAACGTGTTCATGGTTGTTGAAGTGTATACATTGGACGGGCCAAGGAAATGGCTCGAAAGCCCCCCCCTACCCCCCCAATTACGAAAATGGGTTGTCGCATATTAAGATAATCCTGGGTGATCGGGTCGAAGCCCGATAGTCAGGCTTCAACTAAGTTAATAGGTGGGAAGTATTTGCGAGCGTTCTAGCTCGGCTTAGGGCAGCAGGATCGCTATTTTGATCCCCCAGCATCCAACGGCTGGTGCTGTGCCATAGACTGAGATGTTTTGCCTTTTTGGCCATGTACTCCCTACACGCGGATGGGCCGCACATTGGCGCGGTCCTGAGGTATCCGTATCGTCCACCAGATTTAACTTCATCCGTTTGATCCTATGGACTCCGGCGGACTGCCCACCATAGGCGGCGCGTCAATTCGGATTTATGACTGGAAACGGGGAAGGGCTTTTGATATGCTCTTACTCGTTCGGGTCAGTTCCGAACTTCCGGGGCCTGCCAAAGCTTATTACTTTGCGGCCCTTTTTTTATGCGCCGATGATAATACCGCGCCGCTCTGACACATTGCAAGGGGAATTTTCTTGACGTGGGATAATTGGCGGATATACTTCGGTCTGACAAAGCAATTTTTCTTTTTGGAGAATCGCCATGACCGCATCACATTGACCCGCTAACGCACTATATCATCGTCCGATCCGATCTTCCGTTTGGTTTCGTAGCCGCACAAATCGTTCACGCCGCCGGTGAGTCCAGTCCCGGCAATCTACCACCCGGAACCTACTCCGTGGTTTTATCAGTCAAATCAGAATTAGAATTGCGAGAGGTCGGGGATAAACTCCGCGCGGCCGATATCCCGCACATTTATATCCATGAGCCGGATGCGCCATATTTTGGTCAATTGACAGCCATTGGTTTAGCGCCGACGACGGATCGGTCAAGGGTAAAACGAGTTCTTAGCAGTCTTCCACTTTATGGAAAGAAGGAATCAGAATTATGCGAGGCGGTGTGATAACGCACACCAACGGCACATTACCGTTGGGAGAGACGTCTGCAATGGCGTTCCTCGCACCAAAGCTCCGGTAGCTCAATTGGCAGAGCGCGAACCGTAATGAAGTTCGAGGCTGCAGGTCCGAATCCTGCCCGGTGCATTAAAATGTTCCACGTGGAACATTGATGATTCTAAGCCGCTCGAAATGGGCGGCTGCTGAATTTGCCTTTACATCCCATAAATCTTTGCTATAACCCCAATCACCCAAATGGGAATGGACACCCTCACGGCTGACGCCCCGGCGTTAGAACCACTTGCGGTAGCACCGACATCGGCGTCCGATTCGCTGTTGGATATAGAGGGAAGTTGGTGGTTGTGCCGGTGTAAATACCACGAAGAATCACGTCTCGCGTCCGATCTTGAAAGCCTTGGAATTCCGCATTATTACCCGCAGGTCAAACGCAACCGATACCGATTTGGAAAGAAAGAAACAGTCTGGACTCCGCTATTTCCGGGCTACCTCGCATTTGTCGGTGACGACTCCACACGTTATGACGCCATCCAAACTCACCACACAATGCAGATTATCCCAGTTATCCAGCGTGACAGGTTTGTCCGCGAGCTTGAATCCATTCGCATTGCCGTGACTGCTAATCCAAAGCTGGGAGAGTTCCGTGGAATCATAAAGGGAAAACCCTGTCGAGTGACGGCGGGGCCATTCATGGGCACAGAGGGGCTTGTGGATAGCTTCATCAAAGAGGCCAAAGAAATACGGATCGGAGTGAAGTGTCGCATGATGGGCCGGGCATTGGTGGTGAATGTGGGGGCTGATATGATCGAAATTCTGTCCCAGGATGCTGATTAACTAGGCGTTTTCTTCTCTTTTCCCCGCCCCGGTGTCCCTCAAACGCGCCGGGGTTTTTAAAATTATTCCCGCAAAGGAATCCGCATGATCGCCCTGCTCGCCCAAATCACAACGCAGCCATCGCCCATCATTGTCGGCGGCGTGAACCTGTCTGAATATCTCGGCAGCATCATGGGCATCATCACCCTATCCACCTTCGCCATCACATTGTCAAAGCCCTACATTGCGAAGATTCCAACGCTTAACAAGGTTCCTGTTTTCGTCCTAAGCCTGCTCCTGTCGATTGCCCTCACGCTGGCGGCGGTCTATGGGGTGCATTCAATGAGCGGAAGCCTTGTACCGCTGGTGATTGCGGTGTTTATCCAGACCGTCGCGGCGGCTGGGTTTCAGGTTGATAATCCGGTGATGCTGCTCCATCAGAGCCTGCAATCCAGTGCGGCGAGTGACAGCCAGCTTGTGAGCGCTAAGAATTTGCGGGCGGCCGGACCTGACGCGGGGACGAAGTAACGATGCCAAAACGAAAATACGGCCACATACCCAGCAAGAAAGACGACCGCGACTTCAAAATGATCGCGCCTCGCCAGCTTGTGGCGGCGTTGCCAAGCTCGGTTGATTTGCGAGCGAAGATGCCGCCGGTGTGGGACCAATTTGGCCAAGGCGCATGTGTCGCCCATGCTACCGGCGCTGCCTTCGCCTACGATTTGATCGTCAAGGGTGATCCGCCGCTCATGCCCGCTCGAGACTTCATCTATTACAACGCTCGAGACATTGAGGGCACAACGGATCAGGACGCCGGATGTGAGCCAAGGGACGCGCTGAATGCCATCAACGGCCTGGGTGTTCCCGACGAATCGTTGTGGGCCTATTCTGATGCGGACCTTTTGGCTAAGCCGGGTTTAGAAGTCTATCAAGACGCTACGGCACATGCTTCAATCGTTTACAACGCCGTCGATCAAAGCTCCGAAGGGCTGCGGGCGGCGCTGGCATCTGGCCTTCCCGTCATCATCGGCATTCAGGCATATGCGAGCCTTGAGAGTGATGCTGTGGCGGCGAGTGGAATAATCCCGATGCCCGCGACAAATGAAGAGTGCTTGAGTGGCCATTCTATGTTGCTGGCAGGGTATCAAACAAACGCGGACAACAGCATCAGCTACATCACGCGGAATTCTTGGGGGCCAGAATGGGGACAGGCCGGATACTGCATTATTCAGGAGGCGTATCTTTTGAATCCGACCTTATGTTCTGATCTTTGGTGTCTCCAATCTTGCAACTAAACATTGCGGCACGAAATGGCTGACCCAATCACGATTGAGCAATTGGGTTCCCTTCCGCGACTCACCGACTTCTCAAGTCTGCAAAACGGTGATGGCCTTTTCTTCGCCGGAAACGATTGGCTGTCCGGACTCATCGAAGATGTGACGGGTTCGATATTCAGCCACGTGGGCATCGCGGCGCAGCTCGAGGGGATATGGTGTGTAGTCCACGCATTTTCTCCGTTTGTTCACTCGCTGCCGCTGACTCGGGTTTTGCAAAACTGGCAGAACACTGGAAAGTCATATCCCGGCTCTATCGCGATTGCGAGGTGGAACACAATGACCCCGACACAAGCCGTAATGGCGATCAGTGTCGGCGTTAGCCAGTTCGGCGTGGCGTACAGCGACATGGACGTGGTGAAGGATTCTATGCGCGAGGCGGGATTCCCGATCGCGCCGGAATCACCGGATGGAAAGTCGTGGGATTGCAGCTTGCTTTTCGCCGCAGAGTATTTTGCCGTGGGCTGCGCGATCCCGCCGAACATCAAGGGATTTACAGCGCCGGGCGATTGCTGGGCTCCCGCACAGATGCAGCCCGTCCGAACGCTGTTGTTAAACCCATAAGGAGAACTATGAAGCGATTTACTTACTTGCTTCCCATAATTGCGTTTTTGGCCATGGTTGGTTGCGCCATCACCCCCAATGGAACGGCACCGGTCGTGACGGATGCTTTTATTGTCGGCAATGCCGAGGGGTTTGCAAGGATCGGACTTGCTGCCATTCCCCCGGCCGATCAGGTTGCCGGGGCGCAGCTTGGCTATGAGGTCGCATTGGCTATCAACAGCGCGGCAACTAATGGTGTTTCTCAGGCTGCGATTCTGGCTCTGGCGCAGAAGTATCTCGGCCAAGCCGACCCGACGTGGGGTCCGGCGATCGGTGGATTCATTACCCTGATTATGACGGACGCGGCGCTCTACTCGAACACTTCCGTATCAACTACCGCGCCATCAACACAGCCCTCCACCGGGCAGTTCCAAGAATTTCTCGTGGATGCCAGTCAAGGCGTCGAAAACGCTTGCCTATCAATTCCCGGCGTCGGCACTCCGTCCAGCACCGCATTATCGCTTGAGCAGGGCGGGAGTGGCGGGATTGTGGTTAAGCATTTTTCGTGGACGCCGAAGCCATGAATAAGATCGATAAGCTGAAAAGAAAAATGGTTCTTTCCCAAATTTTGGAGGTCATGATCATGGCAGACGTAACAGCACGGTTCCGGGGATTACACCGGCGCAGGCCGATGCGATCGACACCACCCGCGCAGCT
>PMAK01000228.1 GCA_003153655.1 Phycisphaerales bacterium
GGGCTTGCCGATGTCGTGCAGCAGCGCGCCCCAGGCCAGCGTCTGGGAGCAGCCGGCGGGCAGCTTTTCCAGCAGCAGCATGGTGTGGATCCAGACGTCGCCTTCGGGACGGTACTCGGGGGGCTGGGCGACGTTGTGCAATTTCGTAATTTCGGGCAGGACCTGCTGGAGGAGGCCGGTGCGGTCCAGCAGCTCGAAGGCGCGGCGGGCGTGGCCTTCGGTGAGCATGCGGGTGAGCTCGTCGCGGATGCGTTCGCGGCTGACCTGGGTGACGGTGTGAGCGAGCTGCCGGATGGAGCGCTCGGTTTCAGCATCGATGGTGAAGCCGAAGCGGGCGGCAAAGCGGACGGCGCGGAGCATGCGAAGATGATCCTCGCCGAAACGCTCGGACGGCGAGCCAATGGCGCGAATCCGCCGCGCGGCCAGATCATCCCTGCCGCCCACAAAATCGATGATGCGATCCTCAACAGGATCGAGGAAAAGTCCGTTGATCGTGAAATCCCGGCGGCGGGCATCTTCCTCGGCTGACGTGAAGCGAACACTGCTGGGCCGGCGGCCGTCTTCGTAGACTCCATCGGCGCGGAAAGTCGCTACTTCCACGATGCTGCGTCCGCTTCGAACTAAAATGACGCCAAACGCGGCTCCGACTGCTTGCGTCGAAGGAAACAGTTCTCGGACGCGCGGAGGAGGGGCGTCGGTGGCGACATCCCAGTCCTTGGCATCGAGGCCGAGCAAAACATCGCGCACGCATCCGCCGGCGAAATAGGCGACGTGGCCGGCTTTGCGGAGGCGCTGGAGGACCGCAAGAGCGTCGTCGCGCGTGCAGAGAGGTTTGAGCCGAGGATCGACCGGCGGATTCATGATTAAGGGTTGATTCTATCGGAAATCTTTCAGGATTTGATATGATGGCGGGTTCCCAATGGCGTCGCCATGGGGTTTGCTTCGCTGGGAGTTGGAATATGAGGCGTATTCCGTTTTTTGTATTGGCGGTATTTATCGCGGCGATTGCCGGTTGCGCGTCTCATGCGACACCGGATTCCGGAAACCAGGCGGCTGTTACGCCGAATTCTGACTCGGCTACGTCTGAAACTGTGTCGAGCAATGATGCCGGCACGCCGACTCCGGTGGCCGGGGCTCAGTTCACCCTGCATTGCAGCACGTTTAGCGGACTGACGCACACGATGGACGCCAAACGGCTCAAGGATTTTCTGGTCCGTCAAACAGGGTCAAAAGATTGGTACGTGGTGCATAGCGCCGACGAGAGCGATCTTTATTTCGGTTTCTACAAGACATTTGACGACCGGGCGCAAATGACGGAATACACGCGAGCCCAATCGGACCGAGCGAAGATTTCGTCGCTGGTGGACAACGACGGGGAGCGGATGTTTCCGCAGATTGGCTTCGTGCCGATTGAGACCCCCGATCCGCCGGCTCCCAAGGAATGGGACCTATCCAGTAACAAGGGGTACTGGACGCTTCAGATTGCCGTTTATAAAGGCAGCCCCGAGCGGAAGCAGATGGCGGTGGATGCGGTGAAGGGATTCCGGAATGCCGGCGTCGAGGCCTATTTCCGCCATGGACGCTCAACCAGTGAAGTCTACATCGGTTCATGGCCGCGCGGCGCGGTGGCCGAGCAACAGGCGGCGTCAGCTGAGGGTGATGACCCTAATGAGCCGCTGCTCATTCTGCCCGATTCATTTTCCGGTGCGGAGAACTCCAAAATCTATTCTCCGGACGGGCGAAGAATGAAGGTGATCGTTCCCAAGCTGGATATCCAGGATCCGTCGCTGAAGAAGGCGGCCGCTGACTATCCGAATTATTATGTGAATGGCGTCGTCATCGGTCATCGAGTGCAGTTGGCGGACCATAGTTTTCAGACGATTCCCTGGTCGTCGTATTTGATCCAGGTTCCTCACGATGACGGAGATCAGAGTGATTCGCAGGCAAATACCGATGCAGGTCAAAACTCAACAGATCAGCCGTCTGATTCCGGGAGTGCACCGGCGGCGGTGCCGGGCCTGGGCGGGTTGCGATAGGGCCTTGGGGAGAATACGTTGCGACTGCTGATCGCCAGCACCAATCAGGGGAAGATTCGCGAGTTCCGCCACATGCTGGCTGGAGGCGCGGGGATTGAGATTACGGATCTCACGGAACATCGGGAATTGCCGCCTGTTGAGGAGACTGGTCAAACCTTCCTTGCCAATGCCTGTCTCAAGGCTTCGGAGTATGGCAAATCGCTGAATATGTGGGCACTGGCGGATGATAGCGGGCTGGCCGTGGATGCGCTGAATGGAAAGCCGGGCGTTCACAGTGCGCGTTGGGCGGCGATGCATAAAGCTGGGCGGGGGGATGCGGACAACAATACGCTTCTAATTCAGCAGCTTACGGATATTCCAGCCGAAGGGCGCACCGCACGATTTATTTGTGCGCTGGCTCTGGCTGACGCGGAAGGGCGGATGATTCTTACCACGAGCGGAACAGTCGAGGGGCGGATTTTNNATTTTACGAGAGCCTCGGGGGGGCGGTGGGTTTGGTTACGATCCCCTTTTTCTCGTCGATGCTCTCGGCAAAACCACAGGGGAATTGGCGGCTGACGAGAAGCACCGAATCAGCCACCGCGGGAAGGCATTACGTCGAATGAAGTTGCTGATGGATCGAACGGGACTGACTGTGGTCGGGGCTCCCCTTTCAGATAGATGAAATCCGGTCTACACTACTCGCCATGAGCAGGATTCTGGTGGCTGTCAGCAGCCCGTGGGCAGCGGAAAAAGTGGTGACGCCGCTTGTTGAATTGGCGCATCGATTGACCGCGGATGTCCTGGTCGTTCACGTTTCGCGGCCCAGCGGCGGCCAAATGCGCGAGCAGGAGCAAGCCGACGGGGAAGCGGCGATCAGCCTGCTTCGCACAAAGCTGCAGGAACGGGAAGTAAACGTCCAAACCCTCCTGATGTTCAGCGATGACATCGCGCGGGCGATTTTGAATACCGCAACCGAGCGCGAAGTGACGCTGATCGTCCTCGGATTGACCGGAAAGAACATTTTTGCACGCCTGCTGGCGGGGAACGTGCCGGTGGAATTGATTAAGAACACAAGAATTCCGGTTCTACTGTTGCCGCCGGACTGGAATGGCGTGTTGTAGGACCAAGGGCGGGGAAAATTCTGAAAATCCTGTCAACAAATTTTCGGAATCTCTTTGCGTGCGCGACAATCACGTTATAATCCCGCCTCCGCGCGATTCTGAATGCGCTGCGGCAGGCTTAACGGAGAGCTCACGAATGGTCAACGGCGATGATTTCATGCCCAAAGAGTGCTTTTTCACCAAGGGCGTTGGACGCCATGCACAAAAATTGATGAGCTTTGAGTTGGCGCTGCGAGATGCCGGCATCGAAAAGCAAAATCTGGTGCGCGTCTCCTCAATTTATCCCACCTCCTGCAAAATCATCCCAGTTAAGGAAGGTACGTCGAAGCTTAAACCTGGGCAGATCACGTTCGTCGTGCTCGCTGAGACCGCGACGGACGAGCCCAACCGTCTTGTTTGCGCCGGCATCGGCCTGGCGATCCCGCGAAATCATGCACATGGCTATATCGCGGAACATCACGGCTATGGGATGAGCGAGAAGAGGACGGAAGATCTCTGCGAAGACCTGGCCGCGACGATGTTGGCGACGACGCTGGGGATTCCGTTTGAGGCGGACAAGAATTGGGACGAGCGCGAGCAGCAATACAAGATGAGCGGAGACATCGTGAAAACGCGCGCGGTGGTTCAGACAGCCGAGGGAGACAAGAGTGGGTTGTGGACCAGCGTGATTTCCGCGGTCGTGTTTATCCTGGATAAGAACAACGGCGAAAAATCCGCGCCGGAAGCTTCAAATTCGGATAAGACCATCGCCGACCGCATGGCGGGGACCTAAAAGCTCCAATTTATTCCACTCATTTCGGCTGCTGCTGGCTCAGGCAGTGGATCGCGCCCAATCCCCAGATCAGCTCGACGCAGTCGATGCCGATGACTTTATGCCGCGGCAAATGTTGCTGGAGCGTCGCCAGGGCTATGCGGTCATTGCGGCGATCACGGTAGGTCGGAACCAGCAACGCCCCATTCACGAAATAAAAGTTGACGTACGTCGCGGGCATCCGCTGTCCGTCGTGAATCATCGGCCGGGGCATGGGGATTTCCACGATCTCAAACGGGCGGCCATTCTGATTGGTCAGCTTTTGTGCCTGCCTGCGCGCGTCGCGGAGGATGCGGTAGTTGTCGTCCTTGGGATCTTTTTCCATGCCGATGACGATTTTTGTCGGGCTGATAAACCGGGCGAGGTCATCGACATGACCGTCGGTATCGTCACCCGCGATTCCTCCCGTGAGCCAGCAGATTTTTTTCTGGCCGTAATAATCTTTCAGGTATTTTTCGATGCGGGATTTGGTGAGCTTCGGATTGCGGTTTTTGTTCAGCAGGCAATCCGTGGTCGTCAGGATCGTTCCGGCTCCATTGAAATCGACGGCGCCGCCCTCCAAGACGATGCCGGGATAGAAGATCGGAAGTCTCAGTTGCTCGGCGATCCGCGTAGGGACGGCGTCGTCGTCATCATATGGCGGATATTTTCCGCCCCAAGCGTTGAATGCCCAATCAACGATTGCTTTCTCACGGCGACCCGTTCGGCCCCGGCGAACGACAAACGCCGGCCCGTGATCCCGGCACCAGCTTTCGTTGGTTTTGATGTGATGAAAGAAAATGTTTCTGAGATTGCAGCCGTGCTCGGTTAGCTGCTCTTTGACGATGCGTTCGTAGTTCCCGTTCGGCACATTGACATGAACTTTTTCCCGGGGAGCGATTTCAGCGAAGATGCGCGCGAGGTTTTCGGGAACTGTGTGGTATTTATCAGGAAAGGAAATCCCCTCGGGGCGTGGCCAACTGAACCACGTTCCTTCATGCGGTGCCCATTCCGGCGGAAAGGAATAGCCCAGGGATGTGGGGGTTTGGCTGAGAACTTTAAGTTTTGGCATTATTCAGGACGCTTTTCGATGCCGCTGTCCGCCCTTGCCACGTCTTAGCTGCTCGATACGAATGATGTCATCGAAGCCAAATCGGTCGTAGCTTTTCGCCTGATGGGTTCCTTGTTTCAGCCCAATGAAAACGAGGACGCCATAACCAAGCAAGTGGGCGACGTCGCGAAATGGAACGTCAAATTTCTTGCCATTTCGCAAATGAAATCGCAGGGGAATGAATGGCTCCCGAGTCAATTCCTGGCGTACTTCGTCAATCAGCATCGTTTTCGCTTCCAATTGTGCGTTGTTTCTGAAAGTTTTAATTAGGTCAAACGAACCTGCTCCAATCTTTCGATATTTCGCAATGCCACCACATCGTAACCGCTCTCCCTGCTATGGGGAACATGAATGATCAGGACGGAGTTCTGCAACATCCAAGCCACGCCGGGCGCGGCAATGTCGAGCGTTTTGCCACTTACCAAATGCATTCGCAATGGAATGAACGGCTGTTTTTTGAGTTCTGATCGCAGGTCTTCGCTCGTCACGGTCATTTGCTCTTCACGCGCGTCTCGATATCCACAAACCGCTTCGTCAAATCCCCATAGGCGTCGATCCGCCGGTCGCGCAGGAACGGCCAATGCGTTCGGCTGAATTCCACCTTCTCCAGATCGCAATCGGCGATGAGCACTTCTTCTTTGCTGCTTGAGGCCTTCTTGATGATCTGGCCGTTCGGAGCGGCAATGAAGGACTGGCCCCAGAACTGAATTCCATCGGGATTCACCGGCTTGCCGTCGGGCCCGAGGATTTTTTCTAGGCCGATCCGATTGGGGGCGCAGACGTAACAGCCATTGGCGACGGCGTGGCTGCGTTGGATCAGTTCCCAGCTTTCATGTTGGGCCTGTCCATGCTCCGCTTTTTCGTGCGGATGCCAGCCGATGGCGGTGGGATAGAAGAGAATCTGTGCGCCCTGCAATGCGGTGAGTCGGGCGGCTTCGGGAAACCATTGGTCCCAGCAGATCAGCACGCCGATCTTCGCGTATTTGGTTTGCCAGACGCGAAATCCGGTGTCGCCGGGCGTGAAATAGAATTTTTCGTAATAAAGCGGGTCGTCGGGGATGTGCATCTTGCGGTAGATGCCGAGAATTGAACCATCGGCGTCGATCACGGCGGCGGTGTTGTGATAAAGGCCATCCGCTCTTTTTTCGAACAGCGAGGCGATGATGACAATGCGGTGTTTCCGGGCAAGTTTGCTGAAGGCGTCGGTGCTGGGGCCGGGGATTTTTTCGGCCAGGTTGAAAAAACGGTGATCCTCGACCTGGCAGAAATATTGCGAGCGGAATAGCTCCTGCGTGCAGACGATCTTTGCCCCGGACTTGGCGGCGCGCTCGACCAGTCGTATCTGATTTTTCAGGTTCGTTACGCCGTCAGGCCCGCACGCCATTTGAGTGAGGCCGACGGGGACAATACTCGCGGTATTTTCTGTTTTTTTTCGTTTCATAGTATTTCCCCTCTCCCCGGTGTACCGGGGAGAGGGGATAAAAGGTCATTGGCGAGCGATAGTAAGAATCGTTCTACATTTTCGGCTGCGTCGCCGACGCCGGTCTTGGTTTGGAAATCGATCTCGGCAAGCAGATCGACGGCGCGGCGGCGGCCACGGTCGCCCAGTGATTGTACGGTATCCACGAATTGCTGCTGAATGTCGCGCGGCCAGATGCGGAGCGCCTGTCCTATGGTGAAAGTGTTTTGCCCCTCGCAGAGCATCGTCTGGGCTTTGCGGACATTTTCGAGCCAGATGCACAGCCAGGTGACGGCGCGGAACTCAGCCGATGAATCGCCCTGAACGAGTTGCCGCCAGCGGCGGACGGCTTCGGCGGGATCGCCGCTGCCGAGGGCATTGGTCAGATCCCACATCTCGCGCTCGCGTTGAAATGCCACGCTTTGGCTGACTTCGTCGGCGCCGATGCGGGAGGAGGGCGATACCAGCGCTAATTTCGCGAGCTCGCCGTCAATTCTTCCGAGGTCAGCGCCGATATAGTCCGCAAGGAGTTCGGCCGCTTCAGAAGCGACAGTCAGCTTGTGGGCTGTTTTTCCGCGATCAATGATCCAGCCCCGAAGATCCTTCGGCGGCTGGCATTGAACAATCTGCCCGGTTTTGGCGATCGCCTTGTAAATCCGCTGATTGGATGGAAGCGAACTGAATCGCAGCACCAGCGTGGCGCTGTCCGAAGGTTGGGCGACATAATCTTCCATCTGCTCGCGGAAGCGGGAAACGAATTCATCCGCGTTGCGAACGGCCACCACCTTGGCGCTGCCAAACATCGCAAAGCTTCGAAGCTCATCCAGAATATCCGCGAGATCGGCGGTTTCGCCGTCGGCGTCGATGCGCTGCGCATCAGGCGGCAACTCCGCGACGATTTTTTGCAGCGCCTCCTGTTGAAGCAGGGCGTCTGCACCGACCAGAGCATAGACGGGCTTGGGCATCAGTTCGGTTTTTACGTTCCGCCGGATGGTGCGTCAACGACGAGGGCCGGAACGAACGTCGGCCATGGTCTTTCGCTGCAAAATAAATCCGTTACACTCGGGGCTACTGGGACCGATCGGAATTCAGGAGCCGGCCTCGGATGGGAGAGCGCATGTCAAACCCCTATTCCTCGTTTTGCGAGGATTTTTACGTCAATATGCGACTGGGTTCGCAGTTGAACCTGCCGCACCAGCGCGAAACGCTTCTGCATTTCTTCGAGCGAATCCAGAAGGAATTTCCGACGATGACCCGATTTCGCAAATCGGACAGTGGCGAATTTAATCTCGAAGAAGACCGCTCGCGCCAGGACCATCGTTGGGTGAGCCTCGAATCTCGCCGCCTGAGCGCCGGGCACGTCAACGCGGCAAGCGTGGAAGAATCGCTGAGGCTTCATCGCCTTCTGCTGCAACTGGCGCCGTTTCACCTGGGCATCAGCCCGGTTGAGATTGACTACCTCGATGTGCTGTTCGGATTCGATCTTTCTTTCAGCGGCAATCATGATGAAGTGGTCGCCGAAAGCCTTCTGACGGATTCTCCGCTCAATTGCCTGACCGAAGAAACCGGCGCCAAAGCGGTCGATGTGCAACCGTCGGTGACGGTGGCCCTCAGCGAGGATTGCCGGTTGCAAGCCCGCATCGATATCGTCACGCGGACCAATAGCTATCAGGTTCGCACGGGCGATTATTCCGACGATGTGATCAGCGTCTATTTGATATTGCGGCGATACTGGGGAGACCGCCCGCGCGGCTCGATGGAGGATCTGCTACAGGAGATGACAGATCGGGCGATCCAATTGTGCGACCGCCATATCCTGCCGAAGGTGGTACGGCCGATCTCCAGCGCCATTGCCTCGCGATCCTAGGCAGCGCCGACTTGGGCGGTGGGGCGAAATAGGGTGTTTGGCATCAATGGCCGGAATCAGTAAGATCGTCGGAATGTCAGACGAAGCTGCGGAGTCCTTAGAACGGGAGGGTGGTCGCAGAATTGATCGCGTTCTGATCGAGCTTCGGAAAGATGCGGAGGAGTTGAATGCTGAGCGAACGTCCGGAAAACAGGAAATAATTCAAGAGGGCATGTCTGATATTGCCGAAGTCATCAGCAGGCTTGAGCGATTGCGGCAACTTCTGATAAGGTGCTGAGAATGCAATTCGAAGGCGGGGTTTTCGGGTTGAGAGGGTCAGGTTATGGTCGATAGTACGGAAGCTCTCCCAGCCGATCCAACGCCGGCGGTCGTCGTCGCCAAGGCGGGGCGGTATTACCGCGTTGCGCGATATATGATGACCCTTCTCCTCATGAGCTATGGGGCATGGTCCATTTACGATGGTTTCGTCAGTTGGCCGCATTGGACGGAGACGCATCCGCGGGAAAAGGCAAAGACCGACACGGACATCATGCTGAACAAGGTGCTTGGCGTGGTGCTGCCGCCAATGGGGCTGATTATTCTCGGTTGGGCCGTGTACAGCTCGCGTGGGGAGTACCGATTGGAAAATGGTGTTCTTCGGGTGCCGGGGCATCCGCCGGTGCCGCTGGAAAAAATCCAGTCGATCAACCGCGAGGTTTGGGACCGGAAGGGGATCGCGTATGTGGACTACGATCTAGGCGATGGGGGCAGCTATGGAAGCGATTCCAAATCCGCGCGCGGCACATTCAAGATTGACGATTTTGTTTATGAACGTGAGCCGGCCGATCAGATTTTCAAGGCAATCGAGGGTTCGCTGCTGAAGGGGCACATACCNNCCGCCGACAAAAGTCCCGCCGCGGCCGAATATGTAGCCGCAAGCAGATTTCACGCCCCTTGAATCATTCCGCTTCTTATCCCGGATCCATCTTGATGACGCCGCTCTGGCGTTTCACGGCGATCACGCGTTGTTTCAATCTTTCGTACAGCGGCCTGGGATTGGGAAGGCCCCGAAGCATTAGCGTCGGCATCTTTTCGTCTTTTGAGAGGACCGTGATGGTTCCAACGCCCAATATGCGATCGAGCAGCGATTGATGGAAATGCAAATCCTCGACATGCCAAAGTTCAAGCGTATCAATGTTCTTCGCGAGGAGTCCCCGTTCAAAATCGATGCGATAATTGGTGATTCGATAGCGGATCGTCGTCACCGCCAGACGCGGAATCCACGGCACGGCCAGTCCAACCACGATAATGGCGGCACTAATCCACCAGGGTCCCCATCCTTTATGGATGAGAAGTCCAGCAATGGCAAAGAGAGCGAGGGCAATCAGAAAATACAGGAAGAGTTTGCCAGCCATCGCCCGAACCAGCGGCGAGCCCTGGAAGTAAACCTCTTCACGATCATCCGGCTCGGCGTGAGGAGCGGCATTTGACGCTGGAGACGCTACGAAATCCGGGCCGGAGGTACTCATGGTTTTTCCTCAGCCAATTGGAATATTCGCTTCCACATTTTTTCCGGCACGGGGACAACGCTCAGCCGGCTGATGCGAATGAAATCCCACCCGGCGAATGTAGGGTCGGCTTTGATGTCAGAGATCGTAATGCCGCGCGGCAGCTTACGCTTGGGCTTGAGGTCCACGACGACGAGCCGATCATCATCTTCCTTGGGGTCGGCGTAGGCGTCGGAGGTGATTTCCGCCAGGCCGATCGCCGTGCGCTGATCGCCCGTGTGATAGATGAGTGCGAGGTCTCCCTTTTTCATCGTTCGGATGTTTTTCAGGGCCGTGTTGTTGGCAACGCCATCCCAGGTCGCGCGCTTGTCGCGGATGAGATCATCCCAGGAGTAACAGGTTGGTTCGGTTTTGAGCAGCCAGTTGGCCATGGATTCTCCGGGAGGATTATTAGATCAGCGGCGAGACCGGCGCCTTTGCCCCGACCGGGGCTGGCGCGGTATCAGCCAGCGGACGCTGATAGGTCTGGCTGATTTTCCGAAGTAAATCGACGAACTCAACCTGGGCGAGATTGAGATTCTTGATTTTAATATGCGAGACGATCTTGGCTTGCAGTCCTTCCAACTGCATGCGCTGGGCGTCGGTGACGGGGCGGCCCTGCTGTTCCTGGCGGCCCAGGGCTTCGAACTGACGCTCGAAATCCGCAAGTAATCGGCCGGCGTCGGGATCCTCGGCCACCGACTTCTGGGCGGCCTTGAAACGTTCCGCGGCGGGATGCTGCTTGAGAAGCTCTCCGAGTTTCTCGGCGGCCTGAAGGATTTGCTGGGTATCTACGGGCATGTCGCTCCTTGTTAGCGAGCCACTATAATCGACGGATCGGACGTTTGTCATGGGCAGATACGATCGCCAGCAAATCCTGCCGCAAATCGGGCCCGACGGCCAGGATCGATTGGGGCGTGCGCGCGTCCTGGTGGTCGGGTGCGGAGCGCTCGGTTCGACAGCGGCGGAATTGCTCGTTCGCGCCGGTGTTGGTTTTGTCCGCATCGTGGATCGCGATCTGGTGGAGCTATCCAATTTACAGCGACAAGTGCTGTTTGATGAGAGCGATGCCTCCCGGGAATTGCCCAAAGCCATCGCGGCAGCGGATCGATTGAAGGAAATCAACTCGCAGGTGCACATCGAGCCGATGGTCGCGGACATCAACGCGACAAATATCGAGTCGATGGCCGACGGGATCCATCTGATTCTCGATGGCACGGATAACGTCGCGACACGATATCTGATCAACGATCTCGCGGTGAAACATCAAATTCCATGGGTCTATGGCGGATGCGTGGGCGTGGTTGGGCGGGTCTGGGGAATCTGGCCCGGGCGAACGGCTTGTCTGCGCTGCATATTTCCAGAGCGGCCGCGAGCCGACGAATTGCCCACGTGCGACACCGCCGGCGTGCTAGGCCCCGCGGCGGCGATGGTGGGGGGATTGCAGGCGGCAACCGCCATCCGATTCCTGGTCGAGGGCCGCGAGAAATTGAGTGAATCGGCAGGATTGATCTCAATAGACGCATGGAACGGACAGTTTCGCACTTTGCCATCAGCAACGACGCCAATCGTGGATTGCCCCTGTTGCAGTCAGAGAAATTTTCCTTTTCTCTCGACGAACGGGATCGATTTCACTACAAACCTCTGCGGCAGGAACGCCGTTCAGGTTCTTCGGCCCGGATCGGCCGGGCGAATTGATTTGGCCCTGACTGCCGAGAAATGGCGTAAAGTCGGAACCGTTGCGACATCGCCGTGGTTTGTTAAATGCAAGCTCAATGATCCGGCAGGCATCGACCTGACGCTTTTCCCGGATGGACGCCTCGTGGTTCATGGTTCAACCGAGCCATCACGGGCGAAATCGCTCTATGCAAGATTTGTCGGGAGTTAGAGTTAAGACCGCAACTTGACTGAATCCTACATCCCCATAGCATTGGTCGGAAATTTATGGGAATTGTCGCTACCCTTCCTGCTCAACAGACTCGCTCCGTTCTGGAGCTGATCGGCAATACGCCGATGTTGCGGTTCAAGCGCATTTCCAAGGACGCTGGTTCTGTCGAATTACTCGCCAAGGCAGAGTGGTACAACCCCGGCGGCAGCGTGAAGGATCGCGCGGCCCTGAGCATGATTCTCGACGGCGAACGCCGCGGACTTCTCACCCGGGACAAAATTCTCATTGACGCCACCAGCGGAAATACCGGCATCGCATATGCCATGATCGCGGCAGAGCGCGGGTATCGCGTGAAGCTGGCGCTGCCAATGAACGCCAGTGCGGAGCGAAAACAAAGCTTGCTGGCCTATGGCGCGGAACTGGTTTTGACGGATCCGACGGAGGGAACCGACGGCGCGCAGCGGCATGTGAAGCGAATTGTCGAAGCCGATCCGGGCAAATATTTTTATCCTGACCAATACAACAATGCCGCGAATTGGCGGGCGCATTACGAAACCACTGCGATGGAAATCTGGAAGCAGACCCAGGGGCGGATCACGCATTTTGTCACCGGTCTGGGAACGAGCGGAACATTCGTCGGCGTGACGCGGCGGCTGAAGGAACTGAATCCAGCGATCCAGTGCATTAGCATGCAGCCGGATTCGCCGCTGCACGGGTTAGAAGGCCTCAAGCATATGCCGACAGCATTGGTGCCTGGTATTTACGATGCGTCGCTTGCCGACGAACAGGTTACCGTTGCGACGGAGGATGCCCAGGGAATGGTATTGCGGCTGGCGCGGCAGGAAGGGCTGCTTGTGGGCGTTTCGTCCGGAGCGAATTTGTTTGCCGCGCTGCAGGTCGCCAAAGGTTTGAAAGAAGGAGTCGTCGTCACGATTTTCTGTGACTCGGCGGCGAAATATTTGTCGGAGAGTTTCTGGCTGGAATCCAGCGAAGCGGAGAATTGGCCATGAGCCTGATTTTAACTCCGGAACAGATTATACAGATTGAGCGTGAAGGATCGGCGGCGTATCCGAACGAATGTTGCGGCGCGCTCCTTGGCCGGGACAATTCGGCCGGTGAGGGCAGCGAGCGGATCGTGCAACGGCTTNNGCAACGGCTTGAGCCGCTGGTGAACGCCTTTACGGCCGGTGAGCAATACCATCGTTTTTCGCTCGATCCGCTTCAACTCATGAAGCTGGAAAAAACCGCCTCGGGCGCGGGGCTTGCGGTGCTTGGATTTTATCACAGCCACCCCGATGTCGCGGCCAGGCCGAGCGAATACGATCGCTTGCATGCATGGTCGTTTTACAGCTATGTGATTGTTTCGATCGTCAAACAGAAGCCGGCGGAAATGACCAGTTGGCAATTGGACGAGGCGACGGAACAGTTTAAGTCGGAAGGAATCATTCGTGGGGGCGAAAGGACTTTTATGAGCAACAACAACTATATCCATCCGGAGCTATTGGTGAACACCAGCTGGGTTGGCGAACATGTCAATGATCCGAAGGTGAAGATTATCGAAGTGGATGTGGATACGACCTCATACGACAAGGGGCACATTCGCAACGCAATCGGATGGAACTGGCAAACCGATTTGAATGACCGCGTGCGGCGAGATTTGATCGATCCCCAAACATTCGCGGAGTTGAACCGCGCCGCGGGCATCCACAAGGACGATACCGTTGTTTTTTACGGCGATAACAACAATTGGTTTGCCGCGTGGGCGCTATGGCAGTTTAAATACAACGGCCATAAAGATGTGCGCCTGATGAACGGCGGACGCAAGAAGTGGCTCGCCGAAGGCCGCGAACTGGCCACCGGCACGCCGCAGGTTACGCCGGCACAATACAAAGCCGCGGAAGCGGATCTTCCACTGCGGGCCTTCCTGCCACAGGTGCAGGTAGCGGTCTCGACGCACGGCGCCGGACTGGTGGACGTGCGCAGTCCGCAGGAATTCAGCGGCGAGATCCTGGCGCCTCCGGGACTCCCCGAGACCTGCCAGCGCGGCGGACACATTCCCGGCGCACGTAGCATTCCGTGGGGCAAGGCTTGCAACGAAGATGGCACGTTTAAATCGGCCGATGAACTGCGACAGCTCTACGCAGCGGAAGGCATCGACGGTTCGCGCCCGGTCATCGCTTATTGCCGCATCGGCGAGCGTTCCAGCCATAGCTGGTTCGTGCTGAAGTACCTTCTCGGCTTCGATAATGTGACCAACTACGATGGGTCCTGGACGGAGTGGGGCAATCTGGTGGGCGCGCCGGTCGAGAAGGGCGCCGCTGCCGCGGCCAAAGCTTGATCGTGCGGGTCGCTAGGCGGCTTAATGTTGCTGTAGTCTAATAGCAGTAAAAATCGTAGTTCTCAGTTACCCAAGAATGCAGGCCATCTTTAAGCTTACGGCCGATGACATCCACGACTAGGTAGCCTTCCTGCGAGCTATTTCCCGTATCGTGGAGCCTGCGCGCGGAATCCCCGTAGTGCTTTCGGATCCCGCTGACGACCCGGTCTTATATACGGCACGACGTGGCACTTCTCGAATTGCTGCGGCTGGCACGACTTGACTCAGACTGAGGCTTCGGCATGCGTGCCGACACGCACGCAGGCGTCCGTGCGCTAAGCGGTCTTGATTTCCGCGGCGGCGTGCAAACCCAGCGACTCGATCTCCTGCTCGCGGATGCGGAACTTCTGCACCTTCCCAGTCACTGTCATGGGAAAGGCGTCCACGAAGCGTAGATACTGCGGAATCTTGAAGTGCGCGATCTGTTCCCGGCAGTAATCGCGCACTTCGTCTTCCGTCATCGATTCGCCCACCTTCAGCTTGATCCACGCCAGCACCGCTTCGCCCAGCCGCGCATCCGGCAGCCCCACCACGTACACATCCGCAATCTTCGGATGCTGGTGCAGGAACTCCTCGATCTCGCGCGGGTAGATGTTCTCGCCGCCGCGAATGATCATCTCCTTCAACCGGCCGGCGATATGGAAGTAGCCGTCGTCGCGCATCACCGCCAGGTCGCCGGTACGCAGCCATCCATCCGGATCGATGGCCCGCGCGGTGGCTTCCGGCTCCTGGTCGTATTCTTTCATCACCAGGTAGCCGCGCGTGCAGAGCTCGCCCCGTTCGCCGGTCTCGAGGATCTCGTCGTTCCACGGCGCCACGATCTTCACTTCCGTCTCGGGCAGCACCCGCCCGATGGTGGCTACGCGATGCTCCAGGTTATCGTCCGCCGACGACATGGTGATGCCGGGCGACGTTTCCGTTTGGCCATATGCAACGGTCATCCCGCTGCAATTCATCTCCGAGACCACCCGCTTCATCACCTCGACAGGACACGGCGCGCCGGCCATAATTCCACTGCGCAGCGTGCTCATATCGTACTTGCGGAAATCCGGATGATCCAGCTCCGCAATGAACATCGTGGGCACGCCGTAGATCAGCGTGCAACGCTCCGCGTCGATCGCTTGCAGCGTGGCCAGCGGATCGAACTGGGCCGCCGGCAGCACCAACGCCATGCCGTGCACGATCGCCAGCAGCGAACTCATCACGCAACCGAAGCAATGATACAGCGGCACCGGTGAGCACAGCCGCTCGGCGCCCCTTGGCATCATCTCGCGTCCCACCACATAGGCATTGTTCACCAGGTTGCGATGGGTTAGCAGAACACCTTTCGGCGAACCGGTAGTGCCCGAAGTGTATTGGATGTTGACTACGTCCTCGGGGGACTGCGCAAGCGCCGGCACATCGACGCCGCCCGCCAGCATGGCATCCCAAGCGCCGGTGCCCAACAGCACCACATGCTCAAGCGCGATGTCNNTGACCCTTGCGCGCCTCATTCAGGATGTCGTGGTACGCGACGCGCGCATCCCGCTGGTGCAGGAAGATGGCCTTCATGCCGGACTTCCGCAGCACGTACCGCAGCTCGTGCGCGCGATAGGCGGGATTGACATTCACCAGCACCGAACCGGTCAACGCCGTGGCGAGTTGCAGGTAGATCCACTCGGCACAATTGCACGCCCACAATCCCACGCGGTCGCCGGGCCGTATGCCGAGCCCCCACAAACCGCGCGCGGTGCGCTGGGCATTCTGCTGTAGTTCCCTGTAAGACAGGCGCACGCCCTGATGGCGGGAGATGAGCGCATCGCCGGACGGATTGCGTGCTACCGAATCGGCGAGC
>PMAK01000276.1 GCA_003153655.1 Phycisphaerales bacterium
ACTCCTTATCTTCGTGGCATTAGGGGCATCCTGACTTATGTCCGAATCACGCAGAGTTTTTAATTTGGTGGCCTAACCTCCACATCGAAAATGCCCACCCGAACTTCAACAGGCAAGCCAACACCTCCCGACCGCGGCAATCCATTCCAGCATTCGAGCCAAACCATCCGGCCGTCCCCAGGCCCGTAACGAAAATGCTCTTGTCTCTCCAAGTGAGATCCACGAACGGGATCAGCTTCCGGAATCGCACCCAATTCCAAAACCTTGCGAATCTGCTCCCCACAGGAGACATAAAGGGGTCATCCTGACTTTTGTCAAAGAAACGAAACTCGGCGCAACTATTCGAAGGCACCGAGGCGTTATCGCAAAAGACGATTCAGTCTATATTCGTGGAAAACTATTGCCCCCAATAAAAGCCTAGGGAGCTTGCTCCCTAGGGAGAATTTGATTGTCTTCAGAATCAAAGAAAGTCGAAAAAATCCCCCAAAAATGTCCTTGCAAACCAATCGAAAGTTAGGTAAATGTTCTATATGCCGCATCCGCGTCTGATGCTCCACCCTTGCGCGTACCAGAACGACCAGCCCCGCCACCCCAGCTCCCAAATCCCCCAAAAACATCACAAACCCCGCACCCCACCCCCCCCTCCCCCGAATTGGGACATTTCGGGGCATATTGGGGCATCTTCCGCATCTCCATCCGTCAACTTTCCCCCAATTTCCCCTCGCCATCCTCACAACCGGCATATCCCACATTTCCCCCCGCCCCCCGATTCCCCAATTCTTCCCAAAATACACACCCTATTTGGCTTTGCGGGCGATGTATCGGATATGAGGCATGACAGAGTTGTGTAAGGAGCAGAGTCTGTGGAACTCGCACTAGCAGTCTACGAAGAAATCACCGGGACAACCCCGCTGCCCGCGGTGGAGTCCGAAGACTCCGATCGCCGCAAGCATCGGCGCATGCCCTTCGGCTTCCGCGCCACCATCCTTCCCACCCGAAGGGGCGTCGAAGGACCGGCCAGCGTCGTCATGGTCCGCGACATGTCTCTCGCCGGCGTCAGCATTCTCAACGAAGATGCCCTTAAAAATGGCACAATCTTCACCATCGAATTCAAAGGCCAACGCGAACGTCCCGTCAAAATCCGCTGCACCGCCGTCCGCTGCGAACAGGGCGGCACCGGCGGAACGCAATACGTGATCGGCGCAACATTCGACGAATTGCTCACCAAGGAACTCCCGCCGCTCCCCAAAGAAGAGCCGCTTCCTCCACTGAGCGATCAGTCACACATTCGCGGCCGTCTGATCAAGCCCGACTCCGAATTCGCCAAACACCCGGCAACCGCCGCCGACGCCATGGCCGACGCTGCCCATTCCGGCCCCGCGCCCGCCGCTCCGTTCTCCGTCACTTCGCAGCCCGAGCCCGATCAACCCATGATCGAGCAGACGCGAATCTATGGAAGACTGATTCGGCCAAACTCCGAATTTGAAAAGGCCGCCGTTCGGGATAATCCGATGTCTCAGTTGAGCGATCAGGCGCCCATCCCCGCAAAAGTCGCCAAGCCGGAACCTCAGCCCGAAATAAAGGCCGCGCAAGCCCCCATAGTCGTCCCGGAAGATCTCACCACCGCCAAGGATCCAGCAACGTCCGGGGTCGTGGACGAAGAAGCCGAAGCCCTGGCAATGCTCCTTGCCGAGCCGGATAGTTCATTTGAAGGATTTACTCTCGAGGATGGCGACGCCAACTCAAGCGACGACACCAGCATCCTCGAGATGCTCGCCGAAGCCGGCGCCGAAAAAACAACAAAGGCCGAACCCGAACCAGAAACCGCCCCAAGCGATCAGGCCCGGCTCCTCGGCCGTCTGACCAAATCCGAAGTCGAAACAGAAAAGAAGCCGGCCCCAACATCCGCAACCGCTCCGGCCGCGCAAGCCAAGCCCCCGGAACCAGCCGTCAAAGCAGCCCCAAAAGCCGAGCCGGCAACTCCCCCAAGCGATCAGGCCCGCATCCTCGGCCGCTTGACCAAATCCGAGATCGAGCCGGAAAAGAAGCCCGCCCCCGCAGCCATCGCGCCAGTCGCGACAACAAAAGTTTCAGAGCCGGCTGCCAAGCTCGCGCCGAAAGCTGAACCCGTAACTTCACCAGCCGATCAGGTCCACATCCTGGGCCGATTGACAAAAACCGAAACCGAACCGGAGAAAAAGACAGCCCCAAAGACATCTCCCGTGGCCGCTGCGCCAGTCGCCCCGCCAAAGACATCAGAGCCAGCGCCGAAGCCCGTACAAGCAGCCGTCACGCAACCGGCGATAAAAGTGCCGCTCAAGGTCGAACTGGCCAATCCGCCGACCGATCAACCGAAGCCCGCGGAGAAATTAACCAAAACAACCCCAGAACCCGAGATCAAGCGCGTTCCACAGGTGACAGCATCCGAAGATGTTGCCGCTGCCAAGCCGGCCGTCGCGAAAGCGCCGCCGGCCGCCCCAGCCGCCCCCGCGGCGCCCCCGTGGAGCAACGCGTCCAAACCATCAGTCCCGGCAGAACAGAAGCCGGTCGTTATCTCACGTTCACAAGGAAAAGGAGTCCATGCAATGAGTCTCGCACACACGGAGTCAACCTCCGAGCAACCCGCTCCAGCCAAGACCGATGTGGTGAACGGCGTCAAAGCCCTCCTCTTGCAGCAGCGCGAAACGCTCAAGAAGCAAGAGCACGAAATCGAAACCCTTCGCGCCGAGCTGACGCAAGCCAAGCGAAAATGCGCCCAGCTCCAGGCCAAGGCCGACGCCGATGCAAAAGCCATGACCGAGCTCGAAGCTTTCCTGACCAAGGAAACCAGCGATCTCGCACAAGGCGACAGCGAAAGCATCGCGGCCTAGCAGTCCGTCAGCGACGACATGAGGGAAAATAGTTAGCGGGCGACCGCAGGTCGCCGGGTTCGACCACCTGATTTGCATCCCTCAGTCGAAGCCCGACGGAACGCTGATCCCCCGTCCGGGAACAGTCGGCCGCAATCAGATCACGCATGGCCGCGATGCGCTCACGTTGAGCCATCGCAGCCAAATGCGGTTATGATTTTGCGAGATGCTTTACCGCAGCCTCGGCCAGACAGGACTAAAGGTTTCGATGCTGAGCTTCGGCGCATCGTCCCTCGGCGGCGTCTTCCACGAAGTGGACGAACCCGACTCGATTCGCACCGTTCACGTCGCGCTTGAGCGAGGCATAAATTTCATGGACGTCTCGCCGTTCTACGGCCTGACCAAAGCCGAAATAGTTCTCGGCAAAGCCCTGAAAAGCATCGCCCGAGAAAAATATATCCTGGCCACCAAAGTAGGGCGGTATGGCCACGCAATGAAAGACTTCAACTTTTCCGCCCCGCGCGTCACCGCAAGCATGGACGAAAGCCTGAAGAGATTAGGCGTCGATCACGTAGATCTGATCCAAGCCCACGACATCGAATTCGGCGATCTAAGCCAGGTCATTGGCGAAACGATCCCCGCGCTCCGAAAGCTGCAAAAGGCCGGGAAAGCAAGGTTTGTGGGTATCACAGGTTTGCCGCTAACCGCACTTCGCACCATCGTGGAAGCAACGCCAATCGACACGATCCTCAGCTATTGCCGCTTCGGACTGAACGACACGGCACTCACCGACCTAATTCCGGTCCTGAAGAAGCATCGCGTAGGAATCATCAATGCATCTCCACTCGGCATGGGCCTGCTGAGCAACCGCGGCGCCCCCAATTGGCATCCCGCATCGGAGGCAATAAAGGAAACCTGCGCCCGCGCTGCAGCCCATTGCCGCGCCAGAGGCGCGAGTATCGAGAAGCTTGCGGTACAATATTCACTGACGAACCCGGACATCGCGACAACCCTCGTGGGAACCGCGAATCCCAAAGAGATGGATCAGAACATCACCTGGGCCAACGAGCCGATCGACCAGATTTTGCTCGCCGAAGTCCTGGCGATTCTCAAACCGGTTCACAACGTCTCCTGGCCGTCGGGTCGGCAGGAGAACAATTAGGGCGGGCTGTTAAACCCGAGGCGCTTTTGCACGGATGCGGAATATGGTCATCGATTCACACCAACATTTCTGGAAATACAACGCGGCCGAGTATGGCTGGATCGACCCATCCAAATCCGTCATCCAGCGAGATTTCCTCCCGGCCGATCTACTCCCGCTCCTCGCGCCGGCAGGCGTCGACGGCGTCATCTCAGTCCAGGCGCGCCAAAGCCTCGAAGAAACGCACTGGCTGCTGGGATTAGCCAGCGACAATAAATTCATCCGTGGCGTGGTAGGTTGGGTGCCGCTGATCTCAGAGAAAGTGAAGAACGATCTGGAAGCGGTGGGGGCCGACCCAAAGTTACGCGGCATCCGACACGTTCTCGAATCAGAAGCCGACGATCAATTCATGGTTCGCGACGATTTCAACCGCGGCCTCTCGCTCCTGAAAGAATTCGGACTCGCCTACGACATCCTGATCTTCGCACGGCAACTGCCCTCCGCAATCCGAATGGTCGATCGTCATCCAGAGCAAGTATTCATCCTCGATCACATCGCCAAGCCCGGCATCAAGGCAGCCGAGCGCGATCCCTGGGCGAAGTACATCAAGGAAATCTCCCGCCGGACAAATGTCTATTGCAAGGTCTCCGGCATGGTCACCGAAGCCGATTGGCAAGCCTGGACCGACGCTGGCCTGCGGGAATATTTCGACATCGTGCTGGAAGCATTCGGCCCAGCCCGACTGATCGCCGCATCCGATTGGCCCGTCTGTCTCGTCGCCTGCGGATACAAGCGATGGTGGGACATCCAGCGCCAATGGGCCGCCGGACTTTCCACCGCCGAGCAGGAACAATTCCTCGGCTTAAACGCGGTCAAAGCATATGGCCTCAAATAAAGAGCAATGAAGACAATCGTTCTGGAAAAACCGGGCGAGCTTCGACGAACCGAAACAGATTCGCCGTCCGATGTCCCTCAAGGCTACGCGCTGGTCAGAGTAAATCGCGTTGGAATCTGCGGCACCGATTGGCACGCTTACCGGGGCGATCAACCCTTCTTCTCCTACCCGCGAATCCTCGGCCACGAACTCGGCGTCGTCGTCGAGCATGTGAACGACACCAACTCCAATCTGAAACCCGGCGACCCATGCGCCGTCGAACCCTATCTCAACTGCGGCCACTGCATCGCCTGCAAAGCATCCAAGCCCAATTGCTGTGTCAATCTAAAGGTAATGGGCGTTCACGTAGACGGCGGCATGCGCGAGCACATTCTCGTTCCCACGGCCAAACTGCACCGATCGGGAAAATTATCGCAGGACGAACTCGCGCTGGTCGAGCCATTAAGCATTGGCTGCCACGCCGTCGATCGCGCGGGAATCACCGTGGGCGAACAGGTGCTGATCATCGGAGCAGGCCCAATCGGTCTCTCGGTAATCCCATTCGCAACCGCGGCAGGGGGCAAGATAACGGTGATGGACATCAGCCCATCACGCCTGGAATTCTGCCGAAAAAACAGGAGCGTCCCCACAACCATGGACGCCGCAATCGGCCTGAAAGATTTCACCCCAGATGATCTGCCAACTTGCATCATCGACGCGACAGGAAATCCCAAATCGATGACCCGATGTTTCGATCTCGCCGCTCATGGCGGCAGGATCGTATTTGTCGGCCTCTTTCAAGGCGATGTAACCTTCAACGACCCCAATTTCCACCGTCGCGAACTAACACTGATGGCCACCCGCAATTCCCGTCCGCGAGATTTCGAGCGGATCATCAAAATGATGGAGCAAGGCGAGATCGACGCCAAACCATGGATCACCCATCGCACAAATGCCGAGGATCTGATCGAAGATGTCCCAAAATGGCTCGCCCCGGAAACCGAATTGGTAAAAGCGATGATCGAGTTTTAACTGCGACCCAAACTGTTCACTCCAGCACCACCTGCACGTTAACCTTGTCGCCGCCAAGATGCAGCGGAATCGTATTCCCATCGATCGCCTGCCCATCGATGGTCAATCTCCGAACTCCTCTGCAAATCCCATGCGGATTGCGCACATCAATCTTGTAAGTCTTCCCACGGAATTTCCGGGAGACCGAAAATCCCTTCCATCCCGGCGGAATGCACGGGTTCACAACCAATCCCGCAGGACTCGGCGTAACACCCAGAATGTATTGCGAGATAGCGACAAAGCTCCACGCCGCCGTTCCGGTCAGCCAGGAATTCTTCGCCTCGCCCGGCGTCGGCGCATCCGGTCCCGCGGTCATCTGGCTGTAAACATATGGCTCGCACCGATAGGTCTCGATCTGCTCCTCCTTCTTAGATGGGCAGATAGCCAGGAAATATTCCATGGCCTGCGCGCCGTCACCCAGCAGCGCCTCCGCGCACTGAATCCACGTATTGTTGTGCGTGAAGATCCCGGCGTTTTCCTTGTATCCCGGCGGATAACTCGTCACCTCGCCAAGCTCAATATGATAAGTGGAATACGCCGGCTGTTGCAGGACGATGCCGTTGGGCGTTGCCAGCAGTTTCTTGACCGAATCGAGCGCCGCACGAGCCTTGCCGTCGCTAGAACCAACGCCGCCAAGAACGCACCAGCCTTGGCTCTCGATGAATATCCGGCCTTCCTCCGACTCCTTCGATCCAACCTTATGGCCATACGCGTCATAAGCGCGGAGAAACCACTGTCCATCCCAACCGTTCGTCTCAATCGCCTTCTGCATCTCCGCCTTGCGGGCAAGAATATCGGCGGCCTTCGCTTCCTGCCCGATCAACCGATAAATCGCGGCCATCCGATCGCACGCCGCACAAAACAGCCCGGCAATCATGACCGACTCCGCCACGCTTCCCGCGATATCTCCGGCGCATTGAAACGATTCGCCCGGCGTCGTCGAAAAGCAATTGAGATTCAAGCAATCATTCCAATCCGCGTGCCCAATCAGCGGCAAGCCATGCGGACCGCGATTGCGCAGCGTGTAATTCATCGACAGTTCCAGATGATCCATGAGCGTCGACGCAGTATCAGCCTTATCCGCATAGGGGCATCGCTCCGCGAGAATCGTGTTGTCGCCCGTTTCCGCGATGTAAGCGTAAACCGACAGCGGCAACCAGAGCGGATCATCATTGAATCCGCCGCCGATGTCCGCGTTTCCCTTCTTAGTCAGCGGCTGATACTGATGAAAGCACGTGCCATCCGAAAGCTGAGTGCTCGCCAGATCGATAATCCGCTGCCGTGATCGCGTCGGCTGAAGATGCACAACGCCAAGCAAATCCTGATTCGAGTCGCGATATCCCATGCCGCGCCCAATGCCCGATTCAAACCCCGACGCCGACCGCGACAGATTCAGCGTCGTCATGCACTGATACTGATTCCAGATATTTACCATCCGAGAAACATGCGGATCGGGAACTTCCGCGGTGTAGTTGGAAAGCAAATCGGTCCAGTAATCCTTAAGCTTTGTAAACGCCGAATCAACGGCCGACGNNGCACCTTTTGGCTCGGCGCTTTGTTCGCGACCAACTGGCCTTTCCGTACAGTTCCCGGGCTGAATTTCTTATCTTCCGGGTTCTCCGCATAACCGATCAGGAAATGCAGCCGCTTTTCCTCACCGGGCGATAGTTCCAGATCGATCTGATGCACGCCAATCGGCTGCCAGCCATACGCAATACTATTGGTGCACTTCCCCGCGACAACCGCCCGCGGGGCATCCAATCCCTCATGTATGCCGACAAATGCGTTACGCGACGTATCGAATCCTGCCGTTGGCACGGACGAGGAAAAATACGCGTAATGATTCCGCCGCTCGCGGTATTCCGTCACGTGATAAATCGCCTGCGGCTCAACCTCAACTTGTCCCGTGGAATAGTTCCGCTGAAAATTGCTCGCATCATCCATCGCATCCCAAAGACACCACTCGATAAAGCCGAAGAGTTGCACCCGCTTTGGCTGCGCCGAAGTGTTGCGCACGCGCACATCCCAAACCTCGCACGTCCGCCCCAGCGGCACAAAATGCCGCGTGGTGACGGCAATCCCATTCCGCTCGCCAATAATCTGCGTATAGCCCATTCCATGACGGCATTCGTATCGATCCAGCTTCGCGCGGATCGGCTTCCACGTCGGACTCCAGATATCCTTGCCATCGCGGATGTAAAGATATCGCCCGTTGGAATCAAGCGGCACATTGTTGTACCGATATCGCGTCAAACGCCGCAGCTTCGCATCGCGGTAGAAGGAATATCCGCCGGCCGTATTGGAAATAATCCCAAAAAATTCCTCGCACCCCAGATAGTTAAGCCATGGCAGCGGCGTATCCGGGCGGGTGATTACGTATTCGCGATTGGCGTCGTCAAAATGTCCATAAGGATTCATGCCCGGGATATTACACACAGAGTCCACCCCGCGGCAAAGTTCATGCTTGTCAATTAGGGGAGTGATTAGGACAATCGCGGTATGACCAAGAAATTGCTCGTCGCGGCAGCGATATTGCTGGGAATGATCTCGGTGTCCTTGGCGGAGAGTCCGTCGACCCAGCCGGCCATTCCCGCGTCCGGAACCGGGGCGAAAGATGCCCTCGCTGCTTCTCCGCGGCATGGAGAATGGGTGGACGTCCCGATGGGAGACGTGAAAATTCATACATGGGTCGTATATCCCGAGCGTAAAGACAAAGCCCCGGTCGTCCTCGTAATCCATGAAATCTTCGGCATGTCTGATTGGGTCCAATCGCTGGCCGACCAAGTTGCGGCCGAGGGATACATCGCCGTCGCGCCGGATATGCTCTCGGGGCTCGGGCCTGACGGCGGCGGAACGGAATCCCTTGGCGATAAAGTTGGCCAAAACATTCGCAAACTTTCTCTCGATGATCAGGTAAAGCGATTGGATGCCGTGCGAGACTACGCCATCGCATTGCCGTCAGCGACCGACAAGACCGCAAGCATCGGCTTCTGCTGGGGAGGCGGCGTGAGCTTCGCCTACGCAACGCGCCAGCCAAAACTCAATGCCGCCGTGGTCTTTTACGGCACGCCACCGAAAAATGACGCGCTGGCGAATATCCGCTGCCCCGTGCTGGGATGTTACGGCGGCGACGATGCTCGCGTCTCATCGACCGTCGACAGTACGGTGAAAGCCATGAACGATCTGCACAAGCAATATGATCCGCACATTTTCGACGGCGCGGGCCACGGATTCATGAGACAACAACAGGGACGCAACGGAGCCAACCTCAAAGCCGCTCAGCAAGCCTGGACCCTGACGGTTGAATTTCTGAAGAAGAATCTGCAATAGTGAGAAAAACGCGGCGGACTATTTTGCGCCGGCAAGGCTGCGAAGTCTGGCCGAGACATTGAACATCGCCCGGGCCTGATGATAGCAGTCCGTCCAAATGTCGCTCTTTGAGTGCGGCACCGGACTTCCATCATTATTAACTCGCGGGTACCACCCGCCATTCACTTTATCGATCCCGTATTGATTAATCCAATTCCACTGCTGAATAAACGCGTTCCAATATCGCGGCGTCTCCCGCCCATACCGTTCGTGCATTAAAAGCAGCGCGTTGAGCCACTCCGCTTCCACCCACCACTCCCTCTGATCGGCATATTCCCCGCCCGAAACTCCGCCCGCGTTGTAGAGACCGCCGCGCTCGTGATCGAGGCCATATTGCAGCGAATGATCCACCAGTCGCCGGGCCTTAAGCCAGGTTGTCTGGTCGTCCGGAATGCCCAGCGCGGCTGCGGCTTCGGTAAGCAAATAGGCCGTCTCAACATCATGTCCATAAGAATCTTCCGTCGGGCGCGGCTTCCAATCGGCGGTGAAAAACAAAACCAGGTGCCCCGGCTCGGCATATATTTTATCGCGAACGATCTCGAACATTTCCTGAAGCCGCGATCGCACGGTCGGGTCTGGCCACACTTCATACAGCGCCGTCAGCGCTTCCAGCACATGAATGCTGGTGTTCATCGACTTCCCGTTGGCGCCGGCTCCGATGGGGTCGGCGTCGTCAACTGAATTTGCGTCTGCCGGATCATCCAGAACTACTTCCAGATATCCGCCGTTCTTTGCATCATGTCCATGCTCGTCGTACCAGCGGAAGGCTTTCTTCGCCAAATCGAGCGCGGCGGCATCATGCGTGGCTCTATAGCAAACGGCTGCCCCAAAAATTCCAAACGCGTTGCCATACCCCTGCTTTCGAGCGCCTAGCGCGCCGACGGGATTGCCGTCATCGTCAACCGCCCAGAAAAATCCGCCCTTCTTTTGGTCCCACATTTTGTCAGCAAGAAATGCCAAGCCATGGCGCGACTGTGCGAGATACATCTCAGCCTTTGTCGGGAAACGCATCGCCGCCTCGGCCGAAGTCCATGTCAGCCGGGATTCGTAGACGATTCCCTTGGAATCGCTGGCCGCAGGCGTCCAGTCCTCGCCGAAATCCTGAAAAAATCCGCCGTGCGGATCAAACGCCACCGGGAACCATTTATCCAGAATGTCCCGGTGAAGATTGGTTTCAACTTCTGCGGCCAGACGAAGAAAAACCTCCGGCGTGGGCTGGGTGGACGGGGCGGATTGCTCAGCCATGAGGCGTTCCGTAGCGAACATCAGTAAGCCAAAAGTGAATAGACCCGCGAGTCTCATCGATGCGTACTCGCAATAAAAAAAGAGACGGCCCATGCCGCTCCCCTTGAACACGCGGGGATC
The DNA here is from genome assembly GCA_003153655.1 of Phycisphaerales bacterium. Lineage (GTDB taxonomy): Bacteria > Planctomycetota > Phycisphaerae > Tepidisphaerales > Tepidisphaeraceae > PALSA-1353. The sequence goes on from PMAK01000276.1 coordinate 10,670, forward strand.
ATAGAAGCAAAGTTAAACAGTCACAAGTTTATCCGGTTCACTTGGAAACCGCGTTCGATGAGGGTTCGCACGACTGCTCAAGTGTGATCACAACCGATTTAGAAGCAGGCTGATTACTCCCGTCAGCTACGCTGTTTACGGCAACCAATACATTCGCCTCCGGAAAATAAGCGGCTGCGCATCCCGGAGGTATCGGATAGCTCACAACCTTGAACCGGCTGGCACGCCGCTCACGCCCCTCCGCATCATTGATCAGATCAACCAATTGTCCTTCACGTAGCCCGTGCTCCCGGATATCTCCCGAATTGAGAAATACCACGCGCCGGCCCCCAAATACGCCACGATATCGATCATTCTGGCCATAAATTGTCGTGTTGAACTGATCGTGGCTGCGAATAGTCGTCAGCAAAAGTTCGCCCGCCTTCAGTTCATTTGCAGGAATCGGATGAACGACAAACAGCGCCCGTTCCGATGGCGTGGTGAACTTCCCATCACGCGGACCATTCGGCAAATAAAACCCGCCCGGATGACGGATACGCACGTTGTATTGCTCAAACCCTGGAACCACATGCTCGATGTGATCGCGGATGCGATCGTAATTGTCCGCCAGTCCCTTCCAATCAACCGTGGAACGTTTGCCAAGCGTTGCATGTGCAAGACGCGTAACGATGGCTGGCTCGCTGAGAAGTTGCGGCGACGCCGGCTCCAGCACGCCGCGCGAGCGATGCACATTTCCCATCGAATCCTCAACGCTGACGATCTGCTCGCCCGTTTTCTGCAAATCATGCTCAGTGCGGCCCAGACACGGCAGAATCAGGGCCAGCCGCCCGTGCGTCACATGCGAGCGATTGATCTTTGTCGAAACATGGACCGTGAGCTGGCATTGCTTCAGCGCCTCTGCCGTCCAATCGGTATCCGGAGTTGCCGAAAGAAAATTTCCGCCCATGGCGATAAAAACCTTCACCTGCCCTTCGTGCATCGCCTTGATGGCTTGCACCGTATCAAACCCATGTCGCGCCGGCGGCGAGAAATTAAACTCGCTGCCAAGCGCCCGCATGAAGTGATCATCCATTTTCTCCCAGATCCCGACCGTACGATCGCCCTGAACGTTACTATGGCCGCGAACAGGACAAAGCCCCGCTCCGCGCCGCCCGATCTGTCCGCGCAGCAACGCGAAATTGGCGATCGTCTGCACGTTGGCGACGCCATTCTTATGTTGCGTGATTCCCATCGCCCAGCAGCAAATCATCCGCTTTGACTCGATGGCGATCTGCGCGGCCTGGCGAAGTTGCTCCATCGAAAGTCCGCTGCCCTTGAGAATCGCCGGCCAATCTTCAGCTTTCAGATCGTGGGCGAAATTCTCAAATCCTTCCGTACGTTCGCGAATAAACGCATGATCGAGCACTGTCCCGCCCGCGCGCTCGTCCTCTTCCAGCATGATCCGCATGATCCCCTTGATCGCCGCCACGTCGCCATTGATCCGCACTGGAAGAAACAACGATGCGATCGGCGTTCCCGGTCCGAGCAGGTGCAGCACCTCCTGCGGATGCTTAAAGCGAATCAACCCCGCCTCCGGCAATGGATTGACGCTGACGATCTTGCATCCGTTTCGCGCCGCTTTCTGCAGCGATGTCAGCATGCGCGGATGATTCGTCCCAGGGTTTTGCCCGATCACGAAGATTGCGTCCGCCTCTTCAAAATCTTCCAGCTTTACCGTCCCTTTGCCGATGCCGATGCTCTGCTTGAGTCCCGTTCCGCTCGATTCGTGGCACATATTCGAGCAATCTGGCAGATTGTTCGTCCCGAACTGCCGCGCAAAAAGCTGGTACAAAAACGCGGCCTCGTTGCTCGTTCGGCCGGAGGTATAGAACGAAGCCTCATCCGGCGACGACAGCCCGTTCAATTCCGCCGCGATCAGTGCAAATGCCGCATCCCATTCGATTGGCTCGTAATGATCGCTTCCCGCGCGCAGGACCATCGGATGCGTGATTCGGCCTTGGTGATCGAGCCACATGTCGCTCTGGGCCGCGAGGTCCGCGACGGAATGCTTTGCAAAAAACTCCGGCGTCACGCGGGCGAGGGTGGCCTCGGCGGCGACAGCCTTCGCGCCGTTTTCGCAGAATTCAGCCGCGGAGCGATCCCCATCCGGGTCCGGCCATGCACAACTCGGGCAGTCAAATCCGTCTTTCTGATTGAGACTGGTCAGCGTGCGAAGCGTCCGCCGAGCGCCCATCTCGCCCAAGCCGGATTGAAGCGTCTTCAATATCGCTGGAATGCCCCCGGCTATATGTGCCGGGTGTGCGATTTTCGGATCGGTCTCGTCTTGGGAGGGTTTGTCTTGCATTGCCGCCTGGATGGAAAACCGCAAANNTTTTAAGTTGGTATGATGGATCGAGCAATGAGCAAACGCATCGTTCGCTGGGAAGAAGGCCAAACCCGCGAGGATTCGGATGATTTGGCGGAAGAGGAGCCGCTGGAAATCCGAGCCGGTGGCCGCGCCATAAGCGTCACCATGCGCACGCCGGGAAACGATGAAGAACTCGCGGCCGGATTCCTGCTCTCCGAAGGCCTCATCGAATCCGCGCGGGATATTCTGGGCATCGAATATTGCGATCGGAACCAGCATGGCAACATCATCAACGTCCGGCTGTCGCCTGATGTCCGCATCGATTTCGAGAAACTCACGCGTCACGTTTTCGCTTCATCCAGCTGTGGCCTCTGCGGCAAGGCGACGATTGATGCCATCCGCTCACAATTTCCACGCGTGCGCATGACAGATCAGCCGAAGATCAGCGCGGAACTGATCGCGAGCATGCCCGAAATGATGAGGCAAACCCAAACCATCTTCGATCGCACCGGCGGCCTTCATGCCGCGGGGGTGTTCAGCGAAGAAGGAAAGCCGCTCGTAATTCGCGAAGATATTGGCCGGCACAATGCTGTGGATAAAACGATCGGCCACGCGCTGCTGAATGGTTTGTTTCCGCTGGATCGCCACGTTCTTTTGGTGAGCGGCCGCGCGTCGTTTGAGATCATGCAGAAAGCGCTGGCAGCCATGGTGCCGATTGTCGCA
>PMAK01000124.1 GCA_003153655.1 Phycisphaerales bacterium
CATCACGCTTCCGGCAGCCGACCTCGCCGCGATCGATGCCTTCGCGGCGGCCAATGGATTAATGGCGGATGTGCCTGAGCCATTCACAGGTTCAATGATGCTGATCGCAGGCGCCGGGATGATGATGCGCCGCCGACGAAAGTAATTGCGCACCCAGGAACGCACGAATAATTTCGATCCAGACGCAGTGCGTCGTGTGGTTGACGTGCAATTTTGCGCGTAGCACTCGCCTGTCAGTCGAGACCAGGGAAGAGTGCGCTAACCCGGATTATTCTCCAGCCCGCGCGCGCGACGGGCCTCCTTGTGGTTTAATGTCTTTTATCAGGAAGAGTTAAACCCAGCAGGGAGGCCGCGTATGTCGTCGCAGAGTGCTGAACGGATTTCGTTCGATTTTCTCCCAGATTTTCCGGTCGTTGTCCAGCCGTCGGAGGGTCGGATTTCTTCCGACGGCGGGCTGCTGCCGTTGCGGCAGTTCGATCAGGGTTGGAATTACACCGCCCGCATGGCCGATTGCCTGGTCGATCCCAAGCCCGATCGGGGGCAATCGCTCCTCTCGATGCTGCGGCAGAGGATCTTCGGCATTCTCGCCGGTTACGAGGATTGCAACGATCACGATACGCTGCGGGACGATCCGGTCTTCAAGCGGATCGCCGGCCGCCTGCCGGAGGACAAACCGCTGGCCAGCCAACCGACCCTCAGCCGCTTTGAGAATCTGCCCACGCCGGCGGTTTTGCAGAAACTGATCGACTTCAACATCGCCACCGGGATCGAGCGCCTCAAGCAAAAGCACGGCGGTCAGCTTCCCGCCTGGATCACGCTGGACCTGGACGCGACGGATGATCCAACGCACGGCGAACAACAACTGACGCTCTTTCACGGGTATTACGGCCAATACCAATACTTCCCGCTGATCATCAGTGAACCGACGACCCAGCATGTGTTCGTGGCCTGGCTGCGTCCGGGGACGGTCCATGCGTCGCTGGGCGCCGACGACGACCTGATGCGTGTCGTCAACGCTTTGCGGAAAGAGCGGCCCGACATCGCCATTCACGTCCGCGGCGACGCGGGCTTCGGGCTGCCGCGGAGGTACGAGATTTGCGAGGAAAACAGCCTCACGTACACGTTTGGATTCTCCACCAACGCCCGCCTCAAGACGTTGACCGAAGGTCTGATGCAACGGGCCGTGGAAGAACACGAGCGAACGAAGGAGAAGGCCCGGCTATTTGATTGTTTTCAATATCAATGCGAATCCTGGCCGCAGGCTCGCGCCGTGATCCCCAAGGCGGAGTGCCACGCCGGAGGAACCAACCTGCGTTTTGTCGTGACCAACCTGCCCTCAGCCGTCAGCGCCGCCGAGGGTGAAAAGATCTACGAGGACTACATCCAACGCGGCGAAAGCGAACACCGCATGGACGAGTTGAAGAACGGCCTGAAGATGGACCGGCTTTCGTGCCACCGCTTCATGGCCAACTTCTTCCGCCTGCTGCTGCACACGGCCGCGATGAATCTTCTGAACGGGGCGCGCGACGACAAGACCCTGCCGAACGTCGTGCGTGTGGGCCAGCCCTGCACTTGGCGGACGCACGTGATCAAGGTCGCCGCGGTGATCGTGCAAAGCACCCGCCGGATTCTGGTCAAGCTGGCGGGCAACTGGCCCTGGTGGCCGATGTACCAAGCCGTCGGCGTCCGGTCGTTGAACTTCTCGTGTGGCCCGTGATCCCCGCCAAAAGACGGCTTTTCCAATGGGGGTAAGGGGGCGGTACGCTCGCGTCAGATGGTTTTGGTGGCTCCGCAACACAAGACGCCGGTTCGCGGAACTTTCAAAGATGCTCGTGAATAATCCGGGCTAGGATCGATCAGCATTCGCCCGTCCGGCAGATCGAGCTTGGCCCTGGCAAGCGTATCGCTCACCGTCGCGGAGGAAAATCCGCAGCCCACTTCAACAATCCTGCGCGGGCGGAAATGAGCGATGATGTGCGTGAGGAGCCGGGCGTCGGTCCAGTGAAAAAAATGTTCGGCCAAGAATAGCGGGGACCCGTCAGTGTGCCGCCCTTGCTCCAGAAGTCCGCTCCCAGCGAATCCGCGGAGGATTTGACCAGCGCCAACTGCTTTTCTTCGTTGAGATCGATGCCCCACAGACGCAGATCTTGAATGTTCTCGGGAATCCGGCTTCGGAATGAACGCCAGTCCGGAATCGTTGAGTAAGAGTGTCCCGGCTCAAAGCGGCTTTGCCGCGACTCGATTTCCACAAGGGTGTCCAGTCGCCTCAGTTCGGTGCCGAGGCCGGGCGTTGCCCGCGCCACGCCGAGTAACGTCTTCTTGGCGAATATACGAAAACGCCGCATCATTCGATGCCTCTTTTGCCGAAGAAGTTCGTTGCGAAAACTGCGATTATTTGCGGCGCCATTTCATATTCCCCATGCTTCAAGTCTTGCGGCAGACATACAAGATCGCGCTTTGCTGAATGCCATTTTTCTCCAGCACGTCGCCGCCGAAATGATCGAATCCTAAGCAGGACACATTGAAGCCCGCGTGAGTTAATCGCTCGATAAAGTCGTGTCGAGCGTAGAGTCGCAAATGGTCATCCTGACCAAACCTCCGAATGCGCTCCGCCGGATCCGAAAGGGCCGTGTCTTCAATTGTCGCAGCCAAGCTGAGGATGATCGGCGCCATCGCGATGCCCCAGCCACCCGGCTTGAGAATGCGAAACAGCTCGCCCATTGCCTTGCGATCGTCTGGAACATGTTCCAGCACATGAGAGCAGATGAAGCAATCAAACGAATCGTTGGCGTAAGCCTTCATGTCCATGATGTCGACTTGGTCGTCCACATCTGTCCTAAGCAAATCGGCGCTGCGATAGTCGAAGCAACCAAGTTTCAAAATTAATTCCCGCAGTGTTTTCGCAGGCGCGATGTCGAGCATCCGGTGTTTTGGGCCGTAGGCGATTCGATCCGGCTCACCTCGAAGAAACAACGCGTAAAGACGGGTCCGATCGTTCGAAAGACAATAGGGACATGCGTACTGCTGCATATTCAGAGTTTCGGCCTGCGCAAACAACTGCATGTTGAAGTCGTGTTTCTTCAATCCCGCGATCAAACGCGGCATTGCCTGCCACAGTGGAAGGAAGCTTTGCACCCGTCGTTGGCAGAGCGGACATTCATAACGATATGACCAGAACGCTGCCTCCATTTGTTGCAAGCGCTGTTTCACTCCTGCCGGAAGCAGTTTTGCGGCTGAGCGCATCCAGCGTCGTGTCATGGATTCTGCTTTCCCACCCTCAATGTGGCGCCAAGCCGGCGGAATTCGCGATTTGGAATCTCAAAAATTGCCCGGCGGATTTTCAGCCACGCCCGCCACAAACGCGGAAAAGCGCCTCGCGGGAGAAAACTTAAGATTTGATAGATCGCCAGCCTTGCGCGGCGGCCAATCCCGATGGGCATTTTCCTGCAGATTTCAATCGCCTCTGTTGCCAGATCGCGACGCCCGGCTTCAATCGCGTCAATGATGATGCTCGTGAGCCCCTTGATCAACACGTCGACCAGGCGCGGATTGTTCAGCCGGCCCTCCGCCAGCGCCGATTCGGTCATGCGTCGATGCAGCCTTACCGCAAAAATTAATCCATTTTGACCCACTTTATGCACGTCGGTGAGCCGGGGGCTGGCGTGGTCGCGTGATGCAAATAAATTGCCGGGGAGGTAAACCAACTTCGTTGTCGTCAGAAGCACCCTGAGGTTGAATTCCTTATCTTCGCCAGTATTCATGTCTTCACAGTAAGGTCCGGCTGCATAAACCGTTTTACGACGATACATGCCCACCATTGTCCACTTCACGCGCGGGCTGCAATATAACTTTGCGCTGTCCATGCTGGTCGCTTCATTAACGGAGACGGGCGCCCATTTCATCGGTTCCTCAAGTCTCGTCCAATCGCTGAAGACATACCCGCACTCTGGATTTTGCTTTAAGCAGTCGATTTGAAGGCTCAGCTTCTCCGGATTCAAGGTGTCATCGGAGTCGAGGAATTGAATGAAATCGCCTCTGGATTCGATCAACCCATGGTTACGAGCCGAACTCACGCCGGAGTTGGACTGCTGGCAATATCGCATGGTGGCTAGCGAATCATTTCCGAGCCGATCCCGCCAACGGTTGACCACCGCTGCGGTATCGTCGATCGACCCATCATCGACGACGATGATTTCCAGCGGCCGATACGTCTGGGCCGCCGCGGACGCGAGCGCTTCTTCAAGCAACAGTGTCCGGTTGTGGGTTGGAATGATGATCGACGCCAGGTCCGCCTGACCGACAGGGTTCATCCACTGCCCATGACATGTGCGCTGGCTGTATTTATGCGCGAGAGAGTCCATTTACTGCCTCCCTACAATGCGCGCTTACGAGAGAGCCGAAACACATCCGACCCCCCAGAGTCTGCCCTCATTTGCCACCAGCCGGCCCTCGGCTCGGTTACGACTCGAAATTCGATAGTTGTATTTGTGGTATCGCTCCCATTGCGCGGATTTAGGTACCGGGGCGGCATCTCCAAAACCTTCATTTGCGATTGCAATAGGGCAGTGACACGGGCAGTGCCTGACGATCTCCCCCATATCTCTCAACCGCTCCAGAAGGTCCTCATCTTGATACGCCATTGGACGAAACGATTCGTCGTATCCCCCGACGTTATAAAAGAGTTCCCTTCTGATCGCGATTCGGCCGCATGTTCCATCGCCATAGCATCCACTCCATAAATGAAGTGCGCCGACGTCTGAAGTAAACGATTCGCGAATTTCGTCCAATGCCTCACCGATTCGATTGTCGCAATCCAGATTGAGAAGTATGTCGCCGCTCGCCAGCTTATGGGAGATATTTTTTGCCAAGGACAAATGCCAAGGCCGACGACTGATCTCCTTGAAGTAACGGATATTGCATTCCCTTTCTCGGAGAACGGGGAGCATGAAATCGTCGAGGTCGTCCTGTGAGTTGTAATTGAGAATGACCCATTCAACGGAGTTTTCCCCTTGGAGGACTTCAACGTTCGATTCAAATACTTGTTTAAGTTGGCTCGCGCGGTTGAAGCAGGTCGTACAAAGGGAGATGCGCATAAGATTCTCAATCGTCGAACTGGGTGCGGCTCGTTGCAGCGTGCACAGCATTTACGCCAAGTGGCGTTTTCTCGCCTAAAGTCCAAGGCAGAGGACGCTGCTGCTCTGACAATTGAAAGTCTTCAGAATGCTGCGCGCTGCCATTGCAAGCGTTAGGCGTAGACTTCAGCATTGCATCGTCCGATATACGACGACACCGAGCACATCCTGAAAATTTCCGCTCTCAGCGGACCATATGACAGTATGCGTTATCGGCAATTGCACCCCTGTGCTCAATTCAGAATTTCCATAGGCGACGGAGGGGAATCGCGCACCACAACAGGCGCAAAGGGCTTTGATCGCCGCTCAGTCATCCGGTCGCGCCATTTAAGGATCGGTCTTTCGAAGCTGTAATAAACCGCGGCCGAGACGGCCCCGGGCTGGTGAACAACGGGGTGAATCCGAAGACGGCGCAGCGCCTCGCCAGTCATTCGACGATTACCCTGACGATGGATCGGTACGCGCACCTGCGGCGCGACGACATGGCGACGGCGCTGGATTCGCTGCCGGACCTGTCAGCACCGATCCGGCAAGCGGCCCTGGCGACAGGAACGAACGGCCCGATTCACTTGTCACCTGACTTGTCACTAAGCAGCGAAGCGGATAAGAGTTTGGTGCAGTCCGATGCAGTCAATGGCATTGCTGCTGATGTGCCTCAAAAAAGCGAAAAACCAACAAAAACCAACACTTTCTCGCTGAAAAACGGAGAGGCCGGGAGTCGAATCGACCCAATTCCGCAATGTCCTATTGAAGCTCTATTTACGACTTAAAGATGGAGACTTCAAGGATTTGCCGCGTCTCGTTGATGTACTGTCAGGGCCAGCGCATATGGCTATCCGCTGATGAGTTTGAGCAAAAAGTCATGATTCCAGCCGGCCAATTTCCTTCGACCGCGGATGCGGACCCGCTTGGCATGCTTCGATCCGCGATCTTTGAGCACGTTTAAGGCCATTCTTCGCAGGCGGCTGACATTCTCCGCGCCATGATCCTTGTGGATGCGGCTGTCATCCTCATGGAAGCTGACGTCCAAGACGTGATGCAGGCCATTCTCGATCATCCAATGTCCGCGGATCGCCTGGGCCATGAACGCCGCGTCGACGCCCGCGTGGCTGCTGATGTAATAACGACGCTCGACACGGACGCCTTTGAGCGGAACGTCCCGCGTGGCCTCCACCACCGCCACGGATTTAAGCCCCGCCCATTCATGGGCCGTCTTGAGCCATTCGATTTGATCGGTCACCCAGACCTGGCGTTTCTCGATGCGGCCATGCCCCTTCTCCACCGATTCCAGTTGTCCATGATTCACGTTCTGGAAGTTCTCCAGGATCATCTCGTCCAGATGGCATCGGATCGAGTCGTATAACGCCGGCTGGTTTTCCTTCACCGCCAGCACATAGTGGCCGCCCCGTTGCTCCACGATGGTTTTGGCGATTTCCTTCTGGCAACCGATCGCGTCGATCGTGACGGTCGCGCCTTTGAGGTCAACCAACCCCAGAATCTGGACGATGGCCTGAATTTCCTGGCCTTTGCCTTCGGTTTTTAATTGCGTGAAGACCTGGCCGTTGTCCGCAACGAAGAGACTGACCAGATGGGACATGCCGCTCTTGTCCCACCCGCGTTCAAAAGATCGGCGGATGCTCTTGCCGTCGATCGCCACCCGCTTTCCACCGGACAGTTCGACCACCGACGCCATCCAATTCATGAAGCATCGCTCGAAGAGGTCCGGGTCCAGACGCGAAAACACGCGTCGAAACGTGTCGGCGCAGGGTACGCCGTGTTCCAGATCCAGGAAGGTCTCGAACCACGACTGCTTGGCCTGAACGAAGATTTCAAAATCATCCCATCCGTCGGCGTCGCAGATCGCGGCGCAGAACGCGAGGATGAGAATATCCATCAGACGATGTCGCACGTTGCGCGCTCGCGGGTCGGGCAGATCAAGAAAAAAGCGCAAAGGACCATGGGTCACTTGGCCGTCCATGGCAAAGCTCCTCAAAAAGAACCCGAGTTTCAATGTTCTCGCGAGGCCTCGCGACCAGTGACAGATGTAATAAACGACCCGACGCAATCGCGCAATCCTAACAAGCGCCGAACTCTCGAGTGGGAAGGTTCATATGCGCCGGCCCTGGCCTCATCCTGTCAACGCTGTTTTTTTGGTAATTCGATATAGGCCGCTTATTATCTGTTGTCTCAAAAATTACTATTATGATGTTCATCGTGCTGATGTGTCATCCGCTAAAATTCCGAAGATCGCATGTTGTCCGTATGGTCGCGGAAGTATTCAGGGTCTCTAAATTTCCTCGGAAGCAAAGGGAAATGGGGTTCGGTCAAGGAAAAACACGCGGCGCGCTAACCCGCGGGCCCGGCCGGGGTGGCAATACTGGGTACCCGGTCTTTCAGCTGGACGATCCGGGTGTCTTGAAAGCAAAGGCAAAGAACGCGGCCANNCCTTCAGGAACGTGGTCGCGAAAACGATGAAGACGATGATCGTGACGACCCCCGTTCTCCGGTTCGCGCCGGCGGTTCCCTCGCTCGCCTCCTTCGCTTTTCAGGTCTGGCGCGCTAACAATCATTTCATTCCGATTAAAATGGCCTAAACCCGTTGGATTATGGCGAAGCCCCCCTCGGTTTGTACCCGTTGGCTCTGCCGGTTCCCCGGTTGATCACCCCCCCTTCGAGACCCCGTGGATGAGGACGTGAGNNTCAAACCGAGCCCGCCGTGAGGCGGACGAGGAGCCGGACTTTTTCTCGTTTCGAGCGTCAGCGAGACCCAGAGAAAGAGTCCGGCTGTCGGGGGTATCTGTAAATAAGAAAAGTCGCAGAAACCCTTGATGCATAACGCTCAAATGAAACAATAGGGTATCCCCACGTGGGGATACCTTTGGGGATACCCAAAATCGCTAAAGGACAGGGCCGTTTGGAGGCATTTTGTCCTTGAAAAACTTTCGAAGGCTATCCCAAACAGACCGTTTCGATAATTGTGAGTCTCTCCCTTTTTTGTTGCGAAGCCAACATGCATCCATCGTCATGAATGGGCGATCGGAAGCGTGTAGTCGTCAGACCATTTCTTCGCATGGCAAATAATTCTCGCGCAAAGAATCCGTTCTCTTAGTTCAGCCCCCCGGTTACGCTATAGCGACCTCGTGCCGCGATTCCCTCGCTCCCGCTCCCGGGCGGGGATGGCCGCTTTGTTTCTGTCTCGGAAGTGAGCGACGCGAAAAAATCCGAACCTGAGCGAAATGGAGTACACCCGACTTGCTGTTTGATCTCCCGAGAGTTGCCCGAAGGCTCAAGCCTTTCATACGTCTACGCCCCTTAACGGATGGGAACGGTGAATCATCCGTCCAACCCGAAGAGGCGCCGCTGCGCGATGAATTGTACAGCGTCGATCAGTTGGATCGCTACGCCAAGACCCTCGCCGGCTGGCACGAGGTCAGCGCCGTGGGCAGCCGTGGTTCGGATCGCCTCCTTCCCCGCCTGTCCGACAACGAAAAATTGCTGCGCGAGGCTTATGAGTTGGTGACCGAAGGCGTCGCCCGCGGCCGGCGCATCACGCCAGCCGCCGAATGGTTCCTCGACAATTATCACCTGATCGAAGACCAGATTCGCACCGCTCGCCGGCATCTTCCCCGTGGCTATAGCCGGGAACTGCCAAGGCTCACCAACGGACCATCGGCAGGCTATCCACGCGCCTATGCCATCGCCCTGGAACTGATTTCCCACGGCGACGGTCGTGTCGATGCCGAAACCCTTCAGGCATTCGTCGGCTCATACCAGTCGGTGACGCCGTTACGCCTCGGCGAGCTTTGGGCCATCCCGATCATGCTGCGTCTCGCGCTCCTGGAAAATCTCCGGCGCGTGGTTGTCCGGATCGCGGCAGGGCGGCGCGATCGCGAAAGAGCCGCCTACTGGATCGATCGCATGCTCGAGATCGCCGCCTCGGCTCCGGCCAATGTTGTGCTCGTCCTGGCCGACATGGTCAAGGAGAACCCGCCGCTGACCACCGCGTTCATCGCCGAGTTCGCCAGCCGAATGCAGGGCCAGGGGCATGCGCTGGTGTTCCCGATTACGTGGCTGGAACACCGCGTCGCTGAGCAAGGGCAGACGATCGAAATGGCGTTCCAGGAGGCGAGCCAGCATCAGGCGGCCGATCAGGTCTCGATCGGCAACAGCATCGGCAGTCTCCGATTCTTAGGCGCGACAGACTGGCGCGATTTCGTCGAAACAATGAGCGGGGTGGAACACATCCTGCGCAACGATCCCGCCGCCGTGTTTCCGCAAATGGATTTCACGACGCGCGACCAATACCGTCATGCCGTCGAGGAAATTGCCAAGCACAGCCCGCTCTCGGAAGTCGAAGTAGCGCGCCGAGCGGTGGAGCTAGCCGGTAGAGGCGCCGGCAGCGAGGGCAACGGCGAGCATGGTAGCCGCGCAGGCCACGTGGGCTATTTCCTGGTCAGCCGAGGCCGTGTGATTTTGGAGCGATCTGCTAACCACCAATCCACATTGGATGAAAAGCTTCGTCGTCTTGCACGGCGGTCCCCACTGGCAACCTATCTCGCTTCCATTGTCCTCACCACGGCCGTGCTAACCGGATTGTTCGTCACCTGGGCCGCCGCACGCAACAGTCTCGCGCCTTGGGAACTTGTCGCATGGGGCCTGCTGCTATTTGTTTGCACAAGCCAACTGTCGGTGGCGGTGATTCATTGGGGTGCAATGCTGCTGGTCCGTCCTCGAATCCTGCCACGAATGGATTTTTCAAAAGGAATCCCTCAAGCGTATCGCACTATCGTGGCCGTTCCAGCCATCCTCACGGACAGCAAGGAGATCGACGAACTGCTCGAAGCTCTCGAAATTCGCTTCCTGGCCAACCGCGATCCAAACCTGTTTTTCGCACTCCTGAGCGATTTCCGCGACGCATCGGAGGAAAAACTGCCCGAGGACGAGGCACTCTTTCAGGCGACGCGCGATGGCATCGAAGCCCTCAACGCCAAATACTGCAGTAACCGACGCGAAAGTGACGGCGGCAATGGTGACGCCGCCCCCCACGAAATTGCCAGTGAGCGTGAGCATTCCGGCGAAAATGGCCGCTTCTTCCTATTTCACCGGGCTCGCCGTTGGAACGAATGCGAGAACGTCTGGATGGGCTGGGAAAGAAAGCGAGGAAAACTCGAAGACTTCAACGGCGCTCTGCGCGGAGAAGCTGGCCGCTTCGACACCATCGTCGGCCCCACCGAAACATTGCAAGACGTTCGATATGTAATCACGCTGGACAGCGACACTCAACTCCCGCGAGATTCCGCATCTCATCTCGTCGGCACCATGGCCCACCCCCTGAACCGTCCGCACTTTGACGAAAAGCTCGGCCGCGTGACCGAGGGATACGGCATCCTCCAGCCGCGCGTCGGCATCAGCGTCCCCAGTGCCAGCCGCTCCCGATTCGCCAGACTCTTCGCCGGCGAGCCCGGCATCGATCCCTATACACACGCCGTATCCGACGTCTATCAAGACGTCTTCGAAGAAGGCTCGTTCGTGGGCAAGGGAATCTACGACGTGGACGTATTCCGGCAAGCGATCCATCGCAGACTGCCGGAAAACCGAATTCTCAGCCATGACTTGCTCGAAGGAGGCCACGCCCGGGCAGGACTGGTGAGCGATATCATGCTCTTCGAGGAATATCCCTCATCTTTTGCCGCCGACGTGAGTCGGCGCTCCCGCTGGATTCGCGGCGACTGGNNTCTGCCTCGCGTGCTCGGCGCCGAAGGCCGCCGAACGCCAAATCCGATCTCCACCCTGTCACAATGGAAAATCCTGGACAACGTGCGCCGCAGCCTATTGCCCGGAGCCTTGCTAACACTGCTGATTGCCGGCTGGATTCTCCCCGGCGCCGCGTTGTTTTACACGCTTCTGGTCATCAGGATCCTGCTGCTTCCAGCGATTCTCAACGGGGCTGCCGATCTCACTCGTCGCGCGGCGGATCTCCCATTCGATCAGCATCTGCGATTGGTGGGCGACGCCATTTCACGGCAGTTGCTCCAGCAGGCATTCACGTTCGCCTGTCTGCCCTATGAAGCATTCATCAGCCTTGAGGCGATCGGCCGCACCTCAGTGCGAATGCTGATTACCCGCCGCCGGCTGCTCGAGTGGCGCACCGCCCGCGACGCACAGCGTAGTGCGCGCGCGGACATGGCCGGATTTTACATATCGATGTGGGTGCCACCGGCAGTCGCCATGGTGACCGCGCTGATTTTGAACCTCTTTCGCCCCGAAGCCCGTTTCGTCGCCGCCCCCATCCTCACCCTTTGGTTCCTCGCGCCCGCGATCGCATTTTTGCTCAGTCAGCCGGCTAAGATCCAACGCCCGCGCCTGACGCCGGACGATCTGGCCTTTCTCGGAGGCATCGCCCGCCTCACGTGGCGTTTTTTCGAGACGTTTGTCGGATCGATTGACAACGATCTCCCACCCGACAATTTTCAGGAAGACCCGCCGCAGGGCGCTGCCCATAGAACATCCCCGACAAACATCGGCATGTCGTTGCTGGCGAATCTCGCCGCCTACGATTTCGGTTATATCTCCGTCGCGGAGGTGATCGCGCGGACCACGCGGACACTGGCAACCCTCGACAAGCTCCAGCGCCATCGTGGCCATTTCTATAACTGGTATGACACCCGAACGCTCGAGCCTCTCCGCCCGCTCTACATTTCCACGGTCGATAGCGGAAACCTCGCCGGACATTTGCTCACCCTCGCCGCGGGGCTGGATGGCCTGGCGGCCCAGCAGGTCTTTCGTCCGGTCGTATTCTCAGGACTAGGCGCAACGCTATCACTTCTGCTCGAAGCGGCCCGTGCGCCCGCCGCCGAAGTCTCGGCGGAAATCATCGTCCGCCTCCAGGCGATGCAGGAAAGTCTGTCCTTGCCGCCGCGCGCATTATCCGAATCCAGGCCGGTACTTCAGCAACTCCTCGCGGCAGTTACCGACCTGATATCTACCTTCGGGCCCGATGAAAACCGCGAACTGATCTGGTGGGCGCAGGCCCTCGACCGCGAATGCCGTCAGTTCTCCGACGAGGTGAATCAACTCGCCATCTGGGTCGATCCGTTGCGGTTGAGCGACATGCCCAGCTTGAATGACGTCGCCCAGTTGGAGTCAACATTAACCCCCGATGCCGGTAACGCCCTCGGAACCGAAGGCCGCGCCGCACTTATCATTGCGTCAGAAAATGCCGCAAAAACAATTTCCGATTTGAAACAGCTTGCGATCCGCTGCCGCGAATTCGCTGACTTTGACTACAGCTTCCTCTACGACAAGGACCGGCATCTTCTCAGCATCGGATACAACATCGGAGATCGCCGCCTCGACGGCGGGTTCTACGATCTTCTGGCGTCAGAGGCGCGTCTCGGAAGTTTCGTTGCCATCGCGCAAGGAAAACTTCCGCAGGAACATTGGTTCAGTCTCGGTCGCGCGCTCACAAACACCGGCGGCGGAATGGCGCTCCTCTCCTGGAGCGGCTCGATATTCGAGTACCTCATGCCCCTACTGGTCATGCCCACTTATCAAAACACGCTTCTGGATGAGACCTACCGCGCCGTAGTGCGGCGTCAGATCGAATACGGCCGCGAGCACGGCGTCCCCTGGGGCGTTTCCGAATCCGGATACACCAAAACCGACGCACAGGGCAACTACCAATACAAAGCCTTTGGAGTCCCCGGCCTCGGATTCAAGCGCGGCCTCGCCGACGATCTGGTCATTGCCCCATACGCCAGCGCAATGGCACTCATGGTCGATGCCGAGTCAGCTTGCGCCAACCTTCGCCTCCTGAAGCACGAAGGCCGTCTCAATCGCTACGGGTTTTACGAGGCGGTCGATTATTCCCCCGCGCGTCTGCAGCGTGGACAGGAAAGCGTCACGGTGCGGTCCTATATGGCGCACCACCAGGGCATGGCTCTCCTCTCCCTCGCGTATTTGCTCCTCAAGCAGCCCATGCAGCGGCGATTTGATTCCGATCGCGCCTTTCGCGCGACGGACCTCCTCCTTCAGGAGCGCGTGCCCAAGGCGCCATCTGTCTTCCCGCACGCAGCCGAAGTCTCCCACGCCCACGGCGCGCTGGCCGAAGTCGAACGGAATTTCCGCGTGTTCACCACGCCGCAGACGGCCATCCCAGAAGTGCATCTGCTCTCAAACGGAAGATATCACGTCGCCGTCACCGCGGCAGGGGGCGGCTACAGCCGCTGGCGCGAGTTGGCCGTAACACGCTGGCGCGAAGATTCCACGCGCGACTGCTGGGGCACCTTCTGCTATCTCCGCGATGTAAAAACCGGCGAATTCTGGTCCGCCGCGCAGCAGCCGACGTCCAAGCGGCCGACGTCATTCGAAGCCATTTATTCACAAGGTCGTGCCGAGTTCCGCCGCCGCGACGGGGACATCGAGACACATCTGGAAATCAGCGTGTCGCCCGAGGATGACATCGAACTCCGCCGCATCACGATCAGCAATCGCGGACGAAGCTCGCGCACGATTGAGCTCACCAGCTATGCCGAGGTGGTGCTGGCCCCGCCCGCGGCCGATGCCGCCCATCCCGCGTTCAGCAACCTCTTCGTTCAAACGCAATTGCTCCGTCAGCGGCAAGCCATCCTCTGCACCCGCCGCCCTCGCTCCGCTGGAGAAAAACCGCCCTGGATGGTTCATCTGATGATGATCCACGGCTCACTTGCGACCGCGACGTCATATGAGACTTCCCGCAAGGAGTTCATCGGCCGCGGACGCTCGCTGGCCGATCCCGCNNACAGTCCGTCCTCGACCCGATCGTGGCCATACGCAACACCGTCATGATCGCCCCCGATGAGTCAGTCCAGTTGCACATCGTCACCGGCGCCGCCGACACCTACGAAGGGGCGATCGCAATCGCGGAAAAATATCACGACCGTCATCTGCCCGATCGCGTCTTTGAACTCGCCTGGACCCATAGCCAGGTTGTGCTGCGCCAACTCGATGCCGCCGAAGCCGACACCCAACTCTACGGCCGATTGGCCAGCAGCATCCTTTACGCCAACCCATCGCTGCGCGCTTCCGGCAGCGTGATTGCGCGCAACCGCCGCGGGCAATCCGGACTCTGGGGTTACGGCATTTCCGGTGATTTGCCGATCGTCTTGCTCCGCGTCGGAGATCAGTCGCAGATGAACCTGGTTCGTCAGCTCGTTCAGGCTCACGCCTACTGGCGCGTGCACGGACTGGCCGTCGATCTGGTCATCTGGAATGAAGATCAATCGGGATATCGCCAGGCGCTTCAGGATCAGATCATCGGAGTGATCACCTCCCGTTCCGAGGCAAACCTCCTCGACAAGCCCGGCGGCATATTCGTGCGCCGCCTCGAGCAAATTTCCGAAGAAGACAAAGTGCTGATGCAGACGGTTTCCCGTGTCATCATCAGCGATACAGCCGGCACCCTTGCCGAGCAGATGGATCGCCGGCTAAACCTTGAAATTCCCGTGCCAAGGTTCAGGCCCACCGCCAGCCGTCGGGTGGAGATTCCATTGGCCGTGGAGGTGCCGAAGAATGACCTGGCAGCGTTCAACGGAATCGGCGGCTTTACGCCTGACGGCCGCGAATACGTCATTACGACGACCGGTGAATCTCCGACGCCCGCTCCCTGGTCAAATGTAATCGCCAACCCATGGTTCGGCACCGTCGTCAGCGAGAGCGGCGGGGCGTACACGTGGTGCGAAAACGCGCACTCGTTCCGGCTCACTCCATGGAACAATGACGCGGTCAGCGACGTCAGCGGAGAGGCCTTCTACATCCGCGACGAAGAAAGCGGCCGGTTCTGGTCTCCCTCGGCTCTGCCGGCGCGCGGCCCAATGCCCTACACCACCCGTCACGGATTCGGCTACAGCGTCTTCGAATACACCGAAGACGGCATTTCAAGCGAAATGCGAATGTATGTTGCAACCGACGCGCCCGTAAAATTTATCACCATAAAGTTGCGCAACACCTCCGGTCGCCCCAGAAGATTATCGATTACCGGATTCTTCGAGTTACTTCTGGGCGATCGCCGCGAGGCCAACTCTCCGTATGTCGTGACGGAAGTCGATCCCAAAACAGGCGCGCTGCTCGCCCGCAACGCATACAACAGCGAGTTCGCGGAGCGCGTCGCATTCCTCGACTCCAGCGAATCCGCGCGGACAGTAACCGGCGATCGCGGCGAATTCATCGGCCGCAACGGAAGTCCCGCCAACCCCGCCTGCCTGAACCGCGCCCGTCTTTCTGGCCGCGTCGGCGCGGGAGTCGACCCATGCGCTGCGATGCAGGTAGTCATTGAACTGGGCGAAAAGCAGGAACGCGAGCTTGTCTTCACCTTCGGCTCCGGCCGCGATTTGACCGATGCCCGCAATCTCGTCAATCGCTTCCGTGGC
>PMAK01000033.1 GCA_003153655.1 Phycisphaerales bacterium
AACCTTCCTGACCCCTTATTTCGATCTGACCCCTTATTTCGATTAAGCCACGCGACCCCATGTCCGGAGGGTGGCCCACTCGGCGCTTACCCCGGCGCAGGCAAATGCCCGCCGCCAAGATTCAAATCCGGGCCCTTCGAATCCGGCGAAGGTTGAATCACAGTCCCACGGCGGTTCTGCTCTTTCTCCAACAAATCGCCAACGGTCGGCTTCGTCAGGGTTTCACCCTTCATGATCCGATCCACTTCCGATGCATCGAGCGTCTCGTATCGCATTAGTGTCNNATTAGTGCCTTGGACATCGCTTCCACGCGATCCTTGTTGGACTCAAGAATCTTCCGCGATTCATCATATAGCCGGTCGATCAGCGCTTTGGTCTCTTCGTCAATTGCTTTGGCAGTCGCCTCGGAATAATCACGGCCGCCGCCCATCTCGAAGAAATTCGCCTTCGAATCGTCATCGCCATAGAACACAAACCCCAGCCGATCGCTCATCCCCCAGTCGCGGATCATCTTCCGCGCAAGCCCGGTGGCCTGCCGAATATCGCCCGATGCTCCGGTATTCACATCTCCGGTAAACATCTCCTCCGCAATGCGTCCGCCAAAACAGACACGCATGAACGCATAGCACCACTTCTTGGATTGGGACATCCGGTCCTTCTCCGGCAGCGCCATCGTCGCCCCCCCATAATTCCCGCGCGGGATGATCGTCACCTTGTGAATCGGGTCCGCGTCCTTCTCCAAATATTGAATGACCGCGTGTCCCGCCTCGTGATAGGCCGTCGCGATCTTCTCCTTCTCATCAATGGCCCGGCTCTTGCGCGCCCGGCCCCAACGGACCTTATCCCGAGCCTCTTCCAGATCATCCATCTCGATGAATTCCTTGCCGGCCAACGTTGCGCCCAGCGCCGATTCATTGATGATCGCAGCCAAATCCGCACCGCTGAATCCCGGCGTCGCCCGCGCCAGTCTATTCAGATCCACGTTCGGCCCAAGTTTCACCTTCCGGCTATGGACCTTCAAAATCTCCAGCCGCCCCTTAACATCCGGCAGCGGCACATATATCTGCCGATCAAATCGCCCCGGCCGTGTCAAAGCCGGATCAAGCACATCCACCCGATTCGTCGCGGCGCAGACAATCACCTGATCGTTCGTATCGAATCCATCCATCTCCACCAGAATCGCATTCAGCGTCTGTTCCCGCTCGTCATGCCCGCCGCTCGAAAATCCGCTGCCGCGCCGGCGGCCAACCGCGCCAATTTCATCCAAAAAGATAATGCAGGGGCTATTGTCCTTCGCCTGTTTAAATAGATCGCGCACCCGGCTAGCGCCGACGCCCACAAACATCTCCACGAAATCCGATCCGCTGATGCTGAAGAACGGACAATCCGCCTCGCCCGCAATCGCCTTGGCCAGCAATGTCTTGCCGGTCCCTGGTTCTCCAACAAGCAATACACCGCGCGGAATTCTTCCGCCCAGTCGTTGGAATTTCTTCGGGTTCTTAAGGAATTCGACAATCTCCATCACCTCTTCTTTCGCCTCTTCCACGCCGGCGACATCATCAAAGGTGATATTCGTGTGATCCTTAGCCGTGATCTTATGCTTGCTCTTACCAAAGCTGCCCAGCATCCCGCCCGCCCCGGCGCTGTTGCGAAGCTGCCGGAAGACAAAGAACCAGATGAATCCAAAGATGAGCAGCCATGGCACCAGCGGCACCAGGATGTTCATTAGGATATTCGAGCTATTCTCCGCCTCTCCCTTGGCGTCGCCGCGATCTTTGCGCAGCTCGGCCAAATAGGCGCCATTTGAAAACGTCCCGGCTGGATATTCCGTATCAAACAGCTTCAGGCCCGCCGGCGCGCCGGGAATCTGGACGTTGTCCTTGACCTCCCCTTTGATCTCATCCCCATCGATCGTGAATTCTTTGACCCTGTTATCGTGCAAAAGGCTTTCAAAATCCGACCAGGCAACCTTCTGGGATTGCGGATTCGTGCTCTTCAGCAGCATCACCAGCATGATCGCCAGGCTGATAAACAGCACCCATCCGAACAGCCCGCGGCCGACACGCATTCCGCCGCCATTGGGCGGAGTACGGCCATTTTTACGGAAGGGTCGTTCTGGCGGCTTTGGTTCTGACATATCGCTCCTCAAACCTTCCGTAATTCCTGTTGTTTTCGCTCGCTGGCTGAATGCAATCAGCATCGGCGACGTTTCGACGGGCGTCGATTCAATATCGGCATCCTTGCCATCATAAGGCCTACCACAGCCGATTTTCCAGCCTCATTCCTGATACAGACCCGCCAAACGTTAAAATCTCACCTCCAGCGAGCCCAAATACTACCACGGACCTTCCATTTCGTTGACGATCCCCAGCGCAAGACGTTCAACCGCACTCTGCGATGCAATATCCTGCCCCTCACCCAGGTAAGGAAAATAAGTCGATGCCTGTTCAAACGCCTGCCGCGACACCAGGATCTTCCCCGTCCGCAAATCCTTCCACGTGAAATTGACAATAACCGTGTACTGCTCTTCCTGCGGCGTCGCCGTGAATGGATCAAGCGTCAGCGTCGTCGGCGTAATCCCAACAATCTCCCCCTCCAAAACCGTATCCGCCCGCTCCCGCGGCTCAACTTTATAAGGCGTAAACTCCTCAATCTTCTTCGCCAAAGCATCGGACAATTGATACTCCACCCCCATATGATAGTCCCGCGTAGTAAACACCGGCAACGCCACGCTATGAATATCCTGCCGATGAACCGATCCCCAGTGCCAGCCACTCTCCCCCGATCCCGAATTACACCCCGCGAGCAACAGGACAAAAATAAGTTGAACCGCAAAGACCCGGAGCCCAGAGGAAAAATTTCCAATTTGATTCATCTCTTTTTCCGCCTCTGCAGCCTGTCCCGGCGCGCCGGGGATCTCTGCGTACTCCGCGATAAAAATGATCTCACCTGGTTTGCATGTCCGCACTAGGTTCGGTAGCCGGCGCATATCCACTAGCCGCCGGCGGCGGGGCGTCCGCCAGCGCCACCGCCGGCATGTGAGCCAGATGCCGCCGCGCCTCCGCCGCTTCCGGCGAATTCGGATACGCCTGCGCCAAAAAACGATATTCGTAAACCGCGCCACGCGGCTCTTCCGTACGCTCGTAAAATTCCCCAACGTCCAACAGCTTCTTGCAGAACGCGCTATCGATCTGATCCAGCACCGTTTGCACATTCTCCTCCATCGCCAGATCAGGATATCTCCGCTGAATTTCCATCAGCTGCACTCTGGCATCGATGAGGTTCGTCGCGTCAAATTTCACGCCACGAAACTGCGCCAAGGAAGCGAATGCCGCGCGCAGCCTAACCCGTGGAACCTCCGGGCTGCCCGGATAGTTGTGCGAATAAGTGTTGTATGTGTCCTCCGCCAGATCGTAGTCCCGATCACTGAAATAATAATCCGCGGTCCGCAACATCGCCTTTTCCGCCAGCGGCGATCCCGGCGACCGCTGCTGAATCCGCCACATCATCTGCACCGCTTCCCCGCCCTCATCCAGAATCCGCATGAACAAAAACCGGTCCTTGTATCCGCTCAAATACGCATCCGCGATATCGAACTGCTTCTGCAATGCAGGCCCAAATAATTTGCTCTCCGGATATTCATCCATCAGCTCATCACAATAAAAAAATGCTTTGATCCGGTCATCCCCCTGATAGAACACATCGGAAAGCAGAAAAATCGCGCGATCCCGCTGCGGCGTCTTCTTATTGACGTGAATTTTTACCCACTCAATCAGGATTTTCTTGGCCGTCGGAAAATCGTGCTGCGAAAGCAATTGTTCCGCCTGATCAAGAACCGGATCAGGTACTACCGGAGCGGTGGTGGGGTTAGGCGTCGCAATCGCCATCCACCGGCCTTCCCGAAATTCCCAGGTATGATCCCTGGCCCCCATCGCCCTCCCACCCAGGATCAGGCAAAATACCGCACACACAACCAACCGCATTCGCATGGCTCGGGATTGTAATCGCCAACGACCGACTTACCAGTTGCGGCAAGGCATATCTCCAACCAAAAAGTCTCTCTTTGAAATTCTCTGCGTCCTCCTCCGCGTCTCCGTGTCTCTGCGGCTAATCAAATTCCTTCGCGTCCGTCTATTTGATTCAATGTTCGCGGCGACGCTACCTTGACACTAGAATTGAACACAATGCCAGAGGATCTCAATCTATCCCGCAGACCCAGACGAACCCGCCTGCTCGCCCCTCTCCGCGGCAGCCTGACAACAGTCCATCTCCATCGCCGCGACCTCATCCTCCCCATCTTCGTCCGCGACGGCAAAGGCATCCGCCAGGAAATCCCCTCCATGCCGGGAATTCACCAGATGTCGGTTGATGTCGCCACAGATTGGCTCCAGCAGCGCGCAGCCGCAGGCTTTCGCGCCTACCTCGCCTTCGGCGTAATCGATCGCGCAAAAAAAGACCCCGTCGGCTCGGTCGCTCNNTACACCAGCCACGGCCACTGCGGAATCCTCTCCGAAGACAAATCAACCGTCATGAACGACGCAACCGTCACCCAATTGGTCGAACAAGCCATCAACCACGCCAAAGCCGGCGCCGTGATCGTCGCCCCCAGTGGCATGATGGACGGCTCCGTTGGCGCAATCCGCCAGGGCCTCGATCAAGCCGGATTCACGGATGTCGCGATCCTCGCCTACTCCGTCAAATACGCCAGCGCGTTCTACGGACCCTTCCGCGACGCAGCCGATTCCGCCCCGCAGTTTGGCGATCGTCGCTCCTACCAAATGGACCCGGCCCGAGGCGCCAGGGAGGCAATAGATGAAGCCCTCCTCGATATCGAGCAGGGCGCGGATATGGTGATGGTAAAACCGGCAATGCCCTATCTGGACATCCTCACAGCCGTGAAACAGAAGGTAAACGTCCCCCTTGTCGCATATCAAGTCAGCGGCGAATATTCGATGCTCGAAGCGGCCGCCCGCCAAGGCTGGATCGACCGCGAAGCCGCGGTCATGGAGTCATTGCTGGCGATCAAGCGGGCCGGGGCCGATCTGATAATTTCTTACTTTTTTGACGTTGCCGAGAAAATCCTCCCCCTGTAATTTTCTCTTGAAATGCAGAATATCGTCAGTTAGGATGATGTTCGCGTAGCAACCAGTGCTAACGCAAAATCAGTTCGATGGAATGATAAAAATGAAGCCGAGCGTCCCTGCTCCCTCGTTTGCGCGAGGATCCCGTTCCATAGGATGAACTCCACTACGTTTTTTCAAAAACCGGCCTCGTCGGGGACTTCGCCACGCTCCGCGTAGCGAAATCCCCGACGTAAACCGGGTGTTTCTATCTTGAGGCGACGCACAACCCGTCCGTCGTCTAAAGACAGTATTGGCCCATCTTCCAATCGCTGGCATGTGCAATACAAAGGGCATCCATTCCCTTGCACACACCGGCCGATGGGCGCGGTACATCCGTATGACCGGCGACTCATTCGTCGGTTTCGTTGAAAATCCTATTCAACTGCAATATGTGGGAGACTGTTCCTTCCCAGAATTTGTCTCCAGCCCTGAAACGCGGCGATTGTCCGTGCCGTGCCGCGTTCAAACTTCCCTGACTCAGGCTTGACCAGCAGTTTCCAACTGCATCAATCAATTGGCCTATTTAATTCATATTCATGACTGCGCTGATTCTTTTGTAGCCGCTGCGTCTGGCTGCCGAAGCGTTGTCATTGCCCATTCCTCGATCGCTTCGCTCTCGGCGATCAACTGCTTTTTCCGGTCTAGCCAGCGCTTTCGGTTCCATAATTCTAAATGATCTTTTGATCCAATCAGCGTTACATCCTTGCCCAATTCCGCCCGGCTTAATATATTAGGCGGCAACACGACGCGTCCCTGGTTGNNTTTAATGTGACAAAGAACGACGTTCCGTCAGTCTCGGGGTCAAGATTTTTGCGAACCTGCGACGGGATAAGCAATCGGTTCTTTACGTCTACCGTTAGCTCATGCTCGCCGAAAAAAAATGGGATACGCAATTGATCTTGAACCACCTTGCTATACGAAGCAGGGAGTTTTTACCACTTCGTCCCACCCTTCGCAAGAAAAATGGAATTATTTCGCGCATAATTTTTAATGTTTTTTAACTCGCCTGATTTGCCGCGTGAAATCGCCGGTTGCCAGACCCGCAATTCAGCTTAAGAACCCACATTTGTGGATATTCATGTGGATAACTTGTCGCGGCAATGCTCATCATGAACATGTGTCACCGACTTGGCGATCACACCCGTCGCCAATACGATTCCCATCATTTCCCATCCTGTGTTTGGAGAGCCTGGGATTATCAGGGAAAACGTCCTCATGATCGGTCCGAACATGGCCAATGAACCGCTGTCCATCCGCCCCCTATTCGCAAATTCGCTCCGCAGATACCAAAGCACCGGCCCCCCAAGGCTTATCATCGCCGCCAGCGCCGTTCCAAAAATCATTCCCCACGAATTTCGCAGAACCGTCGCCCACAAATACAAACTCACCAGCCAGACCGATACATACAATTCCCCGGCAACCCACTGACGACTCTCCGCATCCGCCAGAAACCCAGCTAATTCTGCAAACGGCCAAGCCGTGACCATCGCGATCAAACCAACTCGCCAATTCGCCAGTAAAAGAGGAAACAAAAGCGCCGCCGCCCCAATCTGCACGCCAAGCATAATAAATAAACTCAATCCACCCCCCGGCGATCGCGCCCAAAGCATCGCGCCTCCGGCCCCAAGCCCCAATGCCAAAACCTGAACCCCCAGCCAAGCCGCCAGCGCCGCGGCCGCAGCACCATTCATTGAAGTGCTTTTTTGAGGTAATTGCGCCATGCAGACTTCGGGTCAGATATTACCCGAAGCCCATCACTGCGCATTAACAGGCGCATCTACTTGAGCCGTCGCCGTCTGCTCCGGCCCCGGACAAGTCACCCGATCAAACCTCAAATCAATCCACGGCTGCCCCGCATCCACTCGTCCATCCTTCTGATAGATCGCCTCAATCGCCGCCAACTT
>PMAK01000132.1 GCA_003153655.1 Phycisphaerales bacterium
ATGCCGCCCATGTCGTCGTACGGCGCCGCGTTTTCGCCGGCAAGGCATCGCGGGACACCCTTCGGATCGGAGCCAGGCGAGCGTTTCTCGAGCTTGACGAGATGCTCCCACGAATCACCGAAATCATATTCATAGATGATTTGCTTGCAGTCGGTTGTAAAGATGCGGCCAATCAGCGTTTCGTCAGCGGGGCTGTCGCTATTCTCTTCATCGCCGAAGACCAGGTCGGGGGGAAGAACATGATATCGCTTAGCGTCGCGCATGGCCGCGCGGGTGAGTTTTCCGCCGGGTGGCACGAGGAAGTGGTACAGGTGCGAGTTTTCCCAGTCAAAGACATTCTGGATGACGAAGTGCAGATCGTGCAGCGTCAGTCCGCTGTGAACCTCTACTCGCCGCCAGATCTTCGGTTCGCTACCCGCCAAGGCGATGTTAAGAACGAGTTGTTCCTGCAGGTACCAGCCGAGGCGCTTGCCCATTCGCGGGAGCATAATTACGCGACCCTCGCCGTGCAAAATAATTTTTGCGTCGTAATCAAGGATTTTGGGGCAGCGCTTCACGCAATTCAAATTTCCTAATAGTATGCAGTGGACGCCCACACCGTCGCATTCGCCCTGACTTAATCACGAGGAGCACACGAACATGAAGCCNNACACGATCTGCCTCTGGTTCGATAAGGACGCGCAGGAGGCGGCGCGCTTTTACGCCGCCACTTTTCCGGATAGTAAAGTGACCGCCGTTCACAAGGCGCCCGGTGACTATCCGGGCGGCAAGCAGGGCGATGAGCTGACGGTGGAGTTCACCGTTCTGGGCATTCCCTGTCTCGGCCTCAATGGCGGCCCGGCGATCAAGCACAGCGAAGCCTTCTCCTTCCAGATCGCGACCGACACTCAGGAAGAGACGGACCGCTACTGGAACGCAATCGTCGGCAATGGCGGGAAAGAAAGTGCGTGCGGTTGGTGCAAGGACCGCTGGGGCCTCTCGTGGCAGATCACCCCGCGCACGCTAATGGAGGCGCTTGCGGCGGGTGGCGGCGAGGCAAAACGCGCCTTCGCGGCCATGATGACAATGAGAAAGATCGAAATCGCCGTCATCGAGGCAGCGCGGCGGGGCTGATGTGGATACGATGGTTCTGGAAGCTCCTGGCAGTTAGATTTTGTTATTCGGAGTGACGACACCCATCGAACTTTTTCTGCATTACTGCACTCAAATCAGGGGTCTGAGCCTGCCGGGGGGCTTCGTTGCCAAAACCGCATTTACAAGGGGATGAGCAACCTTCGTTATAAAGTCTATAAGANNAGATTCTTGCGGCCAATCCGAGCACGGAAAACTGGCTCTCGATCCGCCCAAAATTCGTAGTACCATTCACCATTCGACTCGCTGACTGAGAAAAGTCCATGGGCCACTGAATCTCGCACGCGGCGAAGAAGCCAGTAGGAATCAATTTCCTTCGCCTTCGACTTCTCCGTCAACTGCGCCTCCGTAAACAAGTCGCGGATATTCTCTCTGTCGAATTCCCGATAGACAGAGTGGTTTTGCGGCAAATCGAGGAATTCACGAGGCACAACCAAACAGCAGTACAGAAGACTCAAGGCGAGGGAATGATTCCACATTCGAAAGCTGTAAGGATCAAGGCCCGATGTCGCATAGATTTGAGTGGAAAATAGCTGTTTCTTGGCATCAAAAGCTGTTCCGCCTTTTTCCATCAACGACAGCAACTGTGCGTTGATGAATGCTAAAGCCGGCAAATCTAATCGCAGGTCATAATTCGACATACTCAATTCTTCACCTTCCTCGGCGATTTTGCGGCCGATGGCCACGAATTACACCACATGAGATTGAATACGCGACAGTTCAAATCCCGTCATGGTCGTTTTTACCGCTGATTTCCCTTCGGATTTCAGAGACTGATCGAACTGCGGAAGCCGTCATAAATGCCGACTAGACAAGGTAATGGGATCGAGGACGCGGAGAAGCGAGATTCCGTCCGTCAGACCGGGGTGGCGGGATACGAATCGAAGTTTTTTTGGGTTTCTGCTATGAAATCAAAGTTTTTGTCCTTAAGTCATTAGTGGTGATGTAACAGTGCTGATTCCCCGGCGCATATGTACTATGTCGGATGCGGTTGCACGCGATCACTTGAACGATAGATTGCTGCAATGCCGACGATATTGCGAAAGGGTCCATATCGGTTCTTTTTCTTCAGCCGTGAACCAAACGAGCCGCCGCACATTCATGTGGAGAGCGATGACTCCTACGCGAAATTCTGGGTGAATCCCGTTGCTCTGGCTCGCAATCGAGGTTTTAAGTCGCACGAGTTGACCGAACTACGTACAATGGTCCAAGAGAACGCTGGACTGTTCGAGGAGAAATGGCATGAGCATATTAGAGATTAAGGTCGAACCATTCGCGGTTGATGTCTCCTTCGTCGCCGATGATCTTATTATGAGGCTTGCCGATGGCCGTCAGGTCAGCGTGCCGTTGGCTTGGTTCCCCAGACTTTTGCAAGCGACGCCGGAGCAGCGCAGTAACTGGAGATTAATCGGCAACGGGATTGGCGTCCACTGGCCTTTGATTGACGAAGATGTTTCCGTGGCAAGCGTGCTTTCCGCGGAATAACATCCTGACAAGTGTTCGAATAATCATGAGGTTCAATTGAGTCCCGTCACTCCGGAGTAACAAGATTTGAACTGTCCATCTCCCGGATTAGCTTCCTTCTCCCCTGTTTCTCCTTCCGAGTTTCGCGCAGTTCAGGGCTGCCAATAAGATTGAACTCTCCCTTGTTCAAATGAAGCCCATCGCTATACTTCCCCTCCCTGCCCGGACATGCCTCAAAACCATGCCGAGCGTCACCGGCGTATAAGTCGATCGCTTTCGCGATTGCCACGCATGTTTTGAGCGGGCGATTTGCCCGTAGAAAGTTCCTCCCATGGGCCGTCATACGGGTCCAAAGCTGAAGTTGTCTCGTCGGGTCGGCGTTCCCATTGCCGACATTCCCAAACATACCGGCCGCGGCGAACTCGAACTGCCCGGCATGCATGGCCATCGCGGGCGACGGCAGACCGAATACGGCGTCCGTCTCAACGAAAAACAAAAGCTCCGCTATTACTATGGCATGTATGAGAAGCAATTCCGCCGCTTCCTGACCATGGCCAAGAAATCCAAGGGCAACACCGCCAACACCATGATGCAGATCCTTGAGACGCGGCTGGACAACGTCCTGCGCCGTCTCGGCGTCGGGCGAACAATCTGGGCCACGCGGCAAATCGTTGCTCATGGGCATGTTATGGTGAATGGCCACAAGACGGATATCGCCAGCTATCTCGTGAAGCCGGGTGAAACCATCACCTTCAAGGAAGGGATTCACAAGGTTTTGCGCGAGAACATGGAACAGGGAGCCGGGCATCAGGTGCCGAATTGGCTGGAATGGAATCCCGCGCAGCTCACCGCTTCTATTAAATCTAAGCCGGTGCCTGAAGATGTGCCGTTTGAAGTCAACATGAACCTGATCATCGAGTTTTACCGGTAGAACTCAGCCGGTCTTTGATCCTTTACTGATAGAAAAAGCCCCCGCAGCCGACCTGCGGGGCTTTTTTTTGCGCGAATTCCCACTATCCAACCGATTTGAACTACTGTCCATTATCGGACGTAGCATTGCCGGACTATGCGTTTTGCCAGCCTTACCCATCTCCCGGAAGTTCCGCAAATACCTAAATGTTCAAGTTGCAAAATGCGGCGGCCGATGTTCAAATAGCGAAGATGGATAATTGGGATAATTGGTGAAGCCTGTAATGTTCTATCCGTATTTAACAGTTAGGCTTCAGGAGCCACTATGAAAAGCGTCTTTACGACTGGAGAAGCTGCCGAGATCTGCAAGGTTTCGCAGCAAACGATTATCCGTTGTTTTGACAGCGGGCGGCTTCGGGGCTTTCGCGTTCCCGGCAGCCGCTTCCGCCGTATTCCCCGTGATGCCCTGATTGCATTCATGAAGGACAACGGCATTCCCCCGGATGCACTCGACAGCGGCAAGCTCAAGATCCTGGTCGTGGACGATGATCCGGAAATTGTGGAATTGTTCGTCGACGTCCTGGAACGCGACGGGCGATTCGAAGTGAAGACCGCCAACACGGGCTACGATGCCGGCATCCTCACGCAGGAATTCGGGCCGGACCTGATCATCCTGGATTACATGCTGCCGGACATCAACGGCAACGTGGTTTGCCAGACGATTCGGAAGAATCCCAATTTTGAGCACATGAAGATTGTGATTGTCTCCGGCGTGGTGAATCAGGACGAGATCAACGACCTGCTCAAATCGGGCCCGGACGATTTCGTGAAGAAGCCATTCAACATCGAGAAACTGATCGAGCGCATCGGCGAAATGCTGGCGACCTGAGCAAAAAACGGGTAGTGATTGGCTTTAATGGTTTGTGATTCAATAAAGCCAATTCGCGCCCGGTGGCCACGTGTGTTCGCTGTCCAATCACATTCATCATAATTGGTGCTAACGCAGTCCGACCATCTTCAAGCCAAGCGCGTTGAACTGATTCTTCAGCAGCTTGAGGAACTTCCGACGCTGCCGGCTGTCGCCGCGCGCGTGCTGCAGGTCGCGGCCGACGCGGACGGGACGGTGGATGAAATCGTCTCGCTGATCAGCAGTGACGTTGCACTGACCGCGCGAATCCTGCAACTGGTGCATCGGGCCGATCTGGGGGCTGGCGCTGACGCGATCACACTCCAGCGCGCGGTGGTGCTGCTGGGGTTCGAAGCCGTCCGCAACGCGGTATTGGCCGTTTCGGTCTTCGAGACGTTCGCGGGTTCAAATTCACATCCAACTCAGTTTTCGCGCGAGGAATTCTGGAAACATTCCGTGGCCGTCGCCTGCTGCGCCGAGCTTCTGGCCGAGGCGATTCAGACGGCCGATGGGCGCGACGCGGGATTCAGCCCTTCGGAGGCGTTCGTCTGCGGCTTGCTGCATGACCTCGGAAAAGTTGCCCTCGATGCAATCTTGCCCAAGAGCTCAGCCCGCGTCGTTGAAGCGGTTGATCTGCTTCGGAGCAATATCGCGGATGTCGAGCGGATGGTCATCGGGCTCGATCACATGGTGGTCGGCAAACGGCTGGCCGAGCGATGGGAACTTCCACAAATCATCCGCGAAACGATTTGGTTGCATGGGCAACTGCCCGAGGCGCTGCCGGCATCGGTGAAATATCCGCGGATGATCAACGTGGTGACGCTGGCTGACCTTACCGTGCGTGAGCAGCATCTGGGTTACAGCGGAAATTGGACGTTTACGCTCAACCGCAAACGGCTGATCGAAGCCATCGGCCTGACGCAGCAAAGCGTGGATGACGCGAATAGCAAACTGATGGATCGGGTCGGCTCGCGGGCCAGGGCGCTTCAGCTCGGGCAGGCGAGCACGCAGGAGCTGTATCAGCAGGCATTAATGCGGGCCAATCAGGAACTCGGGCGTGTGAGCAGCCAGCTCGCAGCGAAAAACAAGCGGCTGGTGGTTCGCGCTCAGTTCTTCGACGTGATGAGCGCTTTTCAGGGCGAACTTCGGCCGGATGCTTCGCCGCAAAATGTCCTGCGTGCAATTGGCCAAACGGCGGTTGGCGTGCTGGGCGTCACATGCATTGGGGCGTTTTCACTGACACCAGGCCAGGGTTTCGCGGAAGTGTTGCTCTTTGATGAATCGGGAGACATCTTCGAAAGCTCGCTGGTCGATTGCCCGCGCCCGCCAACCGGCGGAGAGAGCGGTGATGGGCCCGTGCTTCATGCGGGAAACGAATTGGATTGGCTGCTGTCGGCAATCTCGCCGCGGCTCGTCGGAGACCAGCGTTTTTGGATCTGCCTGAACGCGGAAGAGACCTGCGTGGGCGGCGTGGTGTGGGGCGCCGCGACGGGCGAATCTCAGCGGCTCGGGACGCAAACGCAAGAACTCTCCGCAATCGCCGGTGGCTGGGCGCTGGCATTGCGGACGGCGCAGATACGTGATGAATCTCGCGCAATTGCCGAGCAATTGGCCGAGGCGAATCGCCGGCTCCAATCCGCGCAAAGCGAAATTCTTCATTCGAAGATGATGACCAGCATCGGGGAGATGGCGGCGGGTGCAGCGCATGAAATGAACAATCCGCTGGCCGTCATTAGCGGACGATCACAGTTGCTTTCGGGACAATTAACGGACCCGAAACACAAGGCGATGGCGCATCTTATTTACGACCAGAGCCACCGGCTCAGTGAGATCATCACCGAGCTCATGGATTTCGCGAAACCAGTACCGCCAAGGCCGGAGGAAACGGACGTTGCCGATCTGATTTCGCGGGCGCTGCACGATGCCAAGCAGCATACCGATCCAGCCGATAGGACCATTGAGCTGACCATGGGCGATGTTCCTCCGGTCATGGTCGATCCGAAGCAAGTGGCCGCCGCGATGACTGAAGTGATGGACAACGCGTTGTCCGCGACAGATGCCTCAAGTGGCCACATAACGATTCACGCGGCGTTCGATCCTTACTCGTCGCGGGTAGCCGTGACGATCTCGGACAACGGCTGCGGAATGGATGAAGGAACGCTGAAGCGGGCGTTTGATCCGTTCTTCAGCAGCAAGCCGGCAGGCAGACGACGCGGGCTCGGCCTGCCCAAGGCATTGCGATGGGTGGAATCCAGCGGCGGTTCGATGCGAATCGAAAGCCGACCGGACCAGGGAACACGAACGTTGATTCTTCTTCCGGCGGCGGCGAGCGCGGCCGGACAGAGCGGCGAAGTTAGCCGCAAGACAGCGACTTGATTCGAATATTGCCCACTATTTTTTAAGTGGGAGGGAAAATGACACCGGTACGACAATCACCTTCAAAAGAACGTTCGGCTTCGCCACAGGTCCTGATCGTGGACGACGAGTCGGACATTGTGGAATTCCTGGGCGATGCACTGACGCGCAACGTTGATTGCCGCTTTGTCTCAGCCGGGACGATCCAGCAGGCCTCGCAGGCGATGCAGTCGCAGCCCGTTGATCTTCTCATCGTCGATCTGAATCTCCCCGATGGCGATGGCTCCGAATTGCTCGCCGCATTGCGGCAGAAGCATCCGCTGGCCAGTGCGATAGTTGTCACTGGCTCCCCGAGCGTCGAGACGGCGGTTTCGGCGATGCGCGACGGCGCGGTCGATTTCCTTGCCAAGCCGTTCACCATTGATGAATTTCTCCGCCGGATTCGTACGGCTTTGCATCGCAACAGCGTGCGTGCCAAGAGCGAAAACCGCATCGATCGCCTTCGCGTTGCGGTGCGCCGGCTGAATGACGCCCGCCGGCTGGTCACGAAGAAAGTCGATCTGCTCTGCAACGACCTGGTCGCCGCATATGGCGATCTCTCCCGGCAATTGGACCTGGTGCGCACAACGGAATCTTTCCGCGGCGTCATCACCAGTTCCGACGATCTCGAGCAGATGCTCTGCCATTCCATGGATTGGATGCTGCGGCAAATGGGATACGCCAACGTTGCGATCTGGCTGGCCGGCCCCGACCCGGATTTTCAGCTTGGCGCTTATATGAAATACACAATCGCCGGTGATCCGGTGATGACCGAAGCGATGCGGGACGGACTGCTTCAGGTCGTTCGCCGCGAAGGATTGGTTCATCTGGCGGCGGACGAGGCGGCGGAAGTTCTCAGCTCGGCCGAGCTGGTTCACCTGAAGGGCCAGACGATTCTGGCGATTCACTGCACCTACCTGGGTGAATCGCTGGCAAGCATCGTTCTAATGCGCGACGGCGACAAGCCGTTCAGCACCGAGGATGTGACGACGCTTCGCGAAATTGGGCCGGTGTTTGCAGTGGCGCTGGCGACAATGGTTCGCGGCCAGGACGGTGAAGCAGACATGGAAGAGCCGGAAGAGGATGACGGCTCGGTGATGGACGAGCCGGATGATTCATCGCCACCACGACGGCGGAAAAAAGATGATGCGGATTGGTGGAAGCGCGGAGAGACACCGCCGTTCTAAATTCGCCGCTTTGGATTTTAAGTCGTGCGGACATTTCCTTGTCCCGCGCGTCATATCATAGTCAAGTTAAAAGTTGAATAAATCCCCTGTTTTTTCGGCGAAATTTTTTCGTCGAAAGAAACGCCATCTTATTAAAATCTTCATTGCTACAGGTGGTGCGCGTCGATAACATTTCTCAAGTACGGTTGTTCTGCTTTGTGCGTGATTGGAGAGCAATATTGGTTAAACCTATAATCAACCCCAGGGGATAGCCGCCGGAGCCAGCGGGCAGGCTCGCACTCGTCCTCGTGATGAGTTTTAGACGAGAGCCCAAAGCACCGGAAGAACGGGAGAGCCCTCCCGGTTCGGCATATCACCCACCTTCTTAAAGGGTTTGATCAACCGCTCTCACACGATATTGGCGGATCGTCCGTATTTTTGACGTATCAGTTTGGCATCGAAGAAAAACCCACGGCGCTGCCGTGGGTTTTGCGTTAGATGAAGACCACCGCCGCGGCGCGGGCGGTTTATCCCTCCCAGGTTATCATCGATTGACGCATCCCTGAGGCTGATTTGCGGCTTCAATTGGTGGGTTTTAAAATTCGTCTCGATAAAACTGCAACTTTCGGAGGCGCCAAGCCATCTATTATTTACAACTCCTCCAATTTATGGCAAACCCGTTGATCGCTGGGTCCGGTGGCCGTAAATGTGATANNCAAGCGAACGTATGTGTATCTACTGGCGGCGGTTGCGGCGTCAACACTGGCTGCCCTCCCAGCCATGGGACAAGTGCGGGTTGACACCAGCGGACACGCGATGGATGCCAACAACCAGGTCGGCACGGGCGGATACAATGCTCCGCAGACAAACCAGTCGCTTGGCTCGCAATATCAAAATGCCCTGGTAACGAACAATGTGACTAATGGGGCCGGGTTCCGCGGTCGAAGTTTCAACGGCGTCAATATGGGCGTCGGTTACCAAGATCCGTTTGCATTCCGCGGGCTTCTGGCCGGGCAGGGAGTTGATCAGTTTATTTCCGAATCAACCGGCGTTCCATCAATGTCGGATCCGTTCGCATCAAGCGGCCGGATTTCAAACCCCCCGCAAACCTATTACGGCACTGCAAATAACAACCAACCGGCCGGCTTCCAGCCGCTACCCAATGGACAGGGCTATATTCCGGCGCAGCCGATGACTCAGAGCCCGTATGACACGCGTTTGGGCACTGTGGATTTTAACCCGGGCCCGATTCTCCCCAAGCCGAATGAATTGATGCTAACCGGCCCGGTAGATCCGACGGCCGATACTTCCCCGCCGAACTCGAATTCGCAGGTCTTCGCGGCTTCACCGCTGTACGGTGTGCGGCAGTGGCAATTCAATGCGAACCAGATACAGCCGAACTCAGATCAGCAAGGTGGCCAGGGCTCAACCCTGTTTGGCAATCAAAGTCCATTGCAACAAGGCTCCGGCGTCACGCAATACATGCAGACTCCGAATCAGGCTCGCCTGATGCAGATACGGCAGGAGTTGAACAATCCAAACGGCCTGCTGGGATCGCAACAGACTTCGCAGGGCATCGCCGGCGCAAAGCTGCTGCCGCCGTTACAGCCGGGCACGCAGGCCAATGGCAGTTCCGGCCAGTCTCTTCAGCCTGTGAACGCCAATTCATCGCAATTGGGATCAACAAACATTTCTCCGCAGGCGGGAGATTTTTCAACCGGGCAAACCTCTCGGCAATACCTGAATAATATCCCCCTGCCGCCACCTTCGCAGCAGAGTTCTCAGGTCGCGCTGCTCGAGCAGATGATGCAGAAGTACGACGCTTCGCACCCAAAGACGGACGAGCAGGCGAACTCTGATTTTCAGCAGATATTGAGGCTTCACCAACTGACGGCAACAAATGCCGAGCGAGGTGCAAACGTCCTGGGTGGCCCGGCGGCGAATGAACCTGGCGGAAACGTAAGCCAACCCGGCGTTCCAAATCCGGAAAGCGCGCCCGGCGCCGACAATGGAGTGGTGATTCATGAAGACAACACGAAATTGGTCAAGCCGGGCTTTTCGACGCTGCCAAATCTGGGCGGAATGGCCGATCAGATAAATGCGGCGCCTCCATCAGCGACGCCAGTGCCGATTGACAGCTTTGCGTCCGGGATCAAAGCCAAGGGTTTGGCCGACATGATTGCCACCGGCGAAACGCTGGTTGGGCAACAGCAATACGACCGGGCGATTGCCACATATAACGATGCCATTCAGGTGGCTCCGAATAATCCGCTGATTCTTACGGCCCGCGCCAACGCGGAGCTTGGCGGCGGATATTACGCACAGGCTTATACTGATCTGCACAGCGCGGTGGCCCAGGACCCGTCAGTATTGATCGGCCGATACGATCTCCAGAAGCATTTGGGGCTGGATCATCTGAAGGATTTGTCAGATGACCTCAAGCAGATCGCTCAGGATACGCCCAAAGAACCCGCGCATGCGTTTTTGTATGCCTACGTGCTGTACAACTCGCATCACATCGGGACGGCCGCTAAGTGGCTCGATATCGCCGACAAGCGAGCCGGCGGGAAAGATCCGGTCATCACTGATATGAAGAAGTATTGGAATTTCAATTTTGAATCGTCGGCCGGCGTGCGGCCATCGACACAACCGACGAAATAGAAAAAACAGTTAATACGGATCCCACAGAAAAA
>PMAK01000193.1 GCA_003153655.1 Phycisphaerales bacterium
GCGAACAGGAAATCCTCAAGGCGGTCG
This sequence comes from Phycisphaerales bacterium, assembly GCA_003153655.1. GTDB lineage: Bacteria > Planctomycetota > Phycisphaerae > Tepidisphaerales > Tepidisphaeraceae > PALSA-1353. Next base: position 28 of record PMAK01000193.1, read on the forward strand.
AGCGTAATTTCCACGCGCTACGCCGGATGGATCAGCGATTGGCTCTGGAGATTCAGATCCTAAAGGAGATGGTCGGGCTAGGGATGCGCTCGTTCTTCAACCACACCACACCGATTCCAGACGCGACCAAGACAGCCGCAATCCTCANNGCTACCTGGACATGCTGGCCAAAAATCTGCGTAAGGGCGAATCAATCCTGAGCGATCTTCCGTTGCCGGAACTTGAACCGCCGAAGGAATCAACGTCGTCGCAGCAAATGGGGGATGTGGTCGAAGAGCCGGTGCCGACCGTTCACGCTCGGGGCGCCGGTAAAGCCAAGGAGCATGCATTAAAACAAAGCGCGCCGACCACAGCGCAAAATGGCGATCGTGAATGGGCGCTGTTTGAACCGATCGGCGAGAAGTAACTCGAAAACAAGGAACTTAATCATGGCAGCAAACGCGAATTCCGTTCACCACCGGCAACAGGAAAGCCTCTATCACGCCCTGGGACCGTTAATCGCCGAGGCGCTTTGCCGTCCCGACGTCGTCGAGATTATGGCAAACCCGGATGGCAGCCTATGGGTGNNGTCGGACGTGAAAGAGTAGGCCGAATCGAACAGTCGGCCGCCGAGACCACCATCCGGCTTCTGGCGAGTCATATGGGCGAGACAGTTACGCCGGATCGGCCTGCCGTAGCCGGCGTTCTACCGCGCAGCGGGGAACGGTTCCAAGGTCTATTGCCGCCTTTGGCTGAGCGGCCGGTATTCACCATTCGGAAACGGGCATCCATCGTTTTTACGCTCGACGACTATGTTGCCAAAGGAATCCTGCCGGCCGCTGGCGCCGATGTGATTCGCCGTGCCGTCGTTGAGCGAAAGAATATTCTGGTGGCCGGCGGCACCGGATCGGGCAAGACCACTCTGGTTAACGCGATCCTGGCCGAGCCGCCGTTCCGGAGTGATCGCATCGTCCTCATCGAGGATACCAAAGAGCTTCAATGCCCCGCGGAAGACAAAGTGGAATTACTGACGAAGAACACCGAACCGCGCGTAACGATGACCGACTTGCTTCGGATGACGCTGCGCTTGCGTCCCGATCGGATCATCATCGGTGAAGTGCGCGGACCGGAGGCGCTGGCGATGCTCAAGGCATGGAACACCGGGCATCCTGGAGGCATCGCCACGATTCATGCGAATTCAGCGACCGAAGCGCTACAGCGGATTGAAGACCTTGTCGGGGAGGCATCGCAGATCATTCCCAAGCGATCCATCGCATCGGCGGTGAATCTAGTCATCTTTGTTGAACGGGTCTCTGATGCCCCAGGCCGAAAAGTCTCTGCTGTGTCGAAGGTTCTCGGCCTGCATTGCGCCGAATATCAAATGGAGAACCTTCTGCTATGAGGTACGCTGTTGTGCGCGTGCGCTCCAGATTCTCCCGAAACGCGATCTTCGAGGCCTTTGCGTGCTCAATGATCGCGGGAAGCAGCATCTCCGAGGAATTTCAGAAAACGAATGATGAAAGAGCAATTGTCCAGTCCTTTCCACGTCGCAACTTCCGCCGTTTTCGAGATTTCTTTCGCTTCCGGTTTGCCACCATTTCCGACTTTTTGCTCTCGGCGCTTCGAGCCGATTCATTGACCCCAGATACGGCAGTATGCCGCTTTCCCATTTCCTTGACAGTCGCAGTCTGGATTTCGCCGGTGCATGCTCCAACGCGGCCCGGGATTCAGGAAGTTGAAACGCAGAGTATTCCCCTTGTCCGTGGGAAAGGCTTCACTGCCCTGCAGCACGAATTTCACAAGTTGTGCCGTCAACAAAGTTCCGCTCGCGATTGAGACAAAGCCAACGGACCAGTCGGGATTGCCTGCGGTGAATTTTTCCATTTCCGCCTCCCCGACTTTCCCACACTTCGGCTCTGCTAGATATCTTTCGACAGAGCTCCAGTCAGCTCCACAATCTTGCGCTCGCTGTTGGCGTTCATTTGGAGGGAGTTGCCGAAGCTGCTCCGCAATCTCCTCCACCGGCGGGCCCTTGGGCTCCGGTGGATTGTGGCATTTGAGGCATTCAAAATCGCTGCGCATGTCGTAGTTCGCCACCGCGATGCCAAGCCCATTGGTACTGGCGCCCATCAAGTTTTCCGGTGAATAGTTCTGGATGTCATGACGTGGCACATTCTTGTCTACACAAGAAAGGACTATCTTGTAACGGTAATTGGATTCATCCAATTGCACTTCCGAACGCTGATCGATACCCGGATTAAGCGCGTATCCCGGCCACCCGAGGTCGGATGAATAGATGCTTAAACCGCGTCCCGAAAGACGCGATTTCAAGAGTTGGGTCTTGGAGGCCCCGACGTCAGAGAGCGTCGCCAGCGGATAACGATTGAGGTTCGTTGAATCAATCGTTTCTCGATCGATTACAGTGACATGGCCACGTACGCCCAAGCTGGCAAGGGCCGCTGCGGACGCTTGACCGACGGCACCGGCTCCAACGATATAAAACGGGGGCACATCAATCGCATCAACATCTGGCCCGTCGCTGGCGATAGACCATTCTGAATAGCTATGAAAGTCCCAAAGAGAGAATATCAGTGATTCGATGAACCGGCCCTTGCCTGGCTGTAGCCCGCAAAGCCTCTTGAAGACCTCTCCGGCAGCAATACACGCGGCGAAGTAGCAAGCGAGTGAATTTCCTTCCATCTCGACATTTGGCGTTAATTCGGGATTACCTGCAAAGATACGCCATCCTGAAGCGACGATACCGACCCTGTGGACGGCCGGCTGTGATACTACTGGTGGGGTCCCGACGACAACTTCCACGTCGGCTGCTAACACGTCGTCGGCGATCTGGATTTCTCGACCACCAACCGTGCGAATTACTTCAGCAATGGTCTCGGCAATTGTATCTCTCCGGCCGAACAATGCGGCTTGGGGATAGAGCGCGACCGCGGGTACCACGATCTCTATCTTGGCCACTACCCCATACTGGCGAGCAAGTAGGTTCGCGAGCATCCATAGCGTATGTTGACCGCTAAGCGTAGCAGCAGTGGAATCCGCCGCCGTGATTCTAACGCGCCGGCTTGCGCCAGACGGACTGTTGAGGCCCGAGATTGGCCTCAAATGCCGATTACCGAGTTTATGTGCCTCCTGTTCGTTCATTTTCTGGTGTCCACTAAATGAGCTTTCGGATTAGTGTTGTCGATGACCACTCGTATACTCGCATATTCGGATGAGAGAAGGTGCCAGTAGTCGTTCTGAAATTCATGGACACCCATCCCTTGAGGCCATGGCCCCCTCCACTGGCCGTAGAATGGGAACACGAGCGAGAGCGCCCTTCTGCTGTTGGCGTGAGCATCGTCATAGCGCGAATGCTCGATCGCTGAACCCGGATGTGTGTGGACCTGTGAAAGGTTCTTCCAGCCGTGTGCTCGAGTAGCTTCAGCCATTGCAGCTACGCTGTCAGACTCGACACGGTAATGGCCCCAGTGGTTGTACTGCCGCGGTGCCGCAACCGCGATCACCTGGCCGTTGCCGATTGCGTCCTTGGTCCCGTACCAGAAACACGCGGATTCAACTCGGCGGGTCGAGTACTGCTGGAATATCTGCATCGTGAGGTTAAGTATGCCGAGCGGAACTTTTAGAACCAAGTCGGTGTTCGTGTATGGGATCTGCGGTGGTAACCGCCAAAGCGCGCTCTCGTCAGATTCTTCCTTATCATTGATCATGCCTGGCGTCCCTTGTAGTAAGTTGATCGCAGAGCCCAATTGATTGCTGCCAGCGTTGCTGCAAAATTCTGTCGTTCGGGGTTCCACAAATGCTTGGCCTCCATGCCGTGTCGTACCTTGTAAAACTCCAGGGTGTTAGAGCAGCAGATTAACTGTCCGGTGCCGTTGTAATCCGCGTGGACGTGCAACTCGTTCCATCCTTCAATCTTGGGAAGCCACTTTTCATCTTTCCCGACCTCGAAAATCTTGGTCACAGGATTCACAAATTGCGCGCTGGGCGGCCACTCACGGTAGTAGCCAAACCCCAGACGCAGAAGGTAATCATCAACCGTGTCGCCCCGGCCGCCGTTTACCGGAACAAGAAGAGTAAGAGGGTCGAGACGGGTCCAGCCCGTTTCCTCGATCGTTTTGCCCTTGAGAACCTTTGGAAGATCCTCATCCAAGGCTGCGATTGCATCAGCCGGCCGCATAGCGGTCGGTTCCGTATTCATCTTCGCCATGGTCAGGCCCCCCCGGTGCCACCACGAATCTGAAATTTGAGACCCACGCAGACGTGTTTGTCGCGGAGTTGTTCGAGCGTAAGGCTCAGCGACCCGGCCAGCGATTGACCGTCCTTGCACTCGAAGACGTCGGTGTCCTTCCGTGTTTCGCCCAGTTCCTTGTATGCCTTGTCCCAGATCTGTTGGATCGTATCAGTCCATTTCACATGGAAATGAACCTCTTCGTTCGTGTGGAGATCTTCGACCTCGACAAGCGGACCGCGATCGGCATGCGGTTCCCTGCTGTAAAAATGCTCGTCCTCTTTCAGATGAATCTTTTCGTTATTGCGAGGAAGCGGCTGATCTTCCACATCGCCGCGAGCTTCGCGATAAAGCTCCTCGTGGGCCGGAACATCGCCCAATGTGTAAAGAGCTTCGTGCGTAGTGGGATCGGGCGACTGGTGGCGTTCGCCGTCGATGTGAATTCGCACGTGTCGGTGCTTTTCACCATGTTCGGGCTCGCCGTGATTTTCCGCAGGCTTCGACGCTTCGTTATCGAAATTAGTTTTCTCACTCATGTTGAACCTTTCTAAAAAGTTTGCCCCTTTTGGGCCGTGGCGGGATTACAACAGGTACAGCTGATTCTGTCAACTTACACACGCACAATTATTGTGCTTATTACACGCATTGCGTGTGGCGTTGACATTGCCCGCGAAAAGCCTTAAAAACAAGTCGAAATGCGAGATCCTGTCTACAAGGTGATCGGCTCTGTCATTAGCCGCCGCCGAAAACAACTCAAGATGAAACAAGAAACCTTGGCCAAGCAGTTAGCGATTTCGCGCGGATCGCTGGCAAACATAGAAACCGGTCGTCAAGGAATTTTAGTTCACCAGTTGTACCGAATTGCTGACGCGCTCGAACTCGCGCCAACCGATCTGCTTCCACCTGCTGAAAACCTTTCGTCGCTGGACGAGTGGACGGAGAAGCTTCCATCTGGATTAAACCCAGTGCAACAGGTGCAAGTTGCCCGACTATTTGAAGACACCAATCCTGCATCAATCTCACAGGGAAAAACACAATATGCCAGAACTCCGAAACGTTAACCCGCAGAAGCGGGCCGAAGAGCTTCTTAAAAGGCTCGGGATTCACTCCAATCCAACCCCGGTAGAGAAGATTGCCAAGTCACTCGGAGCCGTGGTCCGCTTTTCTCCGTTGGACGAGGAGCTGTCCGGAATGATTTACATCAAGGACGACGTTCCAATCATCGGTATTAATTCGCTCCACCATCCCAACAGGCAGCGATTCACGATTGCGCACGAGATTGGACATCTTGAATTACATAAGACCTTTCTGACTGCCTCTGTCCATGTCGACAAGAAATTTCCGATAATGATGCGGGGCGTTGTTGCCGCGCAAGGAACAGACAGGAAAGAGATCGAAGCGAACACGTTTGCCGCTCACCTGTTGATTCCCGAAACCTTGCTAGTTCAGCTGATGGAGGGGAAGACTTTCGATATTGACGACGACAAGCCGCTGGAAGAACTGGCGAAGAAATTTCGAGTCAGTAGGCAAATGCTGGAATTCAGGATTGGCAAATTGCCTGCATAAGGTTGACTATGAAGGTGCAGTATGAGCTTGGTTTTCTACGATACCGAAACCACCGGGCTAGACGCACCGTTTGGGCAAATTCTGCAATTTGCTGCGATCCGAACTGACGAGGACCTGAAAGAACTTGAAAGGTTTGAAATTCGATGCAGATTGATGCCGCACATCGTCCCCGCACCGACAGCAATGCAGGTCACAGGCATCACGGTAGCTCAACTCACGGATGAGTCGTTACCGAGTCATTATCAGATGGTCTGTGCCATCCATAAGAAACTGAAATCATGGTCGCCCAGTAATTTTGCTGGATTCAACTCTATCGACTTTGACGAGCATTTTCTTCGACAAGCTCTTTATCAGTCGCTTCATCATCCTTATCTCACCAACTGCGACGGCAACACACGTGCAGACGTAATGCGAATCGCGAGAGCCGCATCGCTCTTTGCGCCGGGTGCGATCACCATCCCATGCGATACGGAAGGAAAGCAAACTTTCAAGTTGGCCGAGCTTGCGCCCGCCAATGGATTTGATCACTCCGACGCGCACGATGCGATGGGGGACGTTGAGGCGACCTTGTGTTTGGCCACGCTGCTGTTTGAAAGAGCGCCGGAAGTTTGGTCGACGGCTATGCGTTTTAGCAAAAAGGCCGCGGTGAAAGATTTCATAGAAAGCGAGCAGGTATTTTCTCTCTCGGATTTCTACTTCGGTAAGGCATATTCCTGGCTGGTTACTCGCTTGGGAGTTAACGCGGATAACAATTCTGAACATTATGTGTTCAACCTGGTGGTGGATCCAGGCGCACTTGCTGAATTGAGCGACTCAGAGCTGGGGGATCGTCTCCGAGAATTACCGAAGCCTGTCCGTTGTATTCGCATCAACGCAGCGCCGTTCTTGATGGCAGCCTTCGATGCACCAGATATTGCGTTAGGGCGAGAGCTTGGAGAGGCGGAACTTGAGAGACGCGCAGAACTTTTGAGTTCCGATACCGGACTGCGTAACCGCCTGATCACGGCGTTTGAAGAGACGCGCGACGAACGAGAAACGTCGGAGCATGTTGAGGAACAAATCTATGCCCAGTTCACGTCAAATGAGGATATGAGGCTGATCGAACAGTTTCATCGACTTCCTTGGAAGGCAAGGATTCAGCATCTGAAGAAACTGGAAGATAGCCGACTTCGGAAATTGGGAATGCGGCTGATCCATGCGGAAATGCCGGGGGTGCTCGACCCTAACTTCTGCATGACTTGTGATGTCGTTCTTGCAAAGAGGCTTCTTGGTGTGGCTGGAGAGGTTCCGTGGCTCACGTTGCCTGCGGCGATAGAAGAGATTGACGACCTGCTCGTGTCGGCAGATCCAACAACCATTGGACATCTGCAGGAACATCATATTTATCTGGCTGAGCGGTTGCGAAAGGCGAAATATTCGCTAGCCGACGCGATGTCGCGCTTGGACAGGTAAATCCGAATGATTGGAAAAGAAGAAATCGACCGGACGAGCGCGGAACTCGGCGTTCATACGTCGAACGTGCAGCGCGACTATGTATTCGGCTGGCTGCTTTGCGCCGTGTACTCGCAAAGCCAACTTGGCCAGCATTTGGTTCTTAAGGGTGGCAATTCCCTTCGTAAGGGCTACTTTCCATTCGGTCGATATTCCGGCGATCTCGACTTTTCTGCCAACCGAAATATTCCGACAGACTGGCTCGCGACGGAGTTGAACCGGGCGTGTGAGTTCGTTCGCCGCGCGGCTGGTGTGCAATTCGATACGTCTCGGACGATTTCACGCGCCAAGCGCGGCGCTGATGACGACCTGGAGATCGTCGAAGCAAGAGTCTACTTCCGCGATTTCTACGGCCAAGAAAGCTCCATGACGATTAGCGTCCGCATGGACGTGACGGAGTGGGACCGCCTATACCTCCCCGTGCAAGCGCGGCGGTTGATTCACGCCTATTCTGACTTTCAAGAGTGCCAGGCGGAACTTCGTTGCGTCAAGCTCGAAGAACAGCTCGCATCAAAGATGAAATGCCTCCTACAGCGGCGTCATGTCGCCGATCTGTTTGATCTAATCTACTCTACGATCATCCATCCCGATTTTGCTGTAAATCGCACAGAGATCGTGAGTACATTCCTTCGCAAGACGATCTTTCAAGGCAGCCCAGGGATTGCCAAGGGTCTTTTCCTTGACCTTCCGCTGCTCGCTTTCCAAATCCTTTGGGACAAATATATCGTCTGTCCAGTCCGGAGTAGGATCGATTTTAACAGGGCCGGGACAGCCTTTCAGGAATTCATTAACGAGCTTTTCACAAACGTCACCGCCAGCCAGCGACAGGTCGAGTTTTTCCCGTCATCGTTGCGCAACCCTATTATGGAGGCTGGCCACACGATGACTTTGCTCGACATCGTATACGACGGAAAACGTCGCATTGTAGAGCCCTATTCATTGACCTACAAAATGCGTCGAGACGGCATCGCCAAGGAATATTTCTATGTGTATGACCGTACAGGTGGTTCCTCTGGTCCGGGAATCAAGTCGCTTGTTGCCGCCAAGATGCAACGGATTCTAAACACCACCGAAGTATTTGAGCCCAAGTGCCCGGTCGAGATCACCAAAGCTGGAGAAACGACGGGGTCGCTTTATTTCGAGGGCCGTTCTGGCTCCAAATACGCATCGCGAGCAAGCGAATGCCGGTACACAGTTGAATGCCGTATCTGCGGGAAGGAATTTCGTCGCAAGCGCCACAACACCCAGTTGCGACCGCACAAAGACAGGTATGGGAATCGGTGCGTGGGCAGGAGCGGTTCCATAACTTAGCGGCGTTGTTTCTCTTCAAATCTCGCCGGGCGGTTCCGTCGCATCCTTCGCGCGGCACTGATGGATGAAGGTATGCGCATCATTCATGACTTTTGCCAGAACAAGCAAGTCGTCCGGCCCAAAGCTCGAAGTATCCTTCCAGTGATTCCCATCCTTGTATGATCGACTAAAGGTGACGCTGTACGAGGGCCGACTGGCGTTGCCGTTGTCCACCATGTTGCGCCAGACTGCGGCACGGACAGAGCCATAAC
>PMAK01000146.1 GCA_003153655.1 Phycisphaerales bacterium
CGAAGATGTGGGTAATTGAAAGGTTCACAAAACGTACATCAGGTATCGCTAGAAATTATCTTCTGGAGTTTGTCGGCTATGGGTGAGATGGCGGCCATGATTGGCATATTGACCATATAAGGAACTCTGGATCTTAAGCCAGCCCGAAATTGCATAGTTTGAACCATTACGCCAAGCAAATCTCCTTTTTGGTCAAAAACGGCAGTTCCACTGAAACCTTCTTGAGCAAATCCACCCGAGATCGCTAGCCGCAGTCCAGATTGACTTTCCTTTACCAGAAACGAAAGGGCTCCGGTGATTAGACCAATATCCTCTCGATCGTCTGCGTCAGTTTCGGGTCTCGTCACCGACCCCATGAAACCAACGGACGTTCCTGGCGTCGGCATTGCCGTCGAAATGAGAGGAAATCTGGCAGGTAGACGATGACAAGACTTATGTTCATAAACCGCGACACCCGTTCGCAAGACAGCAAGATCAAGTTCAGCGTCGTTAAAAACCACCTCAGCGCGGAATATACTTGTTCCCATGGTTGCCATTGGCGGTGGGTCTTCTGTAATTGCGGTGGAAATCACGTGGGCGGCCGTCAGAACATGATGCGGCGAAATCGCACAGCCAAGGCCGTAAGTGCGTCCATTCGAACCAACGTGAGATAAGCAGCCCCAGTATAATTTGTATGATTCCCTGAACATCGTCACCCTTTCCGCGTTGAGCCTACATGAACTGATTCCAGCCGTCCCGATACTTCATTCCCTTGTGTCGCATCGTCGAAACCTGGACCACCCGACGACCACCCTTCGCTTTGTACATCAGGGCCTCCAACTCTGTTGAAGGGACAATGTATGTTTCTGGAGCCTCCTTCGGATCGCCTATTTTCCCGCGAAAGCAAACGAGTGCGAGGAAGTGTCCGATCCTTGCTGTGCGAAAATTATCGACCGGGCACGATGTTGTTCCCGCAAGCCCCTTCACGTCAACCGTGTAGGCCTCACCCGCAGTACGGATGATCGCGATGTCCACCGACTTCTTATTGCCAAGGGTCAAGTTCGCATCCAATCCGAGGCGGTGCAAAATCGAGAGGACGTGAAATTCCGCCGCGAGGTTTNNAGACATTTTAATATTCGGATGGCAAAATGTATCTAGCGGCACTCGACAGTCGGCGACGCGCGGAATACTCTATGGAGTTTTGATGGGCGGGAGGGCTAGGTGGTTTTTGCTGTATGGCAAAGGATGCTATGTCTTCGATGTCGTCGCTCAATGTCCGCGACCTTGAGGAAGGCTGTTTTTGGCGTGTACTCGAACCGCCGGAAANNGACGGGATGAAGGAGTTGCTCGGCTGTTCCCGCGTTAGGGATCAAGCATGCGTGAGGATGCAAGTCAGCAAGGCTCAGGTTTCAATGTGGGCTAGTCGTGGCGGTGCTTATCTGAGAGTGCCGGTGGCTGCCTTAACAGAGAATGAATGGGAGACAGTCCAAAACCTTCCGGATATCTATGTCGTCGGAGCCGCCGCAGTACGGCACGGGATGCTAACGCCGGTCGATTTGGAGGAGGAAGAGGAAATTAATGCCGAAGACGACGAGGATCGCGAAGCCTGACGCACCACGAATGCCAAGAAAACAGCCACCAATTCCATATGAAGCTGCGATTCCAAAAGGGAAATGAAACGCAGACGCTGCTTAGCTAAGCGGCGATGGGCGACACCTTGAGCTTTTTGAATTTCGAGCGAGCCTTCCAGAGGTCATATTGCATTTGTTGGTTCAGCCAGGACTCGGCCGTCGTTTTGAAGGCGAGGGAGAGGCGGATGGCCATTTCGGNNTGAGGCAGAGTTCTCGGATGATTTCGCCGGGATGAGGAGGATTATGCATTTGGAAGCTCATAATTTTTGCCTCAGTGATAATCGACGTAATCGACATCGGCCGCGTCTTGGCCGTCAAATCGGAAGATCACTCTCCAGTTGCCGCTTACGTCGACGGCATAATAGCCTTTCAAGCCGCCCTTGAGGGGGTGGAGCCTCAGGCCTGGCAGCGCCATGTCGCCCGGTTTTTGTGAAACGGAGAGCCGGGCAAGAATCAGGCGAAGTTTTTTGGCATGATCGGGGCGGATTCCCGAGGTCTTGCCAGAATCGAAGAATTTTTCCAGCCCTTTGTGCCTGAATGACTGGATCATTTTTCTAAGTGCCATTGTAACCTGATACGTTATGGGTGTCAACGTGGAGGTCAGCAACTTTAGGGATGTCGCAGACGGAAATTAATTCAGAAGATTTCTTTCGGTTGCATTGTTCGTGACGGCCGAATGCCTTTACTCGTATATGAAAACGCGTTGCCGCCTTGGGCGCTGTTGGCTTGCCTGTTTACGGTCTGGTGGGCCTTTTCGGGACTGACGCCGATGAAGAAACGCGCGTCGCACTTCGACAAAGCTCAGCGCGTCGCAAGCAACGCGGCTAAACGAGTGCTGGGCTTCTTCAGTTCATACCGGGATTGTTGCTGATTATGCGGCGATGGTCGAGACCTTTAGTTTTTTGAGTTTTGAGCGGGCTTTCCATAGGTCGTATTGCATTTGCTGGCTTAGCCAGGACTCGGGCGTTGTTTTGAAGGCGAGAGAGAGGCGGATGGCCATTTCGGGGCTGATTCCGGATTTGCCGTTGAGTAATTCGGACAATGTTTTGCGGGTGACGCCGAGGGCCTTGGCGGCGGCGGTGACGGAGAGGCCTAGCGGGATGAGGCAGAGTTCTCGGATGATCTCGCCGGGGTGAGGAGGGTTGTTGCGCATTTGTTTCGCTATTGTACTGCCGTGCCTACCACCTACTGAAGGGACTTCGCGAACGAATGTGAATATGGAAGATTATTTTCGGTTGCAGTGTTCGTGACGGCCGAATGCGGTGGCTCGTATATGGGGATGCGTTGCCGCCTTGGGCGCTGTTGGCTTGCCTGTTTACGATCTGGTGGGCCTTTTCGGGACTAACGCCGGTAAAGAAACGCGCGTCGCAAGCGACGCGGCTAAACAGGTGTGCGAAATGAGTGCGATTAGTTTGCGCCGGGATTTGCGCTGAAGAAAATCGCCAGGGCGGCGGCGGGGTCGGGATAAACCGTGGGGCCTGCCAAGTTGATTTGTTCTTGTTGGGCGAGGGTTGTTGTGCCGCCGTTGCCGGCGTAGCTTGTCGTTTTGGCGTAGGAGCATGGGGCTTGGTTGCCCGTCAGGGATTCTACGTGGCCGTCGGCGAAGGCGACGTTGGCTTGGGTGTTGGCGCCGGCGGGGCCTATGTGGCGGTAGCCTATGCGGCTGTTGGTCATTTTGAGTTGGTCTACGGATTGTCGGCCCATGTATACGCCGTCGGCTATTACGACCAGGAGCGAGGAGTGTTTGATGTTGGTGGATTTGTGGAGGTTGATGAAGTTGCCCTGGTTGTCGGGGCCGAAGCCTACGGAGGCGGTGTAGTAGAGATCGTTTTGGGGGATGGTTTGGGCAGAGGAGATTGGGCCGCCGATGGGGTTGTAGGCGTTGATCCAGTAGCTGGAGCGGATGATTTTGTTGAAGTTTTGGTCGGGCCAGGTGGTGGAGATTTGGGGGTCGCTGTCGCCGCCTGTTGGGCCGGCGAAGGTCATGGGCCATTCGATCCAGCCGCGGGAATTGGCGCCGTTGGTTCCGGTTTGTCCGTTGACCATGCCGTTGTTGTCTACTGTGTCTGGGCAATAGAAGGCGGTGTTGGCGTTTTGGGAGTTGGAGCGGACGAAGCCGTCGCGGTCGAGGATGCTGGGCCAGCCGTCCATGATTGTGTTGGGGGGTGCTGTGAAGTTTGTGAGCGCGCCGGGGGTATGGGGGAGATTGTAGGAGGGGATGATAAAGCCTTTATTTTCCGCGGTATAGGCGACCAGGCCGAGGGAGATCTGGCGGAGGTTGGACATGCACTTGATGGAGTTGGCTTGTTCGCGGGCTTTGTTGAGGGCGGGGAGGAGGAGGGAGATGAGGATGGCGATGATGCCGATGACTACGAGGAGTTCTACGAGAGTAAAAGCGGTTGGGGATTTTTGATTTTGAGGGGATTGGGGCATGGATTTAATCATAAGCAACGTGCTGCGCTGGGCAACGTTTTATTGCAAATTCTAGAGTGAATTGGCTCGGCTTACTAATACAAATCAAATGCAATGCAGGAGGT
>PMAK01000277.1 GCA_003153655.1 Phycisphaerales bacterium
CGGCGCGCCGTCGACCAGCGCGCGCAACTCGTCCGGCGTAACGGCGCGCAGCGAGTGCGCGCACGCGCCGACCACGACGTCCGGATCGTGCGCATGCGTTGCACGAACGGCCGCAGCGATCTCGAGCACGTCGTCGACACCGGTCGCGAATCGGCGCTGCTGCGCGAGCAGCGGTGCCGCGCCGGCGTCGCCGTGCGCGTAGAGCGCCGGCAGCAGACAGACCCCGATCCCGGCCGCTTTGGCCGCCGCGACGAGCGCGAGCGACATCGCGGCTTTGTCGGCGTACCAGCCACCGTCGGGAGCACGATGCAGATAGTGAAACTCGGCGACCGCGGTGTAGCCCGCGAGCAGCATCGCGCGATAGACGTCGCGCGCGAGCTCGAACAACATCTCCGGCTCGATCTGCGCGGCAAATGCGTACATCGTCTCACGCCACGACCAGAAATCGTCCTGACCGCCGGGACCGCGCCGTTCGGCGAAACCGGCTCGCGCGCGCTGAAACGCGTGCGAGTGCAGGTTGGGCATGCCCGGTACGACCGGGCCGTCGAGGACCTGGGCGTCGCGCACCGTCGCACCGGGGCGCACCTCGAGCAGGGTACCGTCCGGTGCGATCTCCAACAGCACGTCCGGGGCCCAACCCGCCGGCAAGAACGCCCAGGGCGCCACGACTCGCACCCGAGTCGCTTCGTGCGCGTCGTCCGTTCCGCCCGCGGTTCGGTAGAACTACGGACGCCGTCGCGCGGCGCGAGAGCTAGGCTGAACGTATGGAACCAGAACTCTACGCCGCGCTCGATGCTCGACTCCGCCGTCTCGAGCACGACTCCGCCTCGCTGCGCGCCGACCTGGCCGCGGCGGCTCCGGCAACGCCATCCGCAGCGGCTGCCCCTTCTACTCCCGTTCCGCCACCAGCCGCCGGCGCACCGCAGCCCGCTCCGATGCCGTCACTGGTGACCGTTCCCGTTGCGGCAAGCGAAAGCGACGACGGCCCGGCGCACGCGCAGACGTGGACGTTCGCCGTCGCCGTTCCGGTGCGCGCGATTGCGGTAAGCTTCAGCGACGGAGGCGCGCTATACGAGCGCCACGTCTCGGTCGAAACGAGCGACGATGCAAAAACATGGTCCTCCGCCGGCGACGGGACGATCGCCCACTTCGTCCAAGGTGGCGCGCACACGACGATCAGCCTCAGCGAGGCGTCGGCGCGGTACGTCCGGGTCAGCGTGCAGAACGGTGACGACGCACCGGTGCGAGGCTTGCGACCGGCGCTGCTCGTGCGCCCGCACGCGATCGTTTTTTCCGGCGGCGGGTCGCGCCGGCTGCTGTCGGGGAATCCGAACGCGGCCGCGCCGACGTACGACCTCGCCGCCCGGCTCGCGCACGAACGATGGAGCGCCGCCGATGCGTCGACGGGTAAGCCTGCTGCGAACGCCGGCTATCGCGACCCGCGACCGGTCGGCGAGCGGTATCCGTGGCTGCCCACCGGCGCGCTGCTCGCGTGCGCGCTCGCCCTTGGCCTCATTGCGTTGCGCAGTATTCCGCGCGGCATCCCGCCGGCCGAAGCGTGAGCCGCTTCGACACGCTGTGGTACAACGCGCATCTCGCGACCATGGTCGCGGGCGGTGCACCGTACGGCGCGATCGAGGACGGTGCGCTTGCGACGCGCGACGGTCGGATCGCCTGGATCGGGCGCCGCGCCGATCTGCCCGATGCACCCGGACGGCTCGCCGAACGCGCGATCGATGCGGGCGGACGCTGGATCACGCCGGGACTGATCGACCCTCACACGCACGTGATCTTCGGCGGCGACCGCGTCGCAGATTTTGAGCGGCGCGTCGCAGGCCAGAGCTACGCAGCGGCAGCGGGTAGCGGTAGCGGGATCGCGCACACCGTGGCGATGACGCGCGCGACCGACGAGCAAACCCTGTACCGTGACGCGGCTTCGCGCGTGCGCGCGATGATCGCCGCCGGGGCGACGACGATAGAGATCAAGTCCGGTTACGGACTCGACGTTGAAACCGAGTTGCGGCTGCTGCGCGTCGCACGGCAACTGGGTACGAGGCTGGGCATCACTATTCGAACGACGAACCTCGGCGCGCACGTCGTTCCGCCCGAATACGCGGACCGGCGCGAGGCATACGTCGCGCTCGTGTGCGACGAGATGCTGCCGCGCGTCGCGCGCGAGCAACTCGCCGACGCCGTCGACGTCTTCTGCGACACGATTGCGTTCTCGCCGGCAGAAACGGCGCGCGTATTCGAAGCCGCACGCGCGCTCGGTTTCGACGTCAAGGTGCATGCCGATCAGATCGCCGATACGGGCGCAGCCGCACTGGCGGCACGATTCGGCGCGCTCTCGGCCGATCACATCGAGCACACCACCGACGCCGGCGTGGCCGCACTCGCGCACAGCGGCACCGTCGCGGTGCTGCTACCGGGCGCATACTACTATCTGCGCGAAACCGCAAAGCCCCCCGTCGACGCGCTGCGTGCGCACGACGTGCCGATCGCACTCGCGACCGACTGCAACCCCGGCACCTCGCCGGTCACGACGCTCCCGACGGTGCTGAACATGGCCTGCGTTCTGTTCGGTCTCACGGCACAGGAAGCCGTTACCGCGGTGACGCGCAATGCGGCGCGCGCGCTCGGTCTCGCGGATCGCGGCGAGTTGCGCGGAGCCGATTTATGCAGCGATCATGCGAGCGCGCAATGGGTTGTATGACGCGAAGATTCTACCGATCCATGCTCTGGGCCGCCCGACGATCAGCGTGGGAAATATCACGACGGGCGGTACGGGGAAGACGCCGGTGGTGCGCTGGCTTGCCGCGAATCTGAAGGAGCAGCGGCCATGCATTCTGCTCAGGGGATATAAATCGACCACTGCGGGATTGAGTGATGAGCAGGCGTTGCTCGCAGCGGGCGATGCGCCGGTGATTGCCGATGGCGACCGACGGCATGGAGCGATTCGCGCGTTGCAGCAGCATCCCGAGACGACGGTTTTCATTCTGGATGATGGGATGCAGCATCGCCGCGCGGCTCGGGATTTTGAGATCGTGCTGATCAACGCGCGTGAGCCGTTTGGAGGCGAGCGCGTGTTTCCGCGCGGGATGTTGCGCGAGCCGCTGGTCGGATTGGCACGCGCGGACGCTGTTGTTGTCACCCATGCCGATGAGGCAGATGAGGCGGAAATCGCGAATATTTCGGGGGTGATTCGGAAGCATAATGAGCGTGCGGCAATCTTTCGGGCCGATCATGTGATACAGGAATTGCGCTCTGCTGGCGGCGAATCGATGCCGCTTTATTCGCTGGCGGGCAAACGGTATTTTGCGTTCTGCGGACTCGGAAGTCCGGAGAGTTTTTTCTGGCGGCTGGAAACAGCCGGCGGCGCTTGCGTCGGGACGCGCGCGTTTGGAGATCATTTTGATTATCGCGAGCGGGATGTTGCCGAGATCACTGGCGAGGCTTTGTCCGCCGGGGCGGAGATGCTGGTTGTGACCGATAAGGATTGGGTCAAGCTTTCCAAAATAGCCAGTGGAATTTCGCTGCCGATTTGGCGGGCGGAATTGTCTTTGCGGTTTTGGGAGGACGACGGGGAAAAGTTGCTGAAAATGATCGGGCCTGTTGCCGCAAATGACAAATGACGAGTGACAAATGACAATATCCTCATGGCGGATTTTGTCTCGCGCGGCGGATTGAAGCTCGATCACGCCCTGACATTTTTTGGAATCGAAGCCACGGGGAAAATCTGCGCCGATCTTGGATGCAGCACCGGCGGGTTCACCGATTGTCTGCTGCAGAGCGGGGCGGCCAGGGTGTATGCGGTTGATACCGGGTACGGGGTTCTGGATTGGACGCTGCGGAAGGATCCGCGCGTGATCGTCATGGAGCGGACGAATGCGATGCATGTGCTGATTCCGGAGGCTGTGGGGATCGTGACCATTGATATCAGTTGGACGCGGCAAAAAAATATTCTGCCCAATGCGCGAAAAATTCTGGCGGGCGGCGGCACCGTCGTGAGTCTCGTCAAGCCGCATTACGAGGCCGATCCGGCGATTTTGCGCAAAGGCGTGGTACCCGAGGAATTGGTGGATTCGGTGGTTGAGAAGGTTCGGGGGGATATCGAGGGGGCAGGGTGGGTTTGGGAAAATAGCGTCCGGTCGCCGATTAGGGGAGGCGGAGGAAACGTGGAAGTGCTAGTCTGCATACGGCCTCGAACCTAGGATTGGCTTATGGCGATCATGAAAACGTTGGGTGCGATGGTTTTACTATGCCTGATGGCAACGACTGCATCGGCGGCGGCTCATGTCCAAGCGGAACTTCTGACAAATGTCTCGGCCATCCAGGCGAGGAAGCCGTTTTGGCTGGGGGTGCGGCTTACAGTCGACCCGGGATGGCATGTGTACTGGAAAAATCCGGGTGATGCCGGG
Organism: Phycisphaerales bacterium; assembly: GCA_003153655.1. Classification (GTDB taxonomy): domain Bacteria; phylum Planctomycetota; class Phycisphaerae; order Tepidisphaerales; family Tepidisphaeraceae; genus PALSA-1353. Next base: position 4,419 of record PMAK01000277.1, read on the forward strand.
CTTCCGACGCGAGTGACGTTTGTGCTTCCGGATGGATTCATCGCGGGTCCGCTACAGTATCCGACGCCTCACCGATTTGATCAGCCGGGGAATATTGTGGCGTTCGGGTATGAGAATTCTGTTTTGCTTTTGGCGCGGGTGATGCCACCGGCGAATTTACCCGCCGATTTCCAAGGCAATTTCCGGGCAGCGGCTTCCTGGTTGGTCTGCTCGAACGTCTGTATTCCGGGGAAGGAAACGGTGGATCTGAATCTTGGCTCGTCCGCTGCGGCTAGTCCGGCGAATGAGGAACTGTTTAATGACTGGATCAGCCAGGTGCCTGTCGATGGGGACAACGTCGCGACGGTGCGGACGAAGGCCGACAAAAATGGCGACTGCGAGATTGGCATCACCTGGCAGGAAGCCGCGCCGGATTCGATTGAGTTTCTTCCGGGTAGTTTGGACAACTATAACATTTCGAGCACCCAGGTGAAAACGATCAGCCAAACAACAACGATTACTTTCAATGTTCAGGCGCTCGCTGGGAAAGCCCCGCCGCCCGCGACGTTACAGGCGGTTGTGGGATATATGAGCCACGACGGAAAACACCGGGGCATGAATGTTTCGCTTGTCTTAGGGGCGGGCAGCGCCAACAATCACTAACGTCCCGAGACATTGGTCTTAGAAGTTCTTTTTGCAAAGAAGGCATCTGTGCGAAATAAGATTTATGCGGCCGCGTCGCTTTTGGTGCTGGCGTCGATTGCGTTGGTTGGGCAGAACTGCACCGGGGATCAAATAGACTCGACGGCGAGCATTGGGGCGAAGGCGCCGGACTTTATGCTGCAGGACCAGAACGGGAAGAGCGTCAGCCTGCATGATTTCGCCGGGAAGATCGTCGTGCTGGAATGGACGAATCCGGACTGCCCGTTCGTTCAGCGGCAATACAAGGAAAAAACCATGACGACGCTCTCGAGCCGATACCAGGACAAAGGCGTTGTCTGGCTAGCGATCAATTCCGGCCACTCTGCCACGAATGATTCCGACAAACAGTGGGCCGCGGCACAGGATATTTCCTATCCAGAACTGAACGATTCCAGCGGAAGCACGGGCAAGGCTTATCACGCGACAAACACGCCGGACATGTTTGTCATCGCCACTGACGGGACGCTGGTGTATGAGGGGGCGATTGATAATGATCCCGACGGGGACAAGAGTAGCGATAAGGTGAATTATGTGCAGCAGGCATTGGACGAGATTTTATCTGGCAAGCCTGTCAGTACGCCGCAGACTAAGCCGTATGGGTGCAGCGTGAAATACGGAAGCTGAGTGGTTTCGATTGTGACATCAACTGAAATTTATTTCTCGCGGCCCATGACCAAGAGCGAGATAGTCAGTATCTGCAGGAATATTGCCACGAGCATCGGCATGAGCGGTTCGCCGACCGGTTTGTAAAAATAGCTGCCGACAGCCAGGGCGATGGCGAGGATCTGGGTGACGCCGGCAAGCATTTTGCCTAGTGAGAAATCCGCTGGGTGTTCGCTTTGCCGGCGGACCTGATCCAGGAGCCGCTGGAGGAGATGTTCGATGCGGGCGAGTTCCCCTTCCACCCCTGGATTCGAGATTTGGGCCGGCTCGTCGTCTTCGTCGGCGGTGGCTGCGATGACCTCGATCGCTTCGCCCAGGCTGGAGACAGTTTCGTCGGGATCGACGGAACTGGGCTGAAGCGTTGCGGGCGATGGGGAAAGGGCCGGGTTGCTGACAAGAATTGTGCGGCAGCCGGCGGCGTATCCGGCTTCGATATCGCGCGGGGCGTCGCCTACGATCCATGAAACGCGGAGATCCAGATCGAGGGCGGCAGCCGCGGAGAGGATCATGCCGGGCTTTGGTTTTCTCAGGTCGCTGTCCTTCCGATATTTTTCGATCGTCGCTTCGGGATGGAATGGGCAGAATTCGTTGCGGTCGATCTTGGCGCGGCGATTTTCCTGAAGGAGAAGCTGAGCCATCTTTTCGTTGACGGCCACGAGGGCAGTTTCGTCGAACAGGCCGCGTGCGACGCCGGATTGATTGCTGAAGGTGATGACGGCGAAGCCGAGATCATGTGCCCGTGCGATGGCGGCGGCGGCGCCGGGAATCAAGCGGACGGCGGCTGGATCGCCTAGGTAGCCGTCGCAGGCGATGAGCGTATTGTCACGATCAAAGAAGATGGCGGGTTTTTTCACTGGCGGGAATTATGCCGCCTGCCGTGGTCCATGCAACTGTCCAGAGATTTTTGCGGCCTTGCTGCTTAAGCTGGGCGGCCACGACCCGGCACTGTCAGGCGCGTGTACATCGCTATTGTCTCGGTGAGTTGGCGATTGAATGTGAAATCACGCCGGATACGTGTGGCGGCAGCGATGCCCATTCGCTGGAGCGCTGATTTATCGGAAAGAAATTCAACGGCGGTGTTTAGAAATGCCTGGCGATCGATCGGGACGGATCGGCCGGTTGTTCCCTCGACGATCAACTCTTTGGTTCCACTGGTGCGGGTGCGGAGAACAGGCACGCCGGCGCACATCGCTTCGGCGCAGGCGTATGAAAATCCCTCACGCTGCGACGGCAAAAGCATCGCGTCGGCGGCTTGCAACAGTGGGAGGGGCTCCCGATGGCCTAGCATCCAGACTCGGTCTTCAAGACCCTGGCGATCGAGCTGCTGTCGAATACTAATCTCATTCGGGCCGTCACCGGCCATCAGCACGCGCAGGCCGGGCAGGGAATCTTTGCTCATGGCGGCGAGGTCAACAAGCCAGGATTCGTTTTTTGGGTCTTCGAGCCTGCCCAGGTAAAGGGCGACCAGATTGTCTTCGGTGAGGCTGAACGTTGCGCGGGCGGCTTGTCTCTCAGCGGCGGTGGGAACGGGGAATCGTTCTGTATGCACGCCATGGGGAATTAGGGAGATGCGCTGCGTGGGGATTCGGGCATCTTCGATAAGCCAATCACGTGCTTCGCTGGCGGCGGCGTGGGTGTGATCGCCGAAATCGGTGAGCCATCGCCAGGGTCCGCCCAGCGGGATATGGGAGAGGTGAAGGGTGTAAAGAATCGGTACGTTGATATTTTTTTGCAGCCGGCGAGCAACGAGGGTGGCTTTGCGGTAATGGGTGTGGATGAGATCGACGGGATTCTGTTCCAGATGTTGCCGGAGGATTCGGGATGCTTTCAGTAGGCCGAGCGGGCCACCCTTGATGGGGGCTTCGATCCAGGGCCATGGGGCGGCGCGGAACATGTTGTGCCAGGGGCCCGGTTGGCCGGCGATGGCGACCTGATGCCCGGCAGATTGCATGGCGCTGCACAGGTCATAGAGATAGCGGCTGATGCCGCCGGCGTCGGAGCCGGCGGTAATGTGAAGGATTCGCATGTAATCATTTGTCATTTGCCATTGGTCATTTGTAAAGGCGAAGAATGAGCCCGCGTCATCAAGCCAATAACAAATGGCCAGTTACAAATGACCAATGGCCATACTTCCGATATATATGGAACACGTGGCGGCACACCCATGATTGATGTCCTGATTCAGACCCATAACGAGGCCCTGAACCTTCCCCATACGCTGCAAAGCGTTCAGGGGTGGGTAAACCGTGTCTTTGTCGTGGATAGCGGATCGACCGACCGGACGCGGGAGATTGCCGGGGAGTATGGGGCGGTTGTGGTGCAAAAGGCATGGGAAGGGTATGCGCGGCAGAAGAATTGGGCGCTGGCCAATTTGCCGTTTGAGTCGCCCTGGATACTGATTCTTGATGCGGATGAATCGGTGACGCCGCCACTGAAGGATGAAATTTTGGAGGTGGCTTCGCGGCCGGTGCAGAATGTTCGGGAAGGCGGATTTTTTCTGAATCGCGTCACCGTCTTCATGGGACGCGAGATTCACCATTGCGCATATTTCCCCGCCTGGAATTTGCGGCTTTTTAAGCGTGGCATCGCGCGATATGAAGAACGCAACGTTCATGAGCATATGATTGTGGACGGGCCGACCGGGCATTTGCGGCATTTGCTTCGACATGAGGACCGGCGCGGGCTTGAGCATTTCATCGCCAAGCACAATCGATATTCGACTCTTGAAGCGTTAGAGATTTACCAGCATCGGGAAAGATGGCCGGGTTTCTGGCGATTTGTAAACGACCGCGTGGCGCGGCGGCGGTACATCAAATATTGCGTCGCGCCTAAGCTGGCGTTGCCCTGGTTTTTTCGATTTGTTTATATGTATTTCCTCCGCGGCGGAATCCTGGATCGCCGGCCCGGGCTGACACTCTGCCTTTTCATCAGCACGTACGAATTGTTCATTCGTGCCAAATACAATGAACTGGTCCGCACAGGCGGCGAAGCGCCGGCGGGAATAGAGGGCCTTGCGGTGGCGGAGGGAGGCGGGGCCGCTTCAGGGGAGATGAACTCCGCGCCGAAAGTTGTGTTGCCTCCCAAGCCGCTCGCGGCACCGCCGCCGAAACTGGAGCAGCCCGCGAGCGATTCAGTCCCCCCCCCGCAAATTGTACTGGCGGCTAAAGCAGCGCCTTCCCATTCGCCGACACGAGGCCGAAAAATCCAAGCCAGTCCCTGGAAACCCATGGAAAACATCAAACGCGCCTTGTGGATGATCGTCAGAGCGAGTTTGTTCCGGATGTCATTTCACAACTGGTATGGATGGCGACGGCTTTTGCTGGAGATGTTTGGGGCGAAGCTTGGCAAGCGTGTCCGCGTTCGGCCGACGGCGTCGGTGGAGATTCCGTGGAATCTGGATATTGGAGATGATGTTGTGATCGGCGACTACGCGATCATTTATTCGCTGGGCAAAATTACGATCGGACGTGCCTCAACGATCAGTCAATATGCGCATATTTGTGCCGGTACGCATGATTATACAACGCGGCGTTTCCCCCTGATTAAACCCCCCATCGTGATTGGCGATGAGGTTTGGATCGCAGCGGATGCGTTTGTCGGCCCGGGTGTTACGATTGGCGACCGGGCAGTCGTGGGCGCTCGGGCGACGGTTACAAATGATGTGCCGTCCGATCAGGTGGTCACCGGTCCGGCCGCGAAGATTCTAAAACGCCGCGTTCTGGAGGATTAATATGATTTGCTTGCAAAAAAGTCGATATATTTTAGAATGCCGGGACAATAGGGTGTGATACGGGGGATGCATGCGATCGGGTTTCGTTATTTGTGTAAACCATGAGTGCAGCAATCCGGCGGACAGGGCGGCATTTTCTCTTGGCGATCATTGTAGTTGCATTGGCGCTCGTAGCGACCGAAGTCCTTTATCACGTTGATCGGAATCTACAGCGGCATGGGGTCATGGCATTTTTCCTGGCGGGTGTTGTCGTCGCCGCATGGCGCGGCGGGACCGCGCCGGCCATCATTACGACCCTGCTCTCCGCGGCGATCGGCGCGTGGATTATGCCGCCAGACAACTCTTTTCGCATTTCCGATCCCGACGATATCATACGGCTCTCCTTATTTGTGTTTCTCGCCGCGCTTATCTGCTATCTACATTTCGCCCGGCATCGCGCCGAAAGTTCGCTAAAGGAAAGTGAAGGCCGCCTGCATTTTTCGCTGGATTCTTCCGGAGTGGCGTGCTGGGACGCGAACGTCAAAGGGGGAACGTTCTGGAAATCCCATAATCTTCCGGTGATTTTCGGCCGGACCAATGCCGATTTCGCGACGACCTACGAGGGTTTTTTCGCGTATATTTATCCCGAGGATCGGGAGTTTTTTCACCTCGCGTCGGTGGGCAGCGGAGCCGACCACCGCGACTACGAGATTTCCCATCGTGTGATCTGCGGCGACGGAACACTCCGGCGGGTGAGCACGCGAGGCAGAATGTATATCGACGAGGAAGGCCGCGTCGAACGCATGGTCGGGGCTGTCTTCGCCGTTGATAATAAATTGGTGGGTCCCGCGACGTCGGATAGCCGCCCGCGCATGGGGCTGGGTGACATTGCCGCTTACATCATTTGACCAGTTATCTCATTTGACCGGCCAAAACCTGCTGATAATTCTCGATCATCTGCTGGGCCACTTTGGGCCAGGTGAATCGGCTGATGACCAGGTCGCGGCCCGCCTGACCCATTTTTGCCGCGGCGATTGGATCGCGCAGGATGGTTTCAATTCCCGCGGCAATTGCCGGCGCATTCAGCTCGGCCACGACGCCTGCGCCGGCTTCGTTGACCTCCGGAAAATGGCATTCAGTGGAGATGACGACCGGGGCCTCGCAGGCCATCGCTTCGGTAACGGCAAGGCTGAAGCCTTCCTGCCGGCTGGGCAGGCAAAAGCAATCGCAGTCGCGCAGAGCGGCGAGCTTTTGCGACGCATAAATAGGACCTACCAGATGAACGCGCGACGCAATTCCCAGGTGGGCAATTTGCGATTCAAACGCGGTCTGAGCGCCGTCGTCCGGGCCGGCCACAATCAATTGGGCATCGGGAAAATGACGGGATACGATGGCGAACGCATCGGCCAGAAAATCCAGGCCCTTTTTGTAATGCAGACGGCTCAGGAAAAAGATCAATTTGGCATCGGCGAATTCCGGATGCGCAGCGCGAAAGACTCCCCTGTGCGGCAGCGGATCGAGTTCCTGGAGGAATATGCCGTTGGGGATGATTCGGCCGGGCGAGGTCAGATTGAGCCGTTTGGTCAGCGCGCACTCGTCGGCGTTGAGGAAATGGAGAAACGCGGCGCTGTTGAGCATATGGCGATATCCCAGCATCATGGCCAGTTGCTTTTTCCACCAGCGCTGCGACATCGCCCAGGGGTCAAGCATGCCATGCGGCGTGAGAACGAACGGCTTGCCTGCGGCGATGGCAAGTTTCGCGACAACGTGGATGAGGGGATCCCAAACACCATGCAGGTGAATCAAATCAAATTCTGGGACGACACCGGAGAGCGTGCGGCGAGCGCCGCCCGCAAGGAATCGTTCCCGTTTTGTCAGCGGAGGCAGGTATTGGAACTTAACCGCGTCGATATTGGGAATTGTATTGATGGAGGCGGTGACACGATCGTCGGCATTGGGAAAGCGATACGCGACGATCTGCATTTCGTAGCCGAGCGCAGCCTGTGCCGCAGCCATGCGTGTTGCCACCATCGGAGGTCCGCCCGTTGCCGGGTCGAGAGATGGAATGGCATGCAGAACTTTCATCCGGTGCGACAAGGCCGACGTCAGAAACGGTGCTTGCCCGAATTCGACGGGCAAAATCGGATCATGGCGCGGGCTTTTGTGCTGGAAATATTGTATCAAGCCGGCAGGGTTCCTCCCATCGCCCGAGCGGCATATGATTACAAGGGTCGGGTTTTGACGACGGTCGATTTTGGCAATGGAGTCTGTGACAGGTGAATCGTTTTCTCAAGGCAACGGGGCGGGCGGTCAAATACGGCGCCCTGAAATGGTCTGCCGACCGAGGCGTGGCCCAGGCCGATGCAGGGACTGGGTCCGTGCCAACGATTCCATCGGCATACCTGATCGGATGCGGGCGATCAGGCACGACCGTATGCGGTGAGGTGCTCAGACGCCATCCCGACATTTACTACTTTTTTGAGCCGTATCATCTCTGGGCATCGATCGATCCGACGATCGATGTGCTCAATCTGTACCATATTGGGTCCGCGACGCTTCTGCTCGGCGCGGATCGGTGCAGCGACCGCTCCCGCAAACGGTTCAATCGGTTGCTTCTTGATCGCGCGGAGCGGGCCAGGGCGAAGTTGATGGTGGAGAAGACTCCGTTCAATGCGTGCCGGATCGGCTATCTGGACGCGCTGACTCCGGGTTGCAAGTTCATTCACCTGGTTCGCGATGGCGTGGATGTGGCGCGGTCTATCGATCGGCTATCGCGCGACCGAAGCTATGGGATCGTGGGAAAGGGGGACTTGAATCGATGGTGGGGACGCAGCGGATCCAAGTGGACGGCGCTTGCGACCGATGGCTCGGGTGCGAATTATTTTCCAGACGAGATACCGCTGCTCCAGAGTTATGAGTCCAAAGGCGCGTATGAATGGCTCGTCAGCCTCGGGGAAATTGATCGCTGGCGCAGCCGACACGGGGATCGGCTGCTGGAAATAACCTACGATGAGCTGACCGCCAATCCACAGCAAACCCTGAAGAGAGTCTGCGACTTTTTGGGCGTGGCAGCGAATGATAGATGGCTGGCGGCCTCACTGACCAAGATTGATGCGGCGCGGAAAAATTTTGGCACGCCCGTAATTCTCCCGCCGAAAATGGCGGAGGCCTTTAATCGGGAGCAAAAGCGATTCAAATTTGTGAATCGAGCGGAGGCGGGAACGCCGCAAAGCACGACTCGGGTGCAGATGGCGGTCATCTCAAACGAACCAACGCCGTATCGTCTGCACGTGCAGCAGCGGATGGCCAGGGAGCTGGAGGGTGTTGCGGTCTACAATATTTTCACGCACACGATCTCGAATCCGAGCATGCCGTGGCAAATGCGCGTTGGGGCGGAACTGAATCCGGTTTTCTTTGCTCAGAACCACATCAACGCGGGGATGCCGATATCGTTCCGGCACTTCCGGCTCTTTCGCGACATTCAACGACATCTGATTCAACATGGAATTCAGATGATCATTCTCCTGGGATACAACGATCTGACGAGATTGCTGCTGATCCGCTGGGCCTATCGTATGGGCATTCCGCTGGTCCTGGCGGCGGATTCGAATATCTTCGCTGACACGAGGACGCCATGGTTTTTACGCCGCATCAAGCGGCCATTTTTGCGATGGGTGCTGAGGCGGGTCGCCGGACTTATGCCGATGGGAACTTGCGGCCGGGCCTATTTCCGGAGTTATCTCGACCACAATTTGCCGGAATTTCTTTTTCCCTACGAGCCGGATTACGCATCGCTGTCGAATTTCGATGAGCAAGAGGTGAGCGCGTTTCGGGAAAGACACAATCTCGCGCCGGACCGCAAGCGGCTGCTCTATTGCGGGCGCCTGGTCCCCATCAAGCGAGTGGATGTACTGTTGGAAGCGTTTTCTCGCGTGGCGCTGGCCCGCCCGGAATGGGATGTTGTGATCGCCGGGGACGGACCACTCCGGAAGACCCTGGAGGCGTCCCTCAACGAAACGGCGCGTCCGCGCGTGAAATGGCTTGGATTCCTCCAATTTCAGGAGACCGTGCTTGCCTATCATGCATGTGATGTGCTGGTGCATCCCAGCGAATATGAACCCTGGGCGCTGGTGATCAATGAGGCGATCGCATGTGAATTACCGATTATCGCGACATCCGTTGTCGGAGCGGCGGTTGAGTTGGTGCGGCATCGGGAGAATGGATTAATCGTCTCGCCGCGCAGCGTTGAAGCGATGACCGATGCGCTATGGGAGGTCACCAAGACGGATCGGTACCTCGAGATGAAAGCCGGATGTGCGCCAATGCTCGATTTATGGCGTCGCGCCGCTGACCCTGTCGAGGGCGTGCGGGAAGCGCTGCGGCATTTTGGCCTGATATGGCGGCAGCCTGCCGAGCCTGCTCGAAATCGCGGGTCAGAGAGGCCATCGGCTACATCCGCCGTCGAGGGTCCGGTAAATGAAGCTGATGCATCAACTCGGCCCGGCGAAGCGTCCTGGAGTTTGGATGGCTCGTAAACGGCGATTTTGGTAGTCTGAACTGCCGATAGCGAAACTGAACGTCCGCCATCGTTTTTGCGAAAAAATCCAACTGGTATTTGTGGGCGGCATAATTTGCTGCTGCCGGGGCGGAGTGCCAATGTGCTTTAAATCGCGCGTGTGAGCGGCGTTCCCGATAGAGGCGATATGAGTCAATACGCGACAAATTACGATTACGGAGCGAGCGATCTCGCCGAGCCATTGGATTACACGGCTCCCGCGGCGGATCCGGGTCGATCAAAAATGACCCCGTTGCTGCTCATTCCGTCACTGGGATTGTCAGGTATCGCCTGGATGGCGGGGGGACTGTCGCCCCTGACCGACATGAGCTTTCTGCTCCTCACCATCGTCTGCATGGTTTTGCTGGTGCGTGAGCTGCTCATGTTTACCCAGCGATGGGGATTGGGCGGCGTCGTGCTTTACGCCGGTTCGCTGGTTTGGTTCTGCTTCGACTATTTAACATTCTGGTTTATGAATCCGGAAAAAGCGGCGCAAACCGGATTCACCAACGCGATAGTGGCCAAGGCCGCTTTTTTCACGATCCTGTTTATCTGCTCCATGATGATCGGCCTGAATATCAGAAAGGGCCGATTTTTCGTCCGGCTCATGGAAAAAACGCCTGACATCCGCACGTCGGGAATTGGCTTCATTCTAGTCTTGATCCTGTTCGTGATTGGCATCTGTCCGTTTTTTCTGTTCACCTCGGAACCGTGGTACACGGCGATTTATCATCAGTTCACCTCCGGCCGCGGCGGGCATGGTGTGGCCTGGACCGTCGGTCGAACCGGAAACGTTAACTACAATTGGGGCGCGTACGTCGCGCAAATCCTCCAGATTGGAAAGGTTGGTTCGATCTACGCGATCCTTTGGGTTATCCTGGTTTCCAAAAATATATTGCCACGGATCGTCGGGGTGGCGATCTGGCTACTGTGGCTGCTACTGGGAACAGGCACGGGCACTCGGGGTGAAGTGATAGCCTCGATGCTTCCGGTGGTGTTTGCGTTCCATCTCAAATACAGCGCTATCGCCGCGGCCTATTCGAAAAAGATAAGTATTCGAGCTTATGTCATAGCGGGAGTGCTGTTGCTGATCACACTCATAGTCGTGCAGTTTCAGATAACCTTTCGGAACGAGGGATTTCTCAATAAATCACTGGAAGATGTGAAGGAAAAAATCGAGGGAAACAGCATGTTCTCGGAGGGGCTGATGGGGTATAGGCTGATTCCCGACCGATTCAACTATTTCCATAACGCGTTTTACGTCGAGGGAGCCATCCGTCCAATCCCGGACACCATCTTCTGGTTCTTCGTATCGCCGATGCCCCGCGCCCTGTGGCATTCCAAACCGATCGATCCCGCGTGGAAATGGTACAACGAGGTCGTCACGGGCGATCCGAACGGCACCGAAGGCACCACGATCGCCACCGGCGCATCTGGATATTGGTTTATCCGGTACGGTCCTTTCGGACTTATCGAAGGCGGAATTTTGATTGGCTGGCTGATGTCTTACGGAGAAATGCTCTTTCTCTCCTGCAATGGCCGGCTGAATCTTCTCCTATTCGTGCTAGGCTGGGAAACGTGGCTATTTCGTGGCTTCAGAGGATTTGGTTTTAACGACCTTGACGCGCTGCTCGTCGGTTTTATTGCTCTGTCACTGCTAACCTTGGTCGCAAACGTCTTCGGCGGTGTACCGGCGCAGATGGAATCAGCTTGATTTATTTTCCCATGATTTGAATATATCGCGTGCTGAGGGGAGCGGTATCCTGCCTATCCTCGTTTTGAATTCGCTAACGGCAAACCGCGTGATCGGACACCGAGACCGAAGAACATCTGGCTGAAAAGGCGGGTAACGGGGTACAATTCCACCGGCGGCGAGGCGACGCTGGTTTTAACCTATAAAAAGCGAGGGATAGGGATGGGATTGGACAACGGTTCAAAACAGCGTGGGCTTATTGTCATCATATTAATCGCGAGTATTTTGAGATTTGCCGATTTCCCGCCGCGTTATGTTCAGCGTGACTTTGACGAGCGAGCGTATGTTGAAGGGGGACTG
>PMAK01000061.1 GCA_003153655.1 Phycisphaerales bacterium
CCTGGTGCATCAGAAAGATTACCACCATCAAGGTTTGAACCGCTAAAAAGGTGCAACTATGAGTCAGGCAAGTTTAATCTTCATCCTCGCGTTCGCCTCCATCACGGCGCTCGTCTACTACGTCTTCGGCTTCCTGTTTCAGGGAGAAAGCGGCGAAAAGCTGCGCTCCCGCCTCCAGGGCAAGACCAAAGCCGACGTCGTCAAAAAAGAAGGCGGCGGTGGCTTCGGATCCGTCTTCAAGCAGCTCGGCGAATTCGCCGCTCGCCCCTTCATGCCCGCCACTCGCGAGAAGCAGTCCACCCTTCAGCGTGAACTCGCCCGCGCCGGCGTCTATAGCCCCTCAGCCATGCGAACCGTTCAGGGATCAAAAGTCATCGGCATCGCCCTCGGCCTCATCCTCGGATACGTCGTTGGCTGGTGGTTCAACGCCATGTTCATGTGCCTCGCAATCCTCGGATTGACCGGCTACGTCGTCCCCATCATCTGGCTGCGCCTCAAGGTCAAAAATAACCAAAAGGCCCTCGAATACGGCCTACCCGACGCCCTCGACTTGATGGTCGTCTGCGTCGAAGCTGGCATGACCGTTGACTCCTCCATGCAACGCGTCGGCGAGGAACTCGCTCTCGTCCACCCCGCCATCAGCCGCGAATTCGGAATCTCACACATGCAGACCCGCGTCGGCATGCCGCGCCACGAAGCCCTCCGAAACCTCGGCACACGCACCACCAACGCCTCAATGATGTCCCTCGCCGCCATGCTCAATCAGGCCGAGCGTTTCGGCACCAGCGTCGCACAGGCCCTGCGCGTCCATGCGGAAAGTCTCCGTATCGCCCGCCAGCACAAGGCCGAGGAAATGGCCGCCAAGAGCGTCGTCAAAATGAGCTTCCCCCTCGTCCTGTTCATTTTCCCGGCCACTTTTATCGTCCTCCTCGGCCCCGTCATGATCCAGCTCATGAACAGCGAACTCATGAAATAACGAAATCCATGGAAACGTTAAACAACACCCACAAAACGCCGATTCCTGAAATGGAGAAACTTATGGTCACCACGAAACGTCTGAACAAATTGTGCGTCCTCGCGGCCTCGACAATTGTCCTCTTCGCCGTCGGCTGCGATTCACAGCCGCCGTCCGAGAACGACACCGCCCATTCCAAGGCGGAGATCACCGAAACCACGCAGTTGGAGCAAACACAGGAAGTCGCCGGCGCCCGTGCTGAGTGCACGCTCTACCCGGACCAGTTTGACGGCGCAACCCTCTCATCTCTGGGAACAACCGCGCTGGATGAAATCCTGGCAGACTCCCATAGCACCAACCCCCTGGTCATCTACATGGATCTCCCATCAGATGACAAGTACACCCAGGATCGCCAGCAAGCGGTCAAGCGTTACCTCGAAGACCGCGGCGGCCTGAAAGCCGTCCAGGTCGAATTCCACAACGGCGCCAACCCCACGATCACCACCCCGGTCGCCGTCCAGTTGGGCAACTACGGCAAAACCAACACCGATTCCGGCGGCACAACCGCCGCAGGTCATTAACGGGTCTTCCGGATGGGAGATTAGTCCGCNNCGGCAGGTCCCGCGGGGAGGGTGCGGGAGGGGCAGCAGCCCCGCCTGCATTGCAACTGTATTGAAAACGATTACCCAAGCACCAATCGCAAATCCGTAACCCGCCATTGAGCAGTTGGCCCATTCTGTCATTTCTGTTGATCGCTGGTCACGATCTGCACCTGATTATTCTCCCCCGGCCGCACCGCGACGTTCCGAATCTCGATCCACTGATCGAACGGCCGCACCTGCACCTCCCAATGGTCGATCGCCTCCGATGGAAGCTGCACGTCGAATTCAGCGGTGACGGAATTCTCCGATTGATCCCGGCCGCGTGAACTTCCCACATGTGTCGCGCCGTTCCGGTCGATAGCCATCATCCGCAGATCGCCCTGAGCAAACATTTTCCCGGTCGCGTCGATGATGAGGCCCGTAGATCCGTGGTCCCGCACAAACGGCGGAAAGAAATAGATTTGCGTGACCCCATTAACCGTCATGTTTCCCCCATTCCCCGTAGCGCCCACGGTCTTCCAGGCGCCGGCCGCCACGTTGGCGCGGATCGTCGCTCCCGTCGCGTTGGGGGAAAGGTCCCCGGTTCGAAATTCAATGACCTTCCCCGGACGAGCGCCGATACTGCCGCTCCCCGGAAACTCGGGCCCATTCAGGCTGATCTCCACAGTCGCCGGATCGGCGTCTCCCTTGACCGTGCGCCTCGTTTCAACCGCGAAGGTGGGGCCAATGCGACCGGGCGGCGCAACAAACGACTTGAATGGCATCGCCCCATACGGTCCATTTCCAAGCCGCGTCCCATCCGCGCTCCACCATGGCTTTCTACCCGCATCGTCATAGGTAACGCCCTCAAGCTTGATGGCAACTCCACTGCCCAGCGACGCCACGAGACCCGGCGTCCCGTCGAACCCGTCCACCACCGTGGAAAAATTCCCAGACACAAACCCACCAACAGATTGCTTCGGCCCTTGCGGCGGGCCAGGCGGCGCAGTCTGCGCATTGAGCAATGACACCGTCACCAATCCGCCCCCCGTAAGCACACCGACGATCGCGATCGCGACCACCGCCAATTTGATTTGGGTCCACATGATCATCTTAAGAACTCCGTTTGCCACCGAAACACCCACCGGCGCCAAGCCCGGCGAAAGCGCCGCCGCCGCCGTCTTCCCGGCCAAACCCGTCGGCGTATGGATTCGCGGAATCTGTTCAAGAATCCCCATCAGCCCCACCCCCGGCCCGATCGCGTTCCGTCTGATCAACCCCTCCCGCAATCGTTTGAGCGCCCGCCCAATCCGCCTCCCCGCCGCCTCCGTCGAGATTCCCAATTCCGCCGCCGTCTCCCCCACGCTGTGCCCCCGCAAATATCTCAACGCAATCACATTCCGGTCGTCCCGGCTCAACCGCGCCACCGCCGCATCCAGTTCTCCCCAGACTTTTTCGTTTTCAACAACCATGGAGGGCTCCGAAAAATTGCGCGCACCCGCGGCAGCACGTCTCTCATGACGCCGCCGACGCGCTTCCGTTTTGAGAATATCCCGACACGCAAAATGCGCCGTCTTCAACAGCCAACCCGCCAGCGGAATATCCGCATCGAGTTGCCCCGCCTTTCGAGCCAGCAGGATAAAAACCGCCTGCGTCGCGTCNNGTGCCGCCGCGCAGCTTCATACACCGTGTCCACGTACCGGCGCACCAACTCCCCAAACGCCTCCTGTGAGCCGCGTTCCACGAAATCCCGCACTAATTCCTTATCCGGCGCCATTCCGACAGGTATATGGACGCTCCCGCGCCCGACCGGACTGCAATTCTACCCGCCGAACCCCGCGTTTGGCCGCCCCCAGCCAGGATGCCTCTTCAACCCCTAAGGATTCGCCGCCCCCGTTTCCCCCCTATCAATCGCCTCCACGCACATCTCCAAATAAAACCGCTCCCCCTCATCATTCGCATCCGCCATCGCCGCGGTAAATTCCCGCCGCGCCTCCGCGAACCGCTTTAAATTCCAATAGCACCGCCCGAGCATCACATTCGAAACCGCCGCCCCGCCGCTCCGCGCCTTCTCCAGCGATTCCACGGCCCAATCATCGATCCCGCGAAACGCCCACCAATCCCCCAGCACCGCGATCGCCGACGCATCCGTCGGATCGTTCTGCAGCGCCTTCTGCGCCGCCGCAACCTTCACCTGAAAATCCTCATACTCAGCCGCCCGATCAAATTCCCGCAGCGTCAGCGATCCATTATCATTCCCGCACAAAATCGCCCGCCCATCCGCCCGCACCGCCACGCTCTCCGCTATCCCTCCATCAATCCCATACGCCCGAATCTCATGCCCATCCTTAAGATCCCACACCTTCACAACCCCGTCCCGCCCCCGCGTATACGCCGCCCCCGGCCCGAACATCGCCCGCATCACCGCCGTCGCATTCCCCCGAAGCATGTTAATCGGCCGACCGCTCAAAACATCCAATTCCATCACTGACCGATCCCGGCTCGCCGTCAGCGCCCGCTTCCCATCCGCGCTGAATTCCACATCAAGAATAATATCATACTGATGCCCGGCAAACGTCCGCACCAAACGTCCGCTCCCCACATCCCGCAACTTCAACCTCCCATCCTTATCCCCGCACAGCACCGTCCCAAAATCCGGACTGAATCCCGCACTCGCCGCGTTCTTCTCGACGGAAAACGTCCGCAGCAGCTTCCCGCTCTGAGCATCCCAAACCCCAATCGCGCAATCCGACCCGATCGAATACGCCCGCTGGCCATCAGCGCCGAGCGCCACCGCCGCCACCGGCGACGCGCTCCCCTCAAATGTCCGTATCAACCGACCCGACGCGATATCCCAAAGCCTCATCGTCTTGTCGTTGCTCCCCGAAAGCGCCGTCCGCCCATCCGCGCTAAAAACCAGGCTATTCACCTGCGCCCCGTGCCCCGCAAAACTGCGCAGCTCATGCCCCGTCGCAACATCCCAAAGCTTCATCGCGCTATCGTTCCCCCCCGAAAGCGCCGTCCTCCCATCCGGACTGAACACAACACTCGGCACCACACCCGTATGCCCTGAGAAAACCCGCGCCTCCCCCCCAATATCGATCCCCCACCGCTTCATCGTCCGGTCAAAAGATCCCGACAACGCCGTGTGCCCGCCCGGCCCAAAGGCCACGCTATGAACCGTATCGCTATGTCCGCAGTATGTCCGCACCAGCTTCCCCGTCCCCACCTCCCACAACTTCACCGTGGAATCATCGCTCCCCGATATCGCCAGCTTGTCATCCGGACTAAACGCCACGGCCCACACCGATCCGCTATGATGACCCTCCAAACTCCGCACCACCTTCCCGCTCGCAATGTCCCAAAGTCCCACCGCCCCGTCAGTATCTCCCGTCAAAATCGATCGCCCGTCATGACTGAACACCGCCGCCACAATGGGATGCTTCTCCTGCAACCCGCTCAATTCCTTCCCGCTCTCCACATCAAACAGCTTCAGCGCATCCGGACTCGTCCCCAGCACCGTCCGCCCATCCGGACTGAGAGCCACCGCATACACCTCAAACATATAACCCCCAAACGTCCGAATATTCCGCCCGCTCGCCAGGTCCCACAGCTTCATCGTGTGATCGCTGCTCCCTGACACCGCCGTCCGCCCATCCGCACTGATCGCCACGCTCCACACATTCCCCGTGTGCCCCGTAAATGTCCGCACCAAATTCCCACTCTCAACGTCCCACAGCTTCAGCGTATGGTCCAAGCTCCCCGACAACGCCGTCCGCCCATCCGGACTAAACGCCACGCAGAGCGCCCGCCCCGTATGCCCCCGAAACGTCCGCAGTTGCCGCCCCGTCGCCAGTTCCCACAGCGTCAGCGTCCCATCATCATTCGCCGTCAGCGCCGTCCGCCCATCCGGACTGCAAGCGATTCCAAATACCGCCGACTTGCTATTCTCATACGTCATCAGGCAAGGCGGCGACGCCGCGTTCAAATCGCAGAGTCCCAACTCCGCGCTGAACGGCGATAACTTCGCCCCCACGAACTTGGTATACGCATCCTCAATCCGCGCCCGCGCCTCCGACAATCTCCCCGCCACCCGCAGCGCATCCCCCTCCGAAACCAACCCCTCCGCCCGCTGCCGCTCCGATTCCAACAGCGCCGCCTCCGCCGCCCGCCGCTGCGAAGCCTCACTCTCCCGCGCCCCTTCCGCCGCAATCTTCGCGTTTTCCGCCGCAACCTGCGCCGTCTCCGCCGCAACCCGCAGCCGCGCCTGATCCCGCTCCGCCGCCTCCGCCAAATCCCGCGCCTCGCTCGCCGCCACGGCTTCCCGCCGCGCCTGCACAAATCCGCTCGTCGCCAGCGCAATCCCCAACAGCAACGCAACCACAATCGCCGTCGCCGCCACAAACCCCACCTTGTTTCGCCGAACCATCTTCCGAAACCGATACACCGAACTCGGCGGCCGCGCCGCGATCGGCTCATTCTTCAAATGCCGCTCAATATCCTGCGCCAACCCATTCGCCGTCTCATACCGCCGCGTCCGGTCCTTCTCTAAACACTTCATCACCACCCAATCCAAATCCCCGCGCAACAGCGAAATCAGCTTCTGCGCATCCATCCCCCGCCGCTGCGCCGTGCTCGTCGAATCCGCACCCGTCATCCCGCTCAACCGATTCGACGGCCGCACCGGATCCGTCTCCCGAATCCGACGCCTCATCTCATCCATCCCCGCCTGCATCAACTCCTTCGAATCAAATGGCGTAGTTCCCGTCAACAACTCATACAAAAGCACCCCCAAACTGTAGATGTCGCTCCGCGTATCAACATCCAACGCGCTCATCTCCGCCTGCTCAGGACTCATATACGCCGGCGTCCCCACAAACTGCTGAAACTGCGTGTAAACCGTCTTCTCCGTCAAATCACCCTGCGTCGCCTTCGCAATCCCAAAATCAATCACCTTCGGCACCGGCACCCCATCATGCAACGTCACCAGAATATTCGACGGCTTAATATCCCGATGAATGATCCCCTTCTGATGCGCATGCTGAATCGCGTGACACACATCAATAAACAAATTCAACCGCTGCATCGGCGGCAACTTGTTCTGATCACAATAATCCGTGATCGGTATCCCCCGCACCAGTTCCATCACACAATAAGGCCGCCCCGTATCCGTCGCCCCCGCATCAAAAACCTTGGCGATGTTCGGATGATNNGATCCATCATCGCCAGCGCCTGCCGCTCAGCCTCAAACCGCGCGACAACCGACCGCGTATCCATCCCCAATTTAATGATCTTTAAAGCCACCCGCCGCCGCACCGGCACTTTCTGCTCCGCCACATAAACAACCCCAAATCCCCCCTCCCCAATCTTCTCCAGCAATCGAAACCGCCCAATAACAGTGTCCGTCCCCTCAGACAAAGAAGGCATCTGCACCGGCCCCGTCCCAGCACCATCACCAGACTCCGGTCCCACAGTTTCATTCATAAGGAAGCGCCGATTCTAATCACAAACCCCCCAATTCCCGAAATGCCCCAACAAAGATAAGCGGGGAGGGTGCGGGAGG
>PMAK01000229.1 GCA_003153655.1 Phycisphaerales bacterium
AGAGATCCATCACCGTGTCGGCCCCCCACCGCTCGGCCCATTTCAGTTTTTCGACTTCTTCACTGGTATCGCTGGAAATCGGGGATGCGCCCATGTTGGCGTTGATCTTGGTCAGTGATGCGCGGCCGATGCACATGGGTTCGAGTTTGTATTTCAGATGGACGGTGTTGGCGGGGATGATCATCCGGCCGGCGGCGACTTCGAAGCGAATTTGTTCTGGCGTGAGATGCGGCTCGCGCAGCGCCNNTGCTCTAACTGTGTGCGGCCGTGGCGATCTTCCGGGCTGGCGAAATCCATCGCGGTGAGGGTAGAGAGCGACGGCATGCCGGGGGTATCGGGGGAGCTGTAGGACTGAGGCGTGCCGACGCGGACGACGCGGGCGAATGAGCCGGGGGATGTGCCCTGCCGATCGGTTGAGGGATTGTCGCCAAGCGGCGGAAGCACATGGGAACGATCCATCGTTGGGTTTGTCTGTGGCATGGTTCAATCTCCGTAGGCGGGGAAAGCGCTGGACGTGAACAGGCAAGGCGGTCCATTCGCTTCCCTACGCCGGCATCATCCGGATCAGGTTCTAAGGGTTTGGTCTCAGATTGCCTATGGGCAATCACCCCTAGCGAATTTTGAAATAGTTTAGGTCTGCCAGACGCGGCCCGCAAGCAAATTAGCAAAACAAATGCTCTATGAGGTCGCGAGTTTGACCAGGAAATGTTTGATGGCGCGGCTGACCTGTTGAGGTTGCTCCATTGGAGACATGTGGCCTGCGCCGGTGATGACTGACAGAGTTGAGCTGGCGACAGATTTGTGCATTTCTTCCGCCGCGGCCGGAGGCGTGATGACATCGGAATCGCCGACGATGATGAGCGTTGGAGCGGCGATGCGGGTGAGGGCCGGGCGGGAATCGGGACGGTCGCGCATGGCGGCCAGCGCATGCTGTATCGTCTGGGCGGGACAGGATTCCATGATGGCTCGCAGTTCGCTCGCTACGGCGGGATTGGATTGAGCCGTGGCCGGGGCAAGCATCCTGGGCATCATTTTTTCGGCAACAGCAGATGAGCCGCCGGCGCGGGCGAGTTCGATCATAATGTCGCGGCCGGCGCGCGTTTCGGGATCGTCGGAGGCGGCACGCGTGTCGATCAGGATAAGGCCGCGGAGCGTGCTCGCGTATTGACGCTGGTATGCGAGTGCGACGTAGCCGCCCATGGAGAGTCCGCCGAGGACGCAGGGAAGCGCGTGGATTTGTGAAAGGAGGACATACAAGTCTTCGGCCAATCCTTGCAGGGTGAATGTGCTGTTGTTGATGGATTTTCCGAATCCGCGCAGGTCTGGCGTGATAACACGGCTGACGGCGGCGAGGTCGTGGACCTGCGCTTGCCAGACGCGATGATCGAGCGGAAACCCGTGCAGAAGGACGAGAGGGATGCCTTTTCCGGATTCGTGGTAGTAGAGATTCGACCCGTTGACGGATTGGATGGGCATGGTTCCTCCGAAGTGTTGGTGGATTGTCACGCTACGGGGGTAGTTTGACACAATTTAGGTGCGGTTTTCAACAAGGGGCGTAGCGCTTACAATTCGGCTGCCGCTTATGGATGGGCGGCGACGGAGATTTGATGCCTGCCCCTGATGCTGACCACCTGAAATTAACGGACTTTATCGACGCGGCGACGCTGCAGGAGATCCAGGACAGCTTCGCGGCGGTGGCAAACGTGAAAGCGACGATTACGGACGCGGATGGGCAGTTGCTCACGCAGCCGACGCCAACGGCTGAATTTCTGAGCCGGCAGGAGGCGATCGCGGCCGCGGCGGAGGCGCATGAGGGGCCCCAGCGCGAGGGGGATGAATATGTCGCGCCGATCATGGTGAACCATCAGCGGCTGGGGACGATCCGAATGTCGGGGCGAGCGGGCGGCCCCCGGCCGGATGATGCCAAGATCGCGGCGATGGCGGAAAAACTTGGGGTGGATCAGAAACACTTGAAGCAGGCGGTTTCGCAACTCATGCGGTCTCCGGGCGCGAAGCCGGCCGCGATTCAATTTTTGTTTCTTTTGGCGAATGCGATTGCGCGGCTTTGTTACCAGGAGTTTCAACTTCGCCAGCGGATCAACGAACTCACCGCGGTTTATAACGTCACGATGATGCTGTCGGATGCGCGCGATCTGGAAAACGTGCTGCAGCGGATGGTGAAGGCCGTGTGCGAGGTGATGCAGACGAAGGCGTGCTCGGTGCGGCTGATCGACGAGGAGCGGGATGAGCTAATCATCAAGGCGGTTTACAACCTTTCGCCCCGATATATCGGAAAGGGGCAGATCCGGCTGAGCCAGGCGAAGATCGATCAGCAGGCGCTCACGGCGCGCGGATATGAATATGTGAAAAACATGGAGAAGGACCCGCGGGTGCAGTTTCCGCAGGAGGCGAAGGAAGAGGGGATTGTCTCGATGCTCTCAGTGGGGATGCGATACAAGGGGCGGGCGATCGGCGTGCTGCGTGTGTATACGGCACATGAGCAGACATTCAGCCAGTTTCAGATCGAGCTAATGAAAGCGGTGGCGGCCCAGGGGGCGGCGGCGATCGAAAATGCGCGGCTGTTGCAGGAATCGATGGAGGCGCAGGCGCTGGAGCGGCAGGTGCAGATGGCGGCGCAGGTGCAGCAACGCATGGTGCCGAGCAAGCCGCCGAAGATTGAGGGATTGGATCTGGCGGCGGTATATGTGCCCTGTTTTGAGCTTGGGGGAGATTTATATGATTTTATTGAGTTGCCATATGACAACGTGGGGCTGGTGATTGCGGATGTGAGCGGGAAGGGAGTACCGGCGAGTTTGACCATGGCGGCAGTGCGGGCGGCGCTGCGGGCGCAGGTGGATAATGTTTATTATTTGAATGAAGCGGTGCGGCGGATCAACCTGATGCTGTGCCGGGACAGCAGTCCTTCGGAATTTGTTACTCTGTTTTATGGCGTCCTGGATCGGCGGAACAAGCGGTTCACCTATTGCAACGCGGGGCATCCGCCGGGACTGATTTTACGGAATGGGCAGATCATTGAGTTGAACAGTGACAACATGGTTTTGGGGATTGATCCGGAGGAAAAATACATTCAGTCGCTGGTCGATCTGCGCACGGGGGACACGCTGCTGCTGTATACGGATGGGCTGACGGATGCGATGAATTTTCAAAATGAGCGGTTTGGACGGCAGCGGCTGATCGAGGCGTTTAAGACGGGCGGCGAGACGGCGGAGGCTATCTCGCAGGCAATTCTCTGGTCGCTTCGCCGATTCGCGGGATTGGCCAAGCGAACCGATGATGTGACGATGATCGTCGCGAAGGTGAACTGAGCATTGCGAGCGGCACACCAACAGGCTGAGGGCACGACTGAGCGTATTGGGCTCGGGCCGTACTGGCTGGGGCTGGTGGCGTGCCTGATCGTGCTGGGGATTTACATCGCGACGATCATGCTGCTGGGGACGGAAACGGGGAAGCGGTCAACAGCGCCGCCGTGGTATGCGTGGGTGAGATATCCGCCGACAAAGACGCGGCCGCAAGCGATTTTCCTGGTTTTCCCCGTGCTTGTTTATGGCGGGTGGATGCTGTTTATCCGGCGGGCTATCGCGCGGAAGATGGCCGATGCGATTGTGTTGCCGGTGGCGGTTTTGGCCGTGCTGGCGATGAATGCGACGACGGCGATGATGGACGGCGGCGCGGATGCGATCTGGAAGCCATTTGGTTTTTATCTGCGCGGGGCCGAATTTTTTGGAGATGTGCCGGCGGTGCGGGCCACGGGAATCATCGCGTTTCTTCGCGGATATGTTCACAATCTTTATCACTACAGCATCCACACGCGGACGCATCCGCCGGGGCCGGTGCTCGTTTTGTATTTCGTAAGCTGTTTATTTGGGCCGGGAGCGGCCGCCGCTTCATGGGCGGCAGTTGTCATCACCGCGACGGCTGTTGTTCCGTTTTATCTTTTGGTTCGCCGACTGGCGGGACGACAAATCGCAACCGTTGCGATGGCGTTATATGTGGTTACGCCGAGCCTGGTGATTTACGGGGCGACATCGATGGATGGCGTGACGCTCGTCGCGCTGCTCTGGACGATGTATTTTTTGCAGAGGGCGATTGATAAGCCAGGGATCGGGATTGGGATCATGGCCGGCGTGTCCGTCGCGGTGAGCCTGATGATGAGTTACGTGCTGGTTTGCGTCGGCACGCTTGCCATGATTTATGCGCTGCTGGAGATGACGGCAAACCGGGGAAAAATCCTGTCGGTGGCAGCCTGTTTCGTATGTGTGCTTGCAGTGCCAATCGTCGCGTTCGCCTCGCTCCATAAGGCAACAGGATTTGACCTGATAAAATGCTTCGAGGCTTCTCGCTATTACGACCATTACATCATGCGCACATTCCATATTTCATTTCCGCGTTACGTCGATATCAGCTTCAGCAACCTTATCGCATTTCTGATCGGGATTGGATTCCCGGTTGTGATTTTGTGGGGAAGACAGACCGCGTTATCGATGAAATTCAGGCCATATTGGACGGCAGCCGATCGATTTAACATAGCTGGCGCGATTTGCGTTCTGGTCTTTAGTTTTGTGCGGCTGTTCACTCACGAAACGGAACGCATCTGGTTGTTCTTCATCCCCCCCGCCCTGCTCGGCGCAGCGGCATGGATTGTCAGCACGGGCGGACAATCGCAACGCCTGCGCGAATGGGCCATGGGCCTGATGTTCATGCAAACCTGGCTGTTTCAATTGTTGCTGCTGACGCTTTGGTAGATTGAATGGCTATCGGTGCGCGCATTTCAGAAATGGTAGCCGCGTTAGAGAAGACGCAGACGCGCTGCTGTGCCGCAAAGGTAGCGTGGCTGTTCGTCGAATTGCGATCTATCGTCGGCGGGAAGTGTTATGGACACGCGTCCAGAATGCCGCATAGGCGATGCGGTGTGCCGCCAGAGAAGGGACGATTCGCGGAACGCGTGATTTGCCGCCAAGCGGATAGCCTAATCGAAATCCGTGCGCGCCAGCACGCCGGGATGGCGTTCAACGATTATGTCGATCCATGAGTTGGACAGTCATTGGAGGGGAATAAGGGGCCAGGAAGATTTTCAATAACTCTTCCTGACCCCTTATCTGTGCCGTTATTAAGCGTAACAGTTTACCGCCAAGCG
>PMAK01000152.1 GCA_003153655.1 Phycisphaerales bacterium
ACAGGACACCTACCGCAAGCAGACCCGGCCAAGAAATGAAATGCGAAACCATCCGGAACTGACAGAGCGATGAGGCTTAACTGAATGCCATTCTGGATGTCACCTTTTCTCACCCGACGCCTATTCCGTCCCCGCCTGATCAGGCAAGACGCCCAGAAGCAAACGAATTCTTCGCAGTTTTGCCAAGCCGGAACATGCCCAGCGCGACAAGCCCCCAAAGGCTCGTCTTCAGCGAATTGGGCATGGGGACGGCTGCCGAGGAAGAACCGAAATCGTAGCTTACCTCCACGCTGCCGGAGGTGGTGACCGACGGATCGAGCAGGCTGGAACTGCCGTTAAAATTACCGTTGAACGAGTAATCGAACGGTATGGCGCCGGTGCCAATCGCCCCATCAAATCCGGCGGGAGAAATGTTGGTACCACGTATGAAGGTGACTGTTGATCCCTCCGTGTCGGATGCCGAGAATGGCCCCGTTTTTGTACTGGTGGCAGGGGCTCCCACACTAAAGCCGTTAAAATCCTGGCCGTTGAAACCTGGGGCACCGCCGCCACTGGCACTCATTGAATCGCCCACAACCGTGCTTGTGGCATTCACTTCAAGTGTGATCGACACGACAACATCGATCGAATTAAGGTTGCCGAGCGCGGAATCGAACTGCGCCGCGTTCACGGAGAAATCACGACTAAGCGAATTCTGAAAGCCGTCGAGCGTCTGCGCGTCAAACTTGTAAGTGGTCGAAACCGTACCGGCGCGCGAAGTGTTTGGCATCAAGGCCAGGAAGGCAATGATAGCAAGCAGGAAAGCCGTCACACGGGACGATGCAATACGAACGTTACTCATAGTTCCCTTTCAATCTGGTTCAGGGTAGGGAAGAACCAGCCTGCAAAATTTCGTTTCAGATGTGGCACAATTCCCATCAGTCCATTTCGAGCTGAAACAGCAGCGGCAACATAGACTCAGATAACCCCTCAAGTCAAAATAATCTCGCGTTAATAGAACTCACAATCATGTACAGGTCATTTATCCTGGTAAAGTTTGACCTTTAATCCATGTCTTCAAGCAGATATCTCATTTTCCCAAATCGGGCTGGTGAGCCCCGAATTAACCCCGTCGAACGGCGCCATATGGTGAGGCAGAGACGCGACCCAGCGTCATTTTGGCCGGGAATCTTCGAAATTCGTTCAAAAACGCGGTTGCGAGTTCTATTGGCATCCCGCTGGCTCTCGTTCCGACATGGTCCGAGCAGAGGGGAAGAGCAGAAGTGAGCAGAGTTTTGAGCGGGCGGAACGGGCTCTCAGCGTCGAACAGCATGGAAAGGCCGAACATCGTCGCCTTTCCACGGTCTGCTTTCCTAGGGCCGGCACAAAGATGGCGGAAACGGTGGATGGCACCTTTTCTCACCTTGGCACCTTTTCTCACCTAGCTATTCATCTGTGTGAATCTGATTTGAATCTGTGGCCAAGATTCTTCTTTGCGTCTGTCTCCGCGCTCTCTGCGTCTCGAGCGTACTCGCGGGCGGTTAATTTTCTTTGCTTTCTACCGCCCCAACCGCCGGCGAATTTGCTCCGCGATCCATTCCAACTCCTCCGGATCATCACACGAAAAAAGAGAAATCGCGTTCGGTTCATCCCGAAGTTGAAGAGACAGTGAAGCCGGTCCGGAAGCGGATTTCCGCTCGACCTGTATGCCGGTGATGACAGCTCGCGGCCAACTCCGGCGGTGCGGGGCATCAGCAGTCCCGCTGATTTTTGATAGCACGTCTGGCGTGATTTCAATCCTGATCGTCCCGGCGGCGCGCAGTATGCCCCCGCGCAGAGCCAGCAATTGCCAGCCGGTGATCAGAAAAAAGAAGAATCCCGCCGCCGTCCACGCAAGATTTCCCCCGAATATTCCCTGCGCAAAAGAGCAGACCGTCAGGAAACCAAAAACAGCGGCCAACGACCAGCTTCCGCCAATGCATCCCAAACGCGCGGAAGATCGCGGAATACTGATGCTTAGAATCTCCCCGTCGATCCGGCTCGTGACGCGACTTTGTGGCGGAAGCTCAGGCATCTTGGAGAATTATTTGCCGATGTCTTCATTCCACAACTTCGGAAAGTCGCGGATGAAATGGGCCATCATGTCGATGCATTCCTGATCGTGAAGGTCAACGACGTCGATCCCCTTGGATCGCATGAAAGAAGGCGCACCGGCAAAGTTGACGCTTTCTCCAACGATGATCTTGGGAATCCCAAACTGAACGGCCGCGCCGCTGCACAAATAACAGGGCATCAGCGTCGAGTAGAGAACGGTGTCGTGATAAGTGCTCTGCCGCCCGGCATGGGTCAGGCAATCAATCTCCGCATGGGCCATCGGATCGCCGCGCTGCACCCGCCGGTTATGCCCGCGGCCGATGATCTGATCGTTCCGAACCAGAACAGATCCGATCGGCAAGCCGCCTTCCTTGAGGCCCACGCGGGCTTCCTCAATCGCGGCCACAAGAAAAAGATCGCGGCGGTCTTCCGCCAAACGTGGAAATGATGCGTCAGGTTGATTCATGGTGATTGGTTGGGGGACAGCGGGAAGCTGCGCCAGGTCGGCCGGCTTCACTCCAGCCGCCGCCTTATTTTCCGCGCGAATCTGGTCGTAAATTTCCTTGCGATGGACGGCAATCCGTTTGGGGGCACTGATGCCGAGGCGCACTTTGTCGCCGCGGATATCGACGACCGTCACTTCAACGTCGTCGCCGATCATGATGGTCTCGTCGCGCGTGCGCGTCAGAACAAGCATTGACACCTTTCTGCTGGAAACGCAACTTACGGCCAAACCTGGCAATTATATGCGATCATTTCCCGCTTGGCCTCCCGGCCGGGGATAACGGGGATGCGTTCGCGCGGTTTTGGGTATTTTGATGATGATGTGACCCGGGCGATCGGGCAGATCGCCGGAGACAATTGAGGGGCGATCGCCGCCCAGACGTTTGATCAAATGCCGGGCCTGCTCCAGTTCTTCCTCTCCCTTGGGACCTTTCATCGCCAGGGCATGACCGCGGACTTTCACCAGCGGCAGCAGCCATTCAACGAGTTCGGGCAAAACGGCCACCGCCCGGGCGACTGCGATATCAAAACTCTCGCGGTCGGCAGACCGAGCGACATCCTCCGCCCGAACCGGCTCTATGCCCACGTTACCCAGCTTCAGCTCCGCGACGGCGGCACGCAGAAAGTGTGCCTTCTTTTGCGTCGATTCGATCAAGACGATTTGGGCGTCCGGACGGACGATGGCCAAAACAATCCCCGGAATCCCGCCGCCGCTTCCCACATCCGCCAGCCGATGCGCCCGCGATGGAAGATGCGTCAGCAATGTCATCGCGTCGGCCACATGCAAAATTTCCGCCTGCTGCCGATCGGTGATGCGCGTCAGATTCATGCGCTGGTTGGCTTCCAGCAGCAGATCGAGAAACGAATTGAGCAGAGCCTCATGACGCTCATCAAGCGTCAAGCCTGCCCGCTGCATCAGCGTGTTCCAGAGTTCCTGGGGCATTATTTACAATTCATTCGCCGGGGATGTGGCTGATCGCGCCGTCAAACGGGCTGCTCGCGGTGGCGTAACGCTTTTTGGGGATTCGGCCCGACCGATACGCAAGCTGGCCGGCCTCAATCGCGTACCGCATGGCCGCCGCCATCTTCACCGGATCCTTGGCGTGTGCGATGCCGGTGTTGAGAAGCACCCCATCCGCCCCCAGTTCCATCGCGATGGCGACATCGCTGGCGGTGCCGACGCCCGCATCGACGATGACCGGATAACTCGGATCGCCCTCCTTCAGGGTCTCCAGGCAAAGCGAAATATTCAGCGGGTTCAGCACCCCCTGGCCCGAGCCGATCGGACTGCCGGCCGGCATCACGCTCGCCGCGCCGGCTTCCTTGATTCGCCGTGCGGCAATCGGATCGTCACTTGTGTAGCATAATACGGTGAAGCCTTCCTTGACGAGTTCTTTGGTCGCTTCCAAAGAACCGACAAGGTCGGGCAGAAGCGTTTTCTTATCGCCAAGAACTTCGAGCTTGACCCAGTCAGCCCCGGGATTTCTTTGTTTTTCGAGGAGCTCGCGCCCCAGAAGCGCGACACGGACCGCATCCTCGGCGCTGAAGCAACCTGCCGTATTCGGCAAAATGATGTATTTAGCCAAGTCCAGGAAATCCAGGATGCTTCGGCCCTGCGCATCGACCAGCCGCTCGCGGCGAACCGCGACGGTGACAACCTGGCACCCGCTGGTCGCGAGGGCCTGCTGCATGATTTCGTAAGTGGCGTATTTGCCGGTGCCGACAAAGAGCGGGCTGCGGACGTCGAACTTGGCGATGCGAAGAGGCTGCATAAGGCAATAGTAGAACGCCAAATGCCGATTGCCAAATGCCAGGTGGAAAGTAACGGATTAGAGCACATGCGCGAAAGTCATGTGCAACCGTCGCCGAAGGCAGCAATCATCGCTCTTCGGCGGCAGAAGGCCTGTAGGAATTGTTTCAGGCCAGCCAGAGGCGTGATCAGCGGCAGCCCCCGTTCTATTCGAGTGAGCGCCGCCGGCCGTCACAGAGACCGTAACCGATCAACTTCCTCTTCTGTCTTTGCCGAAGAATACAAATTTCCACAAAATGCTTCTCAATGAACCAGTTCGATCTCGAATTGGCTGATCGTCGCGCTGAAACCGCCAAGGTTATTGCTCCATTCGTGGCCGTCCATGGTTCCGAGGAACAGCCGCGTAGCGCCCGGCGGCACAATGAGGGTCTGTTGATCGCCCGTGCTGGTCTGACCCGCGCCAACATAAAACGCCTGGCGAAGATCAGGCTCATAGCTCGAGTAATCGCGATCGGTCTGCGTGCTGAAATCCTTGCCCGCCGGCACCGAGCCGTCATGGTCCGGAACGTTGTCATCCAGGAAAACGCCAATCATGGAATTGATCGGCGCGGCAATATTCGAGATGCCATGTTCGGTGCCGCTGGTCGTGACGCTCCCCTGTGGAAGGGTCGGATTCGCGCCGTCGTCGCTGTAAATGGCATAGGAGCCGTTGTTGGAACCGTCCGCTTCGGTGGATGGCTTGTTGGCGCCGTTGTAATACCCGGAATTGACCGCCAAATTGTTCGAATTCAGTGGAACGTTGATTTGAATGACCGAACCAGGATCGACGGCCAGGACGAATTCAGTGGGCGATCCATAAGGCTCGCCGCTGGCGAAGTCCGTTGCTTCGAGTTTGGTTGAATCGGTGAATTCCGGATGTCCGGCACTGTTATAGGTGCCGGCGTTTCCGGCGACATCATATTTCCACGGATGGGCTGCGTCTGAATAGCCGTGATCGGGCTGGCTGGCTGTCGTGCCAGGTAGCGCGCCCGCGAGCCACGGATTGCCGTGCGCGGAAACGAATTGTGTAACGGGTTTCTGGATCGCAACAAGGGCCGCCGTTGATTTGGCGGTCACGTTGCAGGTCCGTGCGCCGACGATTGATCCAAAGAGGAGCGGAATCTGGCGAACGGTGCTGACCTGGACGGCGCTATAGATGCCATTCAGCGGATCGGGGCTTCCCGCCTTGGTGAACACTGGGGGAGTCCGGGTGGTGTCCCAGCTGCCGATCACGACGTCGCTGTCGGCAAGCACCAGGGGCGAACCGTCAACCTTATTGCTCCGCGCGATCGCTTCGGCGTTTGTCTGCACCGGACCGCTGGTCGAACCATCGGTCTGCTGCGACAGATATGCCGCAGCCACCCGGGCCGCCGCATCAGCGCCGCGCCGGATTTCAGTCTTGGCGGTCTGAACGCGCCCAAGATCAACGGCGAATGAGCAAAAGCCCAGCATCGCCACCAGGCTCACCATCACATAGATCATCGCCATGCCGCGTCGGCGCGAATGGAACGGCGGCTTTTTTGTGGATTGGATCATCTCGAGATTATGTCACCACTTTAGAATTGAGCCGCGAAAAGCAAGAGGATTTTGGCCGCGGCGGAGCCATCCGGCGTGTAGCCGTGACGCCCGTACCACCTGCAACGGCGGAGGCGATCGGGTTGAGCTAGGTTATCGGTCCCAGATTGCGCGGTGAATCTCACTGATCCTGCAAAACAAACTGCCGGTAGAGATGCGCGTATTTCCCGCCGGCCGTCAGCAATTCCCGGTGCGTCCCCCGCTCGCTGATGCGGCCGCCCTCCACCACCAGAATCTGATCCGCCCGCATGATCGTGCTGAGGCGATGGGCCACGACAAACGTCGTTCGCCCGGCCAATAGTTTTTCCAACGATTGCTGGACGATCAGTTCCGTCGCGGTATCGACCGCGCTGGTCGCCTCATCCAGCATGAAGATGCGCGGATCGGACAGAAACGCGCGGGTGAAGCAGATGAGCTGCCGCTGGCCGAGCGACATGCTTGCCCCGCGTTCGCCGACGTCGGTTTCAAAACCGTTCGCCAGGCTCATGATGCAGTCGTAGGAGCCGATTGCCTTTGCCGCGTCGATCACGTCCTGCTCGCTGGCGCCGGGGCAGGCATAGCGGATGTTTTCCATCACCGTGCCGCTAAACAGATAATTCACCTGCAGCACCAGCCCCATCTGCTTGTGCAGCGATTCGCCGGTGACCTGCTGGATGTCGTGCGCATCAACCAAAACGCGCCCCTGTTGCGGCTGATAGAACCGCGCGATCAGCGAAATAATGCTGCTCTTCCCGCCGCCCGTCGGACCCACGAGCGCGACCATCTGCCCGGATTTCGCTTCGAAATTGATATCGTGCAGCACGGGACGATCCGGGTTGTAACCAAAGGTCACGTTCTCAAATCGCACGCGTCCCTCGATGCGGGGAAGCTCGCGGGCCTGCGGCTCATCCTGAACTTCCGGCTTGAGATCGAGTAGCCCGAACACGCGTTCAGCCCCGGCCATCGCCATCATCAATTGATTGTAAAACGCCCCAAGCGTAATCACGGGATTCATGAACCAATCCCAATACCCATACATCGCAATGACCGAGCCAACACGGATGCGGCCACAGGCCACCAGGTATCCACTGTAAAGCAGGATCGTCACCCGTCCCCAGAACCGCACCACCTCGAGCAATGGCTGATAGACGCCATTCACTCTCGACACAGCCATATTGTTGACCGTGTTGATCTGCTGCAGGCCGTTGAATACATCCAGATTCGGGTCCTGCCGATTGAATGCCGTCACCAC
Organism: Phycisphaerales bacterium; assembly: GCA_003153655.1. GTDB lineage: Bacteria > Planctomycetota > Phycisphaerae > Tepidisphaerales > Tepidisphaeraceae > PALSA-1353. The sequence continues at coordinate 7,173 of PMAK01000152.1, forward strand.
GCGCATTCCGGTGATATTTTCCGCGAGATTGGTGCTGACGCGCGTGAAGCCTTCGCGAGCGACCTGATATCCGCGCGCCGCTTTGCGATGATACACGCGCGACAGCACGTACAGCACCGGCCCAAGCCAGACGATCGACAGAAATAGCCGCGCGTCTTCGTGGACCATGTAGATCGCGGCGATGATCATGATCATCACGCTGGAAACGACCTGCCAGATGCCCCATACGTTGACCTCGCGCAGGCTGTTCACATCGGTGGTGCAGCGGCTGATAATGCGTCCGAGCTTTGTGCGGTCGTAAAAGCTCATCGACAAGCGCTGAAGCTGGGCGAAGATTTTCTGGCGAAACTCAAATTGCACGCTCTCCCCCGCGCGCGTCATGATGATGATCACGAATCGCTGAAGCACCACCGATCCGATGAACACCAGCGTCCACATGCCGATGATGTTCACGATGTGCCAGGACGCCGCGGCGGTTGAAATCCCCGGGAATTTCCCGCCTGCGTAATCCGCCCCGTAATTGACAATCCACTTGATGAACTGCAATCCCTGCATATCCAGGATCACCTGGCCCAGCCCCAGCGTGATCGCCGTCAGATACCACCACTTGAACGTCCCGAGCGACATCATCAACCGCTTCATCAGCGGCCATTGAATTGGGCGATATTTGTCCTCGTCATCCGATTCAATCTGCGCAGCCCGGGCCACCGCGGCCGATATGATCGGCGGCTTTTTCGCGCCTTTGCCCGCTCCGAGCACCGTCATCCCATTTTCTCCACGCCCAGCACCGCCGCTTCCACTTCGCCCGCCGATTGCACCCGCTGCATATGCGATGGCGCATCAGCCTGGTTCTCCGCCGCGTCGTCGCCATGCAGCTGCGCATCGGCGATCTCGCGATAATGTCCATCCAGCGCCATCAGTTCCGCATGCGTACCCGCCTGCGTCACCCGGCCCTGTTCGACGACGACCACCAGATCAGCCTGTTTCACCGTGCTGATCCGATGCGCGATGATAAACGTCGTCCGCCCCTCCATGACAAAGCGCATCCGACGGCGGATCAGCGATTCTGTCTCCGGATCAACCGCCGCCGTCGCATCGTCAAGAATCAGCACGCGCGGATTGGTCACGATAGCCCGTGCAATCGCCAGCCGTTGCCGCTGACCGCCGGAAAGCGATGCGCCGCGCTCGCCGAGAATCGTCTGATATCCGCGCGGCAGGTTCTCGATGAATTCATGCGCCTGCGCGAATCGCGCGGCGGCTTCGATATCTCCATCGCTGATGTTCGGCCGGCCGTAGGCGATGTTTCCCGCGACCGTATCACTGAAGAGATAGGTTTCCTGGAACACGACGGCCACCTGCGTGCGCAGGCTCGCCAGCGTAAGATCGCGCACATCCACGCCGTCGATCAGCACGCGCCCCTGCTGCACGTCGTAGAACCGGGCGACGAGATTCACCAGCGTCGTCTTTCCGGCTCCGGTCGGCCCGACGATCGCCACCACGCTCCCGCCCTTGATGCCAAAGCTCACATCCCGCAGCGCCGGCTTGGTCGGGTCATAGCCGAAGCTGACGTTTTCAAACGTCACCGTTCCGGGTCCATCGGGCAATTTGCAAGCGCCCGGCCGATCCTGCACCGACGGCTGCGCCATCACGATTTCGTACAGCCGGCGCGAGGAGACCATCGCATTTTGATATTGCTCGTTGATGTTCCCCACCAGTTGCAAGCGCGCCAGGATCGCACCCATCGCCCCGCCGAGGATGAACAAATCACCGGCCTTCATCTTGCCGTGGATCATCAGAATGCCGGCGACCAGGAAAAGCGACAGATGCGAAGCCATCGCGATAGACCGAATGATCGGCTGAAAATCCGCGAACATGCGGATGCGCTTCAGCACGCGATCCTTGAACGTGTCGCAGTTCGCCTGATATTTGGTGATTTCCAGGCCTTCGGTCGCAAACGCCTTCACCACATGAACGCCGGCGATGTTCTCCGTGATGATCGAGACATTGCGATCCTCCGCCTCCATCACGCTCTTCGCCACCGGCTGAATCTTGCGGCTGAATCGCAGGATGTAATACGTCCAGATCGGCAGCGGAACGAGCGACAGCACGGCCACCCATTTGTTCAGCGTCGCGATCAGCACGATGTTAAAGGCAACCGTCAGCGCGATTTCCAACGTGACCAGCACGGCCGTCTGCACGAACGCGCGGACGTTCTGCAAATCGGATAGTGCCCGGTTGATCAATTGCCCGGAACTGTGGACATCGTGAAATCCAAACCCCGCACGCTGCACTTTGTCGTACACCGCTTCGCGGATGTAATAGACCATGTTCATGCTCATGCGCGTGTTGGCGGTTTCCTTGCAGTAGCGCACCACCAGCATGAGAAGAATCAGAATGCCCAGCCATTTGAGCAGCCAGAGCAACCGGCGCGTTCCCGCGTCGGGAGTGTGCAACCATTGCGCGAGTGAGAGCGGATGACTTTGGCTGACCTGCTGGATGTTCTGGATGGTATCGACGGCCTTCCCGGCGACGCCGATCGTCAGCGTGTCCGTTGCTGATGCCGCCGCCACCCACCAGCAGGCGATAATCACCAGCAATATCACGGGCCGGATGAACTGGAACATCCACCGCAAAAGGGTGGCATTGGACGGGTTTAGCGATTGGCGCGCGGAATGGTCCACCCCCGGAGGTAAACCCCCGGCGGCACCTGGAGTTGAATCCTTTCCACCAATGGTGCGGACAGCTGACTGACTGGTCACTTTGGAAACCGGTGTTTGTAAGAGCTTCTAAACGCCTAACGCTATCTTTCCGGGCCGCTCCGTCAACCCCTGCGATGGACAAATTGCCCGCTATCCCCTAAAACTTCCCCACTTTACAAATCGACGGGCACTTTTTATTGGAACCGATCACTAACGCCCGCCCGCGATAAGGGTCTGCCGATTGAAGCAATGGCAGTCGTCAGACCGATAAAAACTGACATGGCGACATCAGCACCCGCAACCGGAGTCACCCGCTTTCTCCTCGAAGCCGTCGGCAAATTCGCCGCCGCCCGACTCCGCGGCGTCGGCGCGCTGAAGATCCATCCCGATTGGCAATCCCGCGCCACCGTCTGCGAACGCTGCCCCCTGCGCGTCATCAAATGCGGCGTTTCGTATTGCGGGAATCCACTGCTCCAACAAATCGACCGTGATCCGGCCGTCGATGGCTGCGGCTGCGCCTGCCGCGATAAGGCAAAAAGCCCCAGCGAGCATTGTCCAATCGACCGCCATCATGGCCCGGCCGAACGCGACGGTGCCGATTGCTCATGTAAATGGTGCGCGCTGGAAAATGCCAATTCCGAAGCGGCAGCTCTTTCCTCAATCTGACTTTTCCTTCTCCCACTCCACATCCCGCACTTTCGCCTTCGCATTCGCCCATCGCGCCTGCACAAACAGCCAGTCACTCAGCCGGTTCAAATAGGTCAGTGCCACCGCCGGCACCGGCCGATCGTGCGAGAATCCCACCACCGCCCGCTCCGCCCGCCGGCAAACCGCCCGTGCCACATGCAGCCGGGCGCTGATCTCAGTCCCGCCGGGCAAAATAAAATTCCGCAGTGGCGCCAGTTCTTCAGTCGCCGCATCAATCTCCATCTCCAGCCGCCCGATGCTCGATTCCTCCAGCGGCGGCAAATGCGCCGGCGGCCGCTCATCAGGCCACGCCAGCAGCGATCCGATCACAAACAGTTCATTCTGCACAGGCCGCAACCGGGCGATCCATTCGCTGTCCCCCGCGACCGCGACCCACCCAACGGCTGCGTTCAATTCATCAACCGCCCCGATGCAATCGATGCGCGCATCCGCCTTGGAAACGCGCCCGCCTCCGATCAATCCGGTCGTGCCGTCATCACCCGCTCTGGTGTAAATCTTCATGGGGGATATTGTCATTTGTCATGGGTCATTTGTCATTGGCGGGGATACCGGATAACAAATTGCAAATAACAAGTGGCAAATGACCAATGACGGCCTCCTACTCATCCTGATCCCGCTGGCGTATATGGCCGGATCAATTCCGTTCGGCCTGATCGTCGGCAAGGCGAAGGGGATCGATCCGCGCACCAGCGGCAGCGGAAACATCGGCGCCAGTAATCTCGGCCGATTACTCGGCCCGAAATATTTCGCGATCGTCTTCACGCTCGATCTGCTCAAGGGAACGCTGCCGACGCTCGCCGCCGGCGCGGTCATCGGCTTCCGCACCATCGATCGCCAGACCTGCCTTCTGTGGATCGCCGTGGCCGCCGCCGCCGTGCTGGGCCATGTCTTCAGCCTCTTCCTCAAATTCAAAGGCGGCAAGGGAGTCGCCACCACCGCCGGCGTTGTCTTGGGAATCTATCCCTACTTCACCTTCGCCGGCCTCATCGCGATCGCGATCTTCATCATCGTCTTGCGTACCACCCGATACATCAGCGTCGGCTCGATCCTTGCCTCTCTGAGTTTCCCGGCCGCATACATCGCTATCGGCATCAACCGCTGGCCAATGACCGAAGCACAACTTCCGCTCCTTTGCTTCGCCGCCCTGATTCCGCTGCTGNNCGTCTGCGCGCCGGCACCGAGCTGCGCGCCGGAACCAAACCATCATGCGAATCAAAGTAAACGGACAGGATTACGAATTGGAAGACGGCGCGGATATCCACGCGCTGTTGGCCGCCCACAAGCTCACCCCGGACAAGGTCGCAATCGAGCTAAACCGCAAACTCGTCCGAGCCGCGAAATATGACACGCAGTTAAAACCCGGCGATGAGGTCGAAATCGTCACGTTCGTCGGCGGCGGGTGAAAAAGCGGGTACAATAAGACCTCGCATGACCCGAGCCTCTCAATACTACCCCCGCTGGCGAAGCCTCCTCATGCAAATGGTCATGTGGGTCGTCCTCGGCGGCACAGTCGTCCTCGCGGCCCTGCTCGATCGGCATCTTGTCCTCGCTCAAATTCTAACCCTGTCCGATCCCATCGTTGACGGGCCCCTCACCTTCCGATTTCCCGCCACCTGGAAAAACTGGACACGCCAGGCCGGCGGCGACGCCACCGCGCATGTCGCCACCGATTCCGACAACGGCATCAGCCGCACCCTCATCGTCTCGCGCCAAAGATTGCCCCATTTCATGNNATTTCATGTCGCCGGCGGAATATATGCTGCGCGTATCGCCGCTGTCGGGAACGATCACGCCCGATGCGTTCAGTGGCGTGACCATCGACGGTTGGCCCGGGCAATCGCTCAAGTATGCCGGGCGACTCGTCTCGTTCAGCTCCGGCACGGATCGGCAATACACAATTACTTCCGCAATCGTCCTCCCGATCGGCCAGACCATCATGATTCGCCTCGACAAAAACGCTCCATTCGATCAGGCCGATGAACAGCTTTACAAGCAGATGCTCGATCAGGTCAGCACATCCACCACGCGGCCCAGCGAGGGCGGGTCGATCCAGTTAACGGACAACATCCAAATAGACGTGCCGCCGGAATTAAGCGTCTATGACCAGCCCGATCCGCTTCGCCACAGCCGCTCTGCCGCTGGACTGACGGATGAGGGTGGCTGGATCTCCGCGGAGTTCGTCCCGGTGATGTTCTCCGGCACGGAGCCTTCCCCATCCCTTTTGGCCGGCTTGGCCGCGCGCGAGCAACTCGATTCCCGCGATCCAAGCCTCGCGGATCGCTGGATAACCGCCCAGGTTTCCGCCCAGGGCCCGAACAATTGGACGATCGATCCGCAGGATCCGCCGGATGAGGTCATCACCGGACATCGCGTGGCTCATCTTCTCACCGGGGATGGCAGCCAGGGCCTGATCGTCGTGCTGAACGCCGCCACGCCCGCAACCTCCGCCGATCTGGATCATCTCTGGGACGAGTTGGCCGCGAACATTCACATCGCCAAATCGTCCCCGCTCATCCACGCGCTCGAAACCGGTGCGGCTCTCCTTCAAAAGACCCCCGCGCCAAACTCCGGCGATTCATGGACCCTCTGGTCGAGCGGCTCGGAACAGGTGGGATTCACGCATGATTATGTCGAGAAGGGCCTCAAGTCCGCTCTCCGTTACACCGTCCGCCGCAATTGGACCGGCACCGCCACCGCCGTCGATCAGCAATGGGGCTCCAGCGCCGATTCCGGACCCTGGGCCACCATGACCCGCGCCGACGCCGAGGTAAAGCTCGACAGCCCCCTCGCTTTTTTCTTCGGCGAAACAACGACCATACCGGATTGGATTGTGACCAATGTCCGCGATCGCGCCGGACATGAGACCTCCACCAACAATCGCTTTAATCCTTCGGCCTTCGTCCTGAGCCGCTATCTGCCCCAGGCGCTGTTCAGCGTCGCAAAGACGCCGACGGCATTCTGGACCGATCGGTTTGTCTGCGTCGAGGGAGAACTGTTTCCGTCGCCATTGCTCCTATTGGCGCATCGTGTAGATACAGGCGCCCGTCTTCGCTGCGTCGAAGCCGAGGTCAACGGCACCGGCGAGATCAGCCGCTGGTATTTCGCGCCGGATGGGGCGCTCGATCATGCCGATTTTGCCGGGGATTTGCATCTGCGCCCCTCAAGCCAAAGTGCAATAGAATCGGCTTTCGCCGGCGATCACCGCTTGACGCCCCACTCGCATTAGCCGACCATAAATTGTTCGTCGTTTTCCCCCGAGGTGATGCGGATGAACTGCACCCGATTCTTCATGGGTTTGCCACTCGTTGTTCTGGCCGTGATGAGCCCGGCTCTGGCGGATTCCTCTTCGCCGGTATCCCCGCCCGCGACACAGCCGTCCATTCACAAAACCGATCTGCTGGGCCAAAAATTCTCCAGCCATGTTCATGGGATCGAATTTCGCCCGCCGGCTGATTGCGTGCAGATCGACAAGGCCTCCGCCGACACCATCGTCGAGTTCGACCGCGACGATTACAACTGGCAAATGAAAGCCTGGAGCGTTCGCCTCGAGCGTTCTCTCCCGCTGACAGTTCATAAAGACCAGTACGGCAGCGAGCAGGACGGCGTGATGGAAATCACCCTCGCCAACATCAAGCAGCAAACCCCGTCCGAAGAGGTTTTGCGCAACGAAGTGATCAACGTCGGCCGCGTGCGCGTCGGGATGATTGCCGTTCGATATGAAAACGCCCAGCATGAGCGGCGATTCACGCAGGAAGCGATCATCGAAACCCCCGACGCCGACAACAAACTATATTATTTCCTCGATCTCACCGGTCCCGGCAAACCGCAACCCGAGCCGGACGACATCATCAACCCGGCCGAAAAACTCGCCCACGACACCTNNATGATTCCGTCAACCTGCTCGATCGCACCAACATCGTCGAAATGCAGCGGCAAGGACTCTATAGCAGCATGGGGCTCTTCGTGATCTGGAACGCGAATCATTACGCGATGATCCGCGCCGCCCTGGTTCCCGACCAATATCAGCGGATCATCCGCGATGGACAGGACGTCGGCTACCAGCACATCGTCGAGGAATTTGAGCCCAACCCCAAATCCCCCGAGGAATCAATATTGCGCATCGGCGTCCGCTCCCGCATGATGCCGACGCCCCAGCAGCAATGGGACACCGAAACCTGGATGATCAGTTCGGTCGACCGCAAACACGAGCATTGGAAAACCGCCGCCCGCGGCGCCGACAATAAAGGCCAGTTGATCGACAGCTTTTCACAGGTCGGCACAAGCGACGAGCAAACCAAAGCCTTCGCCATCGACACCACGCCCGATGCCAACAACGGCTCGCTCGATCCCGACCACGACAACAACACCCTGCACCGCGGCCCGCTCGGGCAGGGAAATGTGGATGTCGCAACGCGCCGCACGCTGGAAGCGACCACAACGCATCAAAAAACAGAACTCAGCCCCTTCAAGGTCGATGTGCCGGTCTTCTATGTCCCCCAGGCGTTCAGCTATCTCCTGCCGGAGCTTTTGCCGCTGAAGCCCAAGACCTACATGTTCGCAACGTTCGTTCCCACCACACCGGCAGGCGGCGGCGTAACCAGCGGCGGCAACGTGATGTCTCGCTACATGGAAGTGTTGCCCGTCCAGCATGTGAAATTACGCGACCAGGAATTCGACGCCATCCCCGTCACCGATAAACTAACTCTCGAAGGCGCGCTGACGACGTATTATCTCAGCCCAGAAGGCAAATTCCTCGGCAGCACCAGCAGCTTTACCGAAGGCGATAAGACAACATTGATCGAGGTTGTGCCAACCGACAGCCAAACCCTCGACCACATCTGGAGCCGACCCGATCTTTCGCGCCCGAACGAACCCACAGGTGCTGATGATGAAAAGTCGAGCCTGACGCCGTCGCTGCCCTAACCCCTCCTCGCGAAACGGGCCGCCAGAACGTCAACAGGCAAGCCAGCGGTCTAAACAGCGACAGCGACCGCTTATATCCGAGCATGGGACGCCGCCCGTCACCAAAGCCGCAACGAAAATAATCTTCTCTTTTGCAATCTTCCGATCCGGAACAATATTTATGCGCCCATTACTCTCATTATTCCGATAATATTCACTGAAAGACCCCGAAAAATGCTGCGCTCACTCGCCAAAACCCTGTCTCTCTTCCTGCTCCTCGTGGCGGGTTCAGCCGGCCTTGTCTATTACTATCACCACAATTCCGCCGAGCAGCAGATCGCCCAGCTCCAACAGAAAAACCAGGAGCTCGAGCAAATCCGCCATCGCCTCGAAACCGACCGCCGCGTCGCCAAGATCCTCGTCACCGATCAGAAAACCATCGCCGGCCAAATGAAGACCACGCTCCTCTTCGTCGAATACACCGAGAGCGGCACTGAATTGCCCGCCAGGCAATTCATCATCAATGGCAACGAAGCCCACTTCGACGCCGAGATCATCAAGTTCAAGGACCAGTACGTTGAGCAGGCCGATCCGCTTCGCGGCCAGAGCATCATGCTCTTCGTCCGCGTCTACGGATCCGATCAAGCCCCCAGCGCCGGCTTCCCCATCGATACCCCCGGCACGATCCCCGAAATCTATCGCGGAGCCGATCCGCAAATCTCCGCGTTCGAACAGGATTTGTGGGCCGATTTCTGGAAACTCTACAACGACCACGACGCCCGAGAATCCCGCGGAATCCGCGGCCTCCACGGCGAAGGCCTCTACGGCCAGTTCAACCCCGGCCACGTCTACACCATCACCCTCCGCTCAAACGGCGACGGCACCATCAACGAAGAGCCGCTCGATCCGATGTATAAGCAGGCGATTGAAAATAGATGAGACGGCTCGCCGGTGGTGGGAAATTCCTTAACCTGTACCGCTCCATGCCAACTTACATCGCAATGCTCCGAGGCATAAACGTCGGCGGAAACAGGCTCAAAATGGACCGCCTCCGCGAGCTCTGGTCAAAGCTCGGCTTCAAGAATGTCCGAACTTACATCCAAAGCGGCAACGTCGTCTTCGATTCCCCCGATCCACCGTCCAAATGGATCACGATGACCGAAAAAAAACTAGCCGGCGAAACCCGCCTCCCCATCCATTTGGTTTTCAGAACCGCAGCCGAGCTGAAAAAAGCTATCGACGCCAATCCATTCCTGAAACAGCCCGGAATCGATCGCTCAAAATTACACGTTACATTCCTCGGCGGCGTCGTATCCAAGGAGGTGTTGAAGAACTCAGGCAACCTCACCAGCGGCCCCGATGAGCTGCGCGTGGTGGGCAGAGAAGCCTATCTTCATTGCCCAGAGGGATATGGAAATACCAAGCTGCACAACACGGCCCTGGAGAAATTGCTCGGGACCAAAGCAACGACCCGGAACTGGAACACCGTGAACAAACTTTACGAAATGGCTTCGGAGCCGCCCTCCCCATGAATCTTCAATCCATTCGCGATCAATTGGATATTGAACGCCGCACGCTCTCCGCCGATGGTCATTCAATAGAAATCTTGCCGCGGCTCACGCGCATCAGGTCCGCCGATGGATTGGTGCACAACATCCTCTTTTCCTCGCTAACCGACGAAAACGCCGACGCCGTCATCACAGAGCAGGAGGCCCACTATCGAGCACTCCGCGCACAAGGTCATTCGCGTGGAAACCCCCGACCAGGTGAATCTCTTCCGCAAAGCGGCCACGGAAATCTTCCAAAAGAATTACGGATTCACCGCCCGCGAACTATTAGCCGGAATTCACAGCGGCTCACGCGGCCAACTCGGATACATCGCATTCGACGGCGAACTCCCGGCAAGCATCGGCCGCCTCTACACACATCCCCAAAGCGTATTCGGCGGCCTATACGGCGGCGGAACATTGCAAAGCCACCGCGGCCGCGGGCTCTATCGCGCAGTCGTTGCCGCCCGGGCGTGCGATGCCGCCAAAATGGGTGCGCGATACCTGATCGTCGACGCGCTGCCCACCAGCCGCCCGATTCTCGAACGGCTTGGATTCGTCCGTTTGACCGACACTTGGCCTTGCGTTCTGCGGCCGGAATAGGCCATGTCGCCCACGCCTTTTGGCGGTTGTCAGAAATATCCGAAGGGGTTATACGTTAAAATTGAGACGATCCTGCTCCGAGCAACGGGCTTGGAGCGAGGGTCGGTTCTTTTGAAAAAGGAGCGAACGATGATCAGGTCCAAATCTCTGCTGGTGGTGCTGCTATCGGCCGGTTTCGGTGCGGCTGCGTTGCAGGTCGTCCATGCCGCCAGCCCGGTTCAGCCGGCCGGCCACCCTTCCGTGCAACAACTCGATGATGACCGATATCCCCACATGCGCAGGGCGCTGCACGATCTTCACGCGGCGCGAGACACCCTGCAGGATGCCGAGGCGCGATTCAAAGGTCATCGCGACAAGGCGATCGAGCACGTCGATCAGGCCATCCAGCAATGCGAAGACGCCCTCGCCGAAGGCTGAAAACCAGTCGGACAATAGGTCGGTTGCCAAAAATGCCGGATGAAGGACGCTGATTTCGCCTTTCATTCGGCATTTGGCACTCGGCCTTCGGCATTCTCTTCTCAGTCCTTCGCCCCGTCCCACGCCCACAGCACAATGTTCTTCATCAGTTCCATCGCATATTCCGACTGATACCCCGCTATCCCCCACGCATCCGTGCCCAGCAATCCGCTGGTCATATCCAGCGGCAAAATGATGATGTGCCCCGATCCCACCGTCGCCATCGTCGGCCGCATATCTGAAATGTTCGTATACGAGCGAACAAACTGCCGCACCACCGCATGCGACACATCAATCATTCCATTACCGCTGCGGGTCAGCATCGGATGCGAATCGGGAACCGGCTCGATCCGGATGTCTGGAAACGTCCGCAGCAGAAAATCGTCCTGAACACTTTGCAGAAACGCATCCGGCGTTCCGCAAGGCTCGATCAATAGCACCCCGCCGTTTTCAACATACTTTTTGATCGACTGGGCCTGCGCGGCCGAGAGGTTCAGCTTCCCCGTGCCCACCAGATGCGCGATCGGCGGATTGGATTCCGCAAGATGCACCGGATCCGTCGGCTCGACATTGATGTCATAACTGGTCTGCTGCCGAAACCAGCGCGATGCCCGCGCCCACGCGGCCGGCTCGGGATCCCAATTACCGTCATAACGCAGCCGCGCAAGCTGGATCGACGCCGCGCCCCGTCCCGGCGGCATCGCGATGAAATCCGTCTCCAGCCGATTTTTCAATTCGCTCTTCCCCGCGGCATACAACGCCAGATTCACCCCAAGCTCAAACGACGACCGCCCGATCCGATCCTCCCGAAGCTGCCAATACCGCGTCAGGTCTTCCGGCCAATGCATCATCAGAATGCGCGATCCGTTGGTAATCACGCGAATCTTCGGATGATCCGTCAGGTGATACGACACGGAGAAAACAACCGAATCCGCCGGCAGATCGACCCACGGATATTGCGGAAACAGTTCCTTGCCCAGCTTTTCAACGTACTGCGAAAACTCATCGCGCCCCGCGTCCGCCTGCGTCAGAAGCATCCCGCCGTTCTCGATGTACTGCTTGATTTTCTGGCGGTCCTCCTCGTTCAGGTCGGGCGCATTATCGCTGGCCATGTAAAGAATCGGGCTGTCCGTCCAATCGAGCCACGGATGATCCACCGGCACAACCTGCCAGTTCAGCGGCCGCTCCAATTCCGACGATGCGAACCGCGCCAGATTGGCCACATCGCGCGGGCGATTGGCCCAGTCGCCCGGAAACCGCAGCTTGTTCATCAACACCGGGTGCCGCCCGCGAGCCAGCAGCAGCAGCGAATACGACGTGTTCACGATCGCATCAAACGATTCATTGGCCCCGCCCCACGATCCATCCGCCGCCTGCGCGCTCACCAGTTCCGCGGCACACGTGCGATACCAATCCTGCGACCCGTAATATTTAAATCCCGAAGCCAGCCCCGTCCGTTCCAAGCCGTAAAGGGCATAGTAGGTGTAGAAATCTGCCGAGGGCGGCAGGACGATGACGCTGTTGTCGCCGGTTTCGAGCCATTTGAGCGCGCTTTCCAGCGCCGGCGAAAATGGCGGCCTGCCGACCCGATCGCCGAAATCTTCGGGATCAAGATAATCCTGCGCGACAAACAGCGACGCGATCCCCGCAAGCGTCATCGACCGGCTCGGATCATTCCCATCACCGCGATAGCACCACTCGCCGTCCTTCATCTGATATTTCGTCCAGTGATCCCGCACATCCCGCCAGAATTGCGATGGCACCTGCACGCCCACCTCGGCCCCCGACCAGACGCCCAGCAGACCATACTGCGAATTGGAATTATCCCAGAATGCGAACGGCGTATTGCGGGGAAACTCATCATTATACGTGAAGGCCCCGTGCTCCTGCGAATGCAATAGCCAGTCCACATCTTCCTTGATGATGCGGTGATCCTGCGGCCGATCGTTCAGCGCCAGCGCCGTCGCCCGCAACCCGCGCGCGTAAGTGACGTAATCCGAGGTCATCGGAAATTTTTTCATCGCGTCGATGGCATCCATCATGAACTCGCCGTGGATGTCCAATCGCTTGTCGTGCGTCGCAAGCTCGGCTTGCATCAGCGCGTAAACCGCCAGCGTGTCGAGCCCCTCGTAATGCACAAAATTTCCGGAAATCACCGGCCCGCTGAAACGTTGAAGCAGGAAATTCACCCCTTTGTCGATGGAGGCCCCAATCTGGGCGTCGCTGATTCCCTCAACCGGAGGAATGTCGAGATGCGTCGGTGGACGATAAATCGCCGCGCGCTTGGGCAGAGGCGGAATCGATGGCTCCCCCGGAAGCTGCGCTTGCGGCTGCGTCGCCGGGAACAGCAGGTTGGATAGATCCATGCTCGGCTCGGTGGTGGATTCGGTTCCCCGCGCCGGCTCGGAATTGACGGCAGGCGATGGCGCTGTCGCCGGGGGCTCTGCATTGTTGGTCTGTGGCGGCGGATTGGCCGGCGCCGCGCGCGTGCTCGTGAGAATGTCGTACAGCAAGTCCCGCCGCGCCCAAGAGCGATTCAGCTCCTCCTCGAGAAAAGGATCGGCGATCTCATGTCCGGCCACGAGCCGCTCCAGTTGCTGATACGTCTCATACGCCTCCCGATTCCGCGAACTCAGCGACAGTTGCTCCGCATTCTGTTTCAGCGAGAGAATCTGCTCCCGATTCGCCTGCTCCCACGTCGGCGGGGTCGCCGGCGCGCCTCTCAGCAGCCAAAGCACGGCGATGATCAGCGCCACGTCGGACTCCACCGCGGTCACGATGTCGGCCGTCGCCACATGCTCGGAGGACATCACCGCGAGCAGGCGATTGCGCGACTCGGCGAGCGCGGGAAAGGCCTCCAACGCGTCGAAGGCCTTCGTCAGACGCCGACCGTGCCCCTCGTCCTGGTGGCGTGCCGCGGTGGCCGCACGGGTCGTGCCGGATGCCTTCGGACGATCGTCGACCTCCGTCGAGCGGCCATTCGCGGCCTTCCGTGGCCTTGGCTTTGAAGCTGTCGCCTGCATATGTGTCGGGTTCCTATCGGCAACTCTGGACGGATGGTTGAGGTATGCCCGGCCCGCCGCTCTGGACCCGGGCGGGCGTCGCCAAGCCGGGCGTGCGTGGATACGCAGATTATTTCTCCAGACTGCGTATAACCATCGCTATACGCACTCCTAGCTTTCATACCGCCACCCCCTCTCTTTATCTTTTAGGAGATACTATAGTTACACGGAGTCTAGATTCTTGATAACAGCATCCACCCTCTCTAACGTCTCATCACGCCCGAGCAGAGCCACGCTCTCGAAGATGCCGGGAGAGACGGTCCTACCGGAGAGAGCCACCCGCAAAGGCTGGTAGACGGATCGCGGCTTCAGCGCACGATGCTCGAGCACTTCTTCAAGCGCCTCCCGCACGCTCGCCTCGTCGAAGTCAACGACCTCGGCAAGCGCCGCGCGCACGTCCACGAGCACCGCGCGGCCGTCCTCGCCCAGCCACTTCTCCCGCGCCGCCGGATCGTCATTCACGCCATCGAAGATGA
>PMAK01000183.1:0-2992 GCA_003153655.1 Phycisphaerales bacterium
AAGCTGACGGAAGTGATTGGGCCGGAGCAGAATCAATTGCTGCTGGAAAAGCTGCGCAGCGTTCGGGGTGAGGCGCGGCGGGAGATCGGGCAACTTCGGCAGGCGCTGGATGATTTGAAGACTTCGGAAAGTGAAAGTCGCGCCTGCAATATGTACGTTGCCGGTGCTGATGCGGCGGCGGATCGGTTGCCGGATTGTGATTTGGAGGGGGAGCAATCAGCCAAGGCGCGGCAATCGATGATGGATTTGATGAATTGGACGCATGATCAGTTGGGACGGGTTTTGACGCCGGCGGAGCAATCGCGGCTTGGGGCGTGTTTTGAATCGCTTGCGGTGAAGGCTGCGGCAACGGAGCCTTCGCGGGGATAGGGGGAATTTCCGATTGCCTATTTCCGGATTCCCCAGATGGCGGTGGACTGCGCGTATAGTGAATTGTCGTTTCATCACGCAAATCCAGCCCTTTTTCGACGTTCAGGACAGGAAGTCCGGAGAATCCAATGGGTGAAAGCAGCAAGGACGCTCTTCGGNNAGGAAGGCAAGAATGCGGTGAAATGGACGCGGCTGAGTTGCCACGACTTCGCTGACAATCAGGTGCGCCTGCAACTGTTCGCCCTGGCGTACAACCTGGGAAACTTCCTGCGACGATTGGCGTTGCCCGTTGGCGTAAAGCCCTGGACCCTGACCACGCTGCGTGAGAAATTGATCAAAATTGGAGCGAAAGTGGTGCATCACGCGCGCTCGGTGGTTTTTCAGATGGCGGAGGTCGCCATCCCTCGAAATCTGTTCCGTCTGATCCTGGCACGAATCCGGCGGCTGCGACTGGCGACGGCGGTATCAGGATGACTACGGCGAGAGTGCAAAGCATGCGAAATACCCGGGGCAATCGTGGTCGTCTGTTCGCACGCCGCCAGGATGCGCTCCGACGCATCAAGATGGGAAGCTCGCTGTCAAAATTGTTGCTCTTACGGTGGCTAGAAACCAAAAAACCGATGGACCGAACGAACCATGACTTGGTATGTTATGTAAAATCGCCAACGACGTTCGTCGGCCAAACTTCATATGGGAAATCCCGGATAACAATATCGCTGGAGCGATGGATGATCGAATGAATAAGCCTTATGCGCTATTATTGGTTCTTCCAATGTTATCCTTGGCGGTATCGCAAGCGTCTGGAGATGACCTATTGGACCGTTTTCGGAAAGAATACCCTGTGGCATCAGAAAAGTTTGAACAGGCGTATTCCCATTCAAGGGCAGTGGGAACTTATACGCGTTCGAAGGGAACATTACTGTATAAAGAGGTGTTTGACGAGGCAAGGCGTGAGCCAGCTGTTCGAGACATATCGACATATCTTCAATCGAATTTGCCCACGATAAGACCGGGATGTATGGCTGCCGGCGGCGGAACTGCACAGAAATTCTTCGATATTTCTCGGCTACCCGGAGAACCGAATTATAGCATCGATGACTTTGGGCCTGACGACCATTTTAATGTAGATAGTCGTGTAAATGTCGCGCCGCTCTTTGCGGTGTACTGCGCTCAGGAATATCGTGTTCGCGACTTACTCACCGATCCGAAGACCACTTTGATATCCGCTAAAGCAGCGACCCTTGGGACGCAGAGTGTTGTTGAGGTCGATTGCACGATAACAGGCTTGCCGCAAGGGGCGGTATCACGTGCATCCATCGTCTTTTTGCAGCCAAGCTGGGCTATCAAGAATTGGCATTTTTCTATAGAAGCTCCAGACTCACCAGGGGATCGAACGTATCGCGAAGTCTCTGTGGAGGACGGGACGGTTGAATATAGTGCTTTAAGCCCAATCCCAAAGGTGTCCAAGTTCGTTAGATTGCAGGTTGCGTCAACAGGAGCAAAGGATCAAATGAGTTGGGAGGTGAGTAATTTGCAGTTCGTTGACATCCCCGAGGCGCAATTTGAGTTGAGCGCCTTTGGGCTTAAGGAGCCCCCTCAGCGCCAATAATGCACGGCGAGAAGAATCCGTACTATTTCCAATTGCCTATTATGGGGGCTCACATATCTTCCAGGTTTTTTGCGATTTGACTGCCATCCTGAAGTTGGGAGAAATCCGGGGGAGTGGTTGGATCTTCGAGGATTGATTTTTTTGATTCGCGATGGAATTTGATCGCCAGGCGTTTGAAATGGGCGGATAGGACGAGGAGCGCAATCGCGGCTGCGAAATAGGCGATGGCGATCAGGACACTGATTAGGGTTGGATGATGGCGGAGGCGCTGGATGCCGTAGTAGATCAGGTCGGCTGATCCGACGAGGCAGGCGCCGATGGCGATGAGGCAATAGGATCGGGAACGGTAGGCGGAGCGGCGCAGGGCAGCCATTTGGCGGATGCGGGTGGAATTTAAATGCGTGTCATTTGTCATTGGTAAGAACGCTCGAGTTCTAAATTACTAATGACGAGTGGCAAATGACTTTCACCTATTGACCAACTCCCAGGACTTTCGCCATCGTCTGTCCAATCGTGGCCGGGCTGTCGGCGACCGCAATCTTTGCCGCTTTGAGGGCGGCGATTTTGGATTCCGCGGTGCCTTCGCCGCCGCTGATGATTGCCCCGGCGTGGCCCATGCGGCGGCCGGGCGGAGCGGTGCGGCCGGCTATGAAGGCTACCACCGGTTTCTTTACGTTTTGCTGGACGAAGACCGCGGCGGATTCTTCGTCGGTGCCGCCTATTTCGCCAATCACGATGATGCCATCGGTTTCGGGGTCATTGGCGAACATACCAAGTAATTCGATGAAGTTGAGACCTTTGACGGGGTCTCCGCCGATGCCGACGCAGGTGGTTTGGCCGATGCCTCGGGTACTGCATTGCCAGACGGCTTCGTAGGTGAGTGTTCCGCTGCGGCTGATGATGCCGACTTTTTTGCCGGTCTTGGCGTCTTTGGCGGCGGTGTGAATGTAGCCGGGCATGATGCCGATTTTGCATTGGCCGACGGTGATGATGCCGGGGCAGTTGGGGCCGATG
>PMAK01000183.1:3020-17099 GCA_003153655.1 Phycisphaerales bacterium
TGCCTTCGGTGATGGCGACGATAGTCGCGATGCCGGCGTCGGCGGCTTCCATGATGGCATCCGCGGCAAACGGGGGCGGGACAAAGATCATCGTGGCGTCCGCGCCGGTGGCGTCCACGGCCTGGCGGACGGTGTCGAAGATGGGCAGGCCGTTGGCGTCTTTAGCGCCGCCTTTGCCGGGGGTGACGCCGCCGACCATTTTGGTGCCGTAGTCGAGACAGCCCTTGGTGTGGAACGCGCCGGCGGAGCCCGTGATGCCCTGGCAGATAACTTTGGTTTTGGAATTGACGAGGATGCTCATATATATTTTTTGTGAAGGGGTGGAGGGTATAGCGGAGGGGGACTGGGGGCAAGGATTTAGGACATTGATGGGTCAGTTTGAAATCACTTCATTTTTCGGTCGGGTGGTCTTCGGNNGTCTTCGCCGCTATGGATTGATGGGTCGGATATGTCCTGAAGCTGACCAAGTGGTATCACCGGAAATCCTCTTTTGCTTTCGTCGGGATTCACCGGCACTCGCCGCTGCAATCCCCACTGAAGCAAAAGTAGAAAGGTGATCGATTCGGTGATGTAACCAGGGATGAGCAAATGTCGTGCTATCCAACTATGTATGGGCAGAACGATCAGGATGATTCCAATAAAAAATAGAACTGACTGGACACGATAGGAATAGTGAACCAAGGGGCGTCTCATTCGGCCGGATTGTACCTTACTGAACCCGCGAATTCGTCAATTTGAAGTCGCGTTTGAAATAGAAGCAACGATTGTCGCGTTGGTAGTGAGTTTCGGGTGAAAGTGATCCGTTGCAGTTTTCGTAACGGCTGAAGGCTTGGCTTATTTAGGTTCTNNCACCAGGCATCGCTTCATCTTTCTTCGCCAGCAAAAGGCCCGCCGGAATTGTGACAGGCCGGCCAGCGGCGCTCACAGCGGCATCGCTTGTTTTATTCGAGCGCGCGAAGCCAATCGTCACGAACACCGCAACCGACAATAATCTTCATCTTCTCATCCCATTTGCTCAGAATGCCGGACTTGTCGCTGAACCGTCCAATTCCAATTAGAATCCCCATCGCTATGCCAATCGCGTTACGTTCGCCAGGTGCGCTCCTTCGGTTTTTTCTCGTTGCCGGGGTCGGGGTAGGCCTCGATCTCTGGACGAAATCGCTGGCATTTTCCTCTTCCTCGCTTTGGCGCGAGCCCTATAAATTCATCCCCGGCTGGCTGGAATTTGAAGTGGTCCAAAACCAGGGTGCTGTTTTTGGACTGGGCCAGGGCCGGCGAATTCTCTTCGTGACCGTCTCCATCGGCGCAATTCTTTTTCTCATTTACCTGTTCGCCACCAGCGGAAAAAAGCCCATCTTCCAGATCCTGCTGGGAATGCTGCTGGCAGGCGTGATTGGCAATCTATATGACCGCGTGACGCTCGGTTACGTGCGCGACATGATTCACGCACTTCCACGATGGCCGAAATTTTTCCCCTGGGTATTTAACGTGGCAGACACGCTGCTCAGCACCGGCGTAACACTGATGATTCTCTACAACATCGTTTCGGAGCATCGACAAAAGAAAAAAGAGACCTGAAATGGACAGCGACGAATTCATGCGCCGGGCGATCGATCTTGCCATGCAGGGGCGTGGCCACGCCGAGCCGAATCCAATGGTCGGCTGCGTGATCGTCAAAGACGGGCAGGCCATCGGCGAAGGATATCACGAGCAATTCGGCGGCCCGCATGCCGAGGTCAACGCCCTGGCAGCAAGCGGAAACCAGGCGGCGGGCGCGACAGCAATCGTCACACTCGAGCCGTGCTGCGCATTTGAGAATAAGAAAACGCCTCCCTGCGCCTCGGCACTGATCGCAGCGCGAATCGCCCGCGTCATCGTTGCATGTGAAGATCCCAATCCGCTCGTCTCCGGACGCGGCCTGGCGCAATTGCGCGAGGCGGGAGTGGCCGTGGAATCGGGAATCCTTGGCCCGCAGGCCAAGCAGTTAAACGCACCCTATTTCAAACGCGTTTTGCATCGCCGCCCCTATGTCACGCTCAAATGGGCCCAGACGGCCGATGGAAAAATCGCCGGCCCCGGCGGACAACGCATGAAGATCAGCAACACCGCGTCGTTCAAGGTAATACACGAGCTTCGCGGCCGCTGCGATGCAATCCTGGTGGGATTGGCGACGGTTCTTTGCGACGATCCCCTTCTCATGGCGCGAGGCCTGAACCCGCCGCGAGCGCTTCTGCGGGTCGTCCTGGATTGCGATCTGCGAATTCCCCCAAACTCCCAACTCGTTCGCACGGCCACTCAATCGCCGGTGCTGGTCTGCTGCGAAGAATCCACCTATCAACAGAAAGCCGGCGTCGTCGCACGCCTGCGGGCCGCCGGCGTCGAGGTCATCCCGCTTCGCGGCGATCGGAGAATTTCACTGGAACATCTTCTCGATGAGCTGGGCCGACGCGGGATAACACATCTGCTGGTTGAGCCGGGCGTGAAACTGGCGAGGAGTTTTCTGGGCCAAAGCCTGGCGGATCGGGTTTGGATTTTTCATTCGCCCTTACGCGTGAACGCCGAGGATGCGCCGGACGCGATGCGCGTAATCTATCCGTCAACCGGAATTGTTGAATTGGACGGCGATGAGTTGCACGAACATCTGAATCCGGGAAGTTCGGTTTTTTATGCGATGGAGCGGTCGGCGGATTTAATCTTGGCGGGCGTCTAAATCAAGATTTTCACCGCTGAGACCCCGATACATCGAGACAGGTCGCAGACAACGCGGAGAAGCCGGCAGAATCGCAATACGGTTTGTTGTCGCGCGCGTCGAGAAGATTTTCTCGCAAATGGGCGAAAAAGTTTTCTCTGAATTTATTCTCAGCGTTCTCTGCGATCTGTCCCGATGTATCGGGGCCTCCGCGGTTAATCTGAATCTCCCGCGCTAAACAGGATGCGCCGGCAGAGCTTTCAGCAGACGCTCGATTTCCTGCTCGGTATTGTAAAAATGCGGCGAACATCGCAGACGCCACTCGCGCAAAGCGATTTCGATATGGTGTTCCCTGCGCAAATCGTGAACGATCTGTTCGTGGTTCAGCGTCGGCGAAACAAAACTGACGATGCCGCTCCACTGGCCGGCTGTTCGCGGGCTGATGACGCGATATCCCTCGGATTGCAACCCGGCAATAAGTTGATCGCCGAGAAATTTCAGGCGTTGGGAGATTTGCGGCACGCCAATGGATTGAAGCATTTGTAGCGAAGCTCTAAGAGCAAGCAGCCCCGGCACGTTGTAACTGCCGCATTCAAATCTCCCGGCATCCGGACGCAGCGTATAATCGTACGTTCCATAATTCTGCGCATCGACAACATTCATCCACCCCACCATCAACGGCCGCGTCCGGTCGATCAATTCCCGGCGGCAATAAAAGATTCCCGCGCCTTCCGGCCCCAAAAGCCATTTGTGCCCATCCGCCGACAGATAATCGATATGCATCGCGCGAACATCGAGCGGCAAAATCCCCAGCGATTGAATCGCATCCACGCAGAACAGAATTTTACGCTCAGCGCAAAACTGCCCGATCCGCATTAGATCATGCCGCTGGCCGCTGGCGTATTCGACATGGGAAAGCGTAATGAGCCGGGTCCGCGGCTCGGACGCCGCCATCAAAATATTCTCCATCGGAACATGCCGCGTGCCATCCGGCCCCTCTTCCTCCTCAACCAGGATCAGCTTCGCCCCGCGCGCGCGGGCCACTTCCATCCAGGGATAAATGTTGGCCGGGTATTCGACGTTGGTCGTGACGATCCGATCCCCATATTGCCAGTCGATTCCGTTGGCGACGATGCTGATCCCTTCGCTGGTATTTTTGACAAAGGCGATCTCGTCGCGGTGAGCATTCAATAAAGCGGCGGAATCCTGGCGGAGCTTTTCGATCTCCTGATACCATGTCGCGGCGATGTAGCCCGCCGTCTGCGCGTGGGCGGCATAGGCCTGCATCGCGGCAGCAGCAATTTTCGGAAGCGGCGCCACGCCCGCATGATTAAAGAAAGCCCAGTTTCGCAAGATAGGAAACAAGTCAGGATTGCCGATGAAATCGGTGATCGCGTTCATGGTTGTCTGGTCTATAATAGCTTAAAGAGCCTGAAATATTTTGCGGATCAATCGTTTTATAATTTTCGCGGCGACGCTCTGGGGTCTTTCGATCATTGCGCAACCGCTGCGCGCCGGCGCTTATGACGATATGACGATTCCGGGGAAGTGGATCAAGCCCCTGCTGCCGGAGGCGGGAGATCAACCGGATTATCCGGGATATGACAAGAACGCGATTGAGCAGGCGCGGGACCAGTATTGGGCCGGCCAATATCGGCGGGCGCTCGTGACGCTGGAACCGGTTGCCAAACCAAAGAAACCGCTTGAGGTTGCCCTGCTTCGAGCCCAATGCGATCTGGAACTGGGGCGATACGCCGATGCAACGGCGGCTCTCGGAAAGCCGGGCGTGGCGGCAGAGCCGGCGGCAGAGACATTGCGGGCGCGCGTTTTCGCGGCGCAAGGAGGATATGAAGCCGCAATTTCGATTCTCCAGCGGGAGATTCAAATAAACCCCAATCAGATCGCGCCTCATTTCTATTTAGGCGAATATTTCGAGAAGCTCGGCAACATCCCCGCCGCAACCGGCGCCTATCAGTGGTTCGTGACCGATCCGCACGATTATTTGCAGCAATGGGTCGGGCATCCCGAGACGTTTGATGATGCGGAAGAGGTAACGCTCATCGGCCGCGCGGTCGATCGCTGGGCGACGCTCACAACCGCCTATCAGCATGAGCTGCGCCTCCACGATGTGATCCTCAATATGTTCGTGCGCGCGTACGATCAGATCGACCGGGGCTATTGGCCCGCCCATCTCGCGGCCGCGGAAAGTTTTTTCCAGCACGATGATCCGCCCTCCGCGGCGGATGAATTGGAACAGGCCCTCAAGGCAAATCCGCATGACACGCGGTCCTGGGCGCTCTTGGGCCGCATGCAGCTCGCGGCATTTGATTTTGACAAGGTCGATCACGCCGTGAGCGCCATGCGCGAGGTCGATCAGGATTCCGTCGCCGCCGATTTGCTCGAAGCTCGCAACCTCTTGCTCCAGCGCGTGGCAAAGCAGGCGGTGCCGCCGCTTCAGCGCGTGCTCGCTCGGCAGCCGCACAACATCGAGGCCCTCGGATTGATGGCCGGCGCCGAAGCCCTGATGCTGCACGATGACAAGTGCGCCGAGCTTTTGAAGCAGGCCGACCAGATCGACCCGGCCAATTCACAGGCGTATTTCGAAGTCGCCGAGCAACTCGCGGGGATGCGGCAATATCCGCGCTCGGCCGCGATGTACAAAATCGCTGTCGATCGATCCCCCTGGTGGACCGCGGCCCGAAACGGATTGGGATTGCTCTACACGCAAAGCGGCGATGAAGATGCCGCCCGAAAAGTGCTCGAGGCGGCTCATTCGCTCGACCCCTTCAACTACAGCACGACAAACTATCTGCGGCTGCTCGACACCATGGACAAATTCGCCCGAAGCGAATCGGCTCATTTTATCGTGATGTACGATGCGCAAACCGATCCGATTATTCCGGAATATTTCAACGACTATCTGGAAAGCGTCTATCCGCTGGTCTGCGGGCAATTTCATTATGAGCCGAAGGTGAAAACCCTCATCGAGGTCTTCCCCACGCAGGATGAATTCGCGGTGAGAACGACCGGAGCGCCCTGGCTGCCAACGGTTGGCGCCAGCACCGGACGGATCATCGCGCTGGCCGCGCCGCGCAAAGGCGAGCGGACAATGGGCGCGTTCAACTGGAGCCAGGTCCTGCGGCATGAATTCACGCACACGGTCACGCTCGGCGCAACCGACAACAGGATCGGCCATTGGTTCACCGAAGGATTGGCCGTGCAGCAGGAGCATTCACCGCTGAGGTGGGAATGGGTGCCGATGCTTTACGATGCGGTGACAAATCATCACCTCTTCAAAATCGATGAATTAACGTGGGCGTTTGTGCGCCCGCGGCGGCCCATCGACCGGCAACTTGCTTATGCCGAGTCAAGCTGGATTTNNAACCTACGGCCACGCGGCGATTCTGGCGATGATGGAGCAATACCGGCTGGGCCATTCCGAAGACGAAGTCTTCACTGCCGCATTGCATCGCACTGAGGCGGAGTTCTACACCGAGTTCGGCCATTGGTGCGAAGCCCAGGTCGCGGGATGGGGATACGACCCGGCGACGAGCAAAAAATACGATCAGTTGCGCGAAGAAGGCGAAGATTTGATCAAGCGGCGGCAATATCAACTTGCGCTGCCGGTATGGGAAGAAATTGTCAAACTGCGGCCGGTCGATCTGCTGCCGCATAAACGGCTCGCCGGGCTATACAAAGTTTGCAACCAGCCCGAAAAAGCGGCGGAACAACTGGCGATCCTGGCGGCGGTGGATGTACAGAGCAACCTCTACGCCAAGGCAACGGCTCGAACGTTGCGCGATATCGGAAAATACGACGAGGCCGTGAAATGGGCACGCCGGGCGATGTATACCGATCCGTATGATGCTGATGCACATCAACTACTCGAAGATGTGGATGAGAAGGTTGGGGATGCCGCGGGGGCGGATCGGGAAAAGAAGGTGCTGGTGATATTGCAGCAGCTACGAGCGGCCACGGATGCTGCGGCTACGCAGCCGAATTAGGCAGACTCTTTCGCAGGTGCGCGGCGGCGATCACAATCCACGATAACTTTCCCGACGATGAGCCACGATCGTCACCGTGATAAACCGCCGATCATCGTCCACCGCATAAACGATGCGCCAATCTCCTACGCGCAGTCGGTAAAGTGATTCGTGACCTGCGAGCTTCACGCATTGCGGCGGACGCGGATGGTTCGCGAGCGCATCGATCTTCAGCTTCATCCGGCGGAATACATCGTTGGGAACGCCGTCGATGGCTTTGCGGGCGCTGGGACGGAACTCCAGTGTGTAACTCATCGCCCGCGTTTTCCGTTCGACGGCGAAATTTTACCCGTTCGTTCCGCCTTGATTCGCTGCCAGGAAATGCTCTCCCCCGGTTCGGTGACGCGGCGTTTGGATTCCGCAACATCTCCCCAATCCTGCGCGCTCATCGTCCTGATCTTTTTCAATTCCTGCATGAGATGCTCGTACTCTTTCTCCTCGACGATTACGAATCGTTTCCCCGCCAAACGTATTTTTTGAATTACCATAGTCGTCACCTCGCTGGTTGTGTCATTCTACACGCTGATGCCGGCCAATACGATTGTTTCGCACGGTCCACGGAAAAGACTATTATTTGGACATGGCCTCCAGCAAACTAACCATCGCGGATTTTCAGAAGCATATCTCAGAGCGATACGAAAAATCGGACCGCGCCCGCGGAACGCCCAAGACTTTTCTTTGGTTCATCGAAGAGATCGGAGAACTGGCCACTGCGCTGAATGGCGACGACCGCGCGAATCTTGAAGAGGAATTCGCCGATGCGCTGGCGTGGCTCTGCACGCTGGCGAACATCAATGAGATCGACCTGGCCGCCGCGGTTTCGCGGAAATACCTGGGAAAGAAACGCCCCAAAGGGCATAAATGATTACCAGAAGGCCCAATCATGGGTGTAAAGAACGTAGACGCCCAGCAGCAAATTGGTGACGGCATGCGCAATGATGCAAGGCCCCAGGCTTTTCGTGCGAATCAGTAGCCACGCGATCATCGCGCCCCAGACGATCGCCGTGATCCACTGAATGTGAACGCTGGCAAAAGCGAGCGTCACGATCGTAAACGCTTTCCAATCCCATTCCCCGATCCCCGCCAGCTTGAAATCATTCGGGGCGATGACCATCCGCCACAGAAAATCCCGCCAGAAATATTCTTCCATAAAGGGGACGACCAGCACCGGCCCGGCGAGGCGCACGGCAATGAACGTCCACAGCAATATCGGCGAAGAGGTTTGCGTGAATGGATCAACGACTTCCACGCTCGGCCGCCAATAATGGGGCCAGAAGTGGAGAAGAACTTTCTCCATCCCGACCCATTGGAAGATGCCAACGACGCCGACAATGACGCCGAACCAGGCGTAGTTCCAGTTGATCTTTGTGTAGTGAGAGCGAAGGACGATCAATAGCCAGCCGGCGACAATCGTTTTGATAATATAGCCGAGAACGAAGAAAGATGGCCAATGCGCCGCGGCATAGGTGAGCAATAAAAACGCCGCCATGGGAATGAAGTAGGCGGTGTCGTCGCCAATCGGGCGTTTGAATAATGGTCTGATCGGTTGGGTCATTGGGATGAATCATTCGCGGGTGAAGAGCGCGTCTCGGCGCGCCGGGACGCAGCCAAACCCGTTGTTAAATGACGAATCAAAATCTCTTTAACCTCTGCAAGCGGTGGCGATTTAACGCCGAGGATTTTCCCGATGCTGGTCACCCCGCGATCTGTTAACCCGCAGGGAACAATGTGCGCGAATCCGGCCAGATCGGTCGAAACATTCAGCGCCAGGCCATGCAGTGAAGTCCCCCGCCGAATGCGAACGCCGATGGCGCAGATTTTCGCGAGTTTCTCTCCGTCGGAAACCCACACACCGACAGCCTCCGGATCGGTCTGCCCTTGAATGCCCAATTCCGCCAGCGCGGCGATGACCATTGCCTCAAGCCAATGCACATACCCGCTGACCATAAATCCATGGTTCGCCAATCGGATGATCGGATAGGCGACAATCTGCCCGGGGCCGTGAAACGTGATGTCCCCGCCCCGATCGCTGTGAACGACTTCCACCCCGAGGCGTTCGAGTTTCTGCGGGCTGGTCTTGAGATTCTTGATCGAATCATCTCGCCGGCCCAGCGTAACGACCGCTGGATGTTCCACGATGAACAACGTTTCGTCCGCCCCCGCCGCCACTTTCTCGACAGCCTCTTCCTGCAAACGCCACGCATCGCGATAGGACATGTTGCCGAGGTCTTCAACCGTGATCGCGTCGCCCATTACATCCACCAGCTCAAGTCGATGTTGGGGAAAATGCTGTCATGCTGATCCATCTCCTGCAATTCCGTCTTTCGAATCGCGGATAATTCCCGCCCCGCCGCAACTTCCTCCGCCATCAGCGTGGCCCGATCAAAATTGGTGGCATGACCAGAAAACCGCTGAATTCCATAATCCACCGCGCCGTTGGAATGAACCACAAACGGCCAATCGCTCGCCTGCAACAGCAGCAATTGCCGCCCCGCGCGCTGCATCAGGCCGCGTATGACCTCATTATTCCGCCACGGCAGTTCATGCAGCAATTTCAGCATCCGATTTTCCGCCCGGTATTCCATCTCCCACATCCAGCGATTGCGATCATTGATCCAGACACTATGATTCCCCTTCTCACCCCAAGAACCTTCCGGCAGACGCATCACTTTGTCCGGCGGATGATGATAAAGCGCCTCTTCAGACGTCAGCAATTTAACGCTCCGATCATTCGCCAGCGTCAGAACCACATCCCGCAAAAATCGCGGCCCCTCAAACCACCAATGCCCAAACAGTTCCGCATCGAACGGCGCAACGCAAACCCCCTGCCGCCCCGTCCGGTCGCGATGCTCCCGCAACACCTCCCGCACGACATTGCAAAAATGCTGCGCATGCTCAAAAACCTTCGCGGCAATGTCATCCGGATAATACGGATCCTTCTCGCCAAGCCCGGCTTTATTATTCGTCACCTTCCAATACCGCAATCCGCGCTCGTTGTGCTTCTTATGAAATTCCAGGTAAACCCCATTGCCGGGATAACCAATCGACCCGCTCCAAACCTGCTCGCTCACGCGCGGATGCCGCCCAAACGCAAAACATCGCGGCTTTTCAGGCCAACTCACGACGCCCGTCGGCTCCAGCACGTCCCGCCAGCCGCGACGCGTATCCCAATGAACCTGCGCATCGTTCACGCCATGGAAATTCCCGTTCTCCAGCGTCCCCATCGCCTGCCCGCCTGTGATGAGATGCGTATCCACGAAAAAGTGCGTAATCCCGGCGTTGGCGATGAACAATTCCAGCCCCGGCCGATTCCGCGCATTGTCATACAAAACCGATGGCAGCCAATGATCCCACTGCGGCCGATACGCACATTCCGGCAGCCACATCCCGCGCGGCTTAACACCCAGCCGCTGCTCGCTCACCGCCGTCCCCGCCGCAAGCTGCGCCGCTATCGATTGATCGTTCAGCAACAGCGGCATATACGCATGTGTCGCATTACTCGTCAGAATCTGAATATGCCCCTCGCGGAACCGCTGCGCGAACTCCGCCGGGATATCCCGTTTAATCCGGTCGAAATGAGCAAGCCGATCCTGATACCACTTCTCCCACTGCCCGGCGAGATGGGCAAAATGTAACGCGTTGGTTCGCTCAAATTCTTTGCGATCCGCAGCCGCCCGTTCCGACCTTTCCGTCAAATATTCCGCAAAACCAGCCTTAAAACGGTCATGCGACAGTTGCTCAAGCAGCACCGGGGTCAATCCGATAGTCAGGGCTGGCCGTGCTTTTAGGAGGGCACATTCGCCAACCATGTCGAGGATCGGGAGATACGTTTCGGCGGCTGCCTCAAACAGCCACGCCTCTCCATGGGGATACGAACCGTGATGCAAAACGTAGGGCAGATGCCCATGCAGCACGATGCACAATGCGCCCAGTTCTTCGCTCATGGGCGGAGATGCTAACCGGCGTTGCGCCATGTGCCTATGTCCGAGTCATCTGGAAATTGGGTGAACGCTATGTATTGGGCTTGTCAAGAACGTGTTACGAAGGGTAGACTTATTCCTGTAAACGTCGGCAGGAATGCGTACTCCGGCATGGGAACCTGGTCGAACTGGACTGAGGGCGCCCAGATGCTGCAGCAGCGGCACATTTTCCCTCCAATGCCCGATATCGGGAAATCCGAATCCCACTACGCAAACCTTGCCCGACTCGCCGACGCTGATGGAAATATCTACGCCCAACACGCCGCCAAAGTCGGACAATACATCACCCTCGCCCTCGATCACCATCTCGATTGGCCGGCAAAGCTGCGCTATTTCGAGCACGCCATAAAACGCCATTGTGTTCCGCCAACCGTCCCGGATGAAACCGTCTGGATATTTTATCGCGATCTCGCGGACCTCGTCCGCCAATATGCCGGCCACGAAGCCCTTCGCCTCGCGAGCATTGAGGATGATCTATACGCCACCCGGCTCGACCTCGGCGCCGAGCGGAATGCCGTGGAATCCGACGCCGAAAACTTCTTCGCCCAACTCCTCGACGCCGGCGATAAACGGCCCGATTGGGTCTGCGAGGAAGACTGGCTTCAACTGAAAATGATCCGGGATGTGTGGATTTGAAATAATCTCGGCGCCGCGCCAGGAATGATCCGTATCGACTTTCGGCAGCTATCTGCCCAAAACCCCGTTTGTATAGGTAGTATGGTATACTTTTGTGGAGGTGCAGCCATGACCACGAAAGTTCACGCGACTTATCGCAACGGAGTCTTCCTGCCCTCAACTCCGCCGCCAGTCGCGGATGGCGCGGAGGTGGAACTCATCATCACTTCCACCGGTGAACCGAAATCGCTGGCTGACTCGCTTGATGAAATTGCTCACCTGCCGGTTGAAGGCCCCCAAGATGGCTTTTCCGGCGCCGATCACGACCGTATCCTCTACGACCCCCAAAAATAGTAATGAGCGTCGTCATTGATACCGGACCCTGGTATGCCAGCGTTGTTCCTGGCGACCCCCGACATGCGGACGTCGTAGCGTGGTTTCGCGTAAATAATCAGCCATTGGTTACGACGGATTATATTATTGATGAATCCCTGACACTATTGAGGAGTCGCGGTGAACGCTCGCGTGCTATTGCGCTGGGCCGCCACCTGTTGGATTTATCGGGAGTAACCGTCCATTTCATCAACGAAGCTCAAGTCCGGCAGGCGTGGACATTGTTCAGAGATAATCCTGATCGCGGTTGGAGCTTCACGGACTGCACGAGCAAAGTAGTGATCGACACGTTGCATATCAAACAAGCGTTGACCTTCGATCGTCACTTCGCGGAGTTCGGCGCATTGGAACTCCTACCAAAGAACCCAGAGAAAAAATAATAGCCATCAAAGTGGCATGGATTGAGGAATTTTTGCCCGTAAAGCGGAGTATCTCCGAGTGCCGGATCCCACAACAATTCACGTCCTCTTAGTGATCTTCATCGCCACCCTGATCCGGTCCACTTTCGGATTCGGCGAGGCCCTCGTCGCGGTCCCCCTGCTGGCCCTGCGAATCCCAATCACCGTCGCCGCGCCGCTCGCGGTTCTGGTGTCGGTAACAGTCGCCGGCATCGTCGTCATCCAGGATTGGCGACAAATCCAAATCCGCACCGCCGCCGGACTCGTCATCTCATCCCTCTTCGGCATCCCCCTCGGTTTGCTCCTGCTCACACGCGTAAATAGCCACATCGTAAAACTGATCCTCGGCCTCATCGTCGCCGGCTTCTCCATCTACTCGCTGACATTCAAACCAAAACTCCATCTCGAAAAAGACCACCCAATCTGGCTCCTCGCCGCCGGCTTCTGCTCCGGCATCCTCGGCGGAGCCTACGGAATGAATGGTCCACCGCTCGTCGTTTACGGAGCCATGAGAAGGTGGTCAGCGCAGAACTTTCGGGCAACCCTTCAAGGATATTTTCTACCCGCCAGCGTGATTGGTATGGGTGGTTATTGGTTGGCCGGACTCTGGACTTCCGCCGTAACGCACTATTATCTGCTCTCATTGCCGATCGCTCTGCTAGCAGCCTGTGGTGCAAGTCCGGATACCAGCGCGTAAAAGTTGTGAGGTATCCACAGGACTCATTCGTAGAATCAGATCATGGCGATGGGAACGCGCAAGGGTCGAGAGCGGCAAGAAGATTTATGGGTGGCGCATGCGGATATGGCTGTGGGTCCGGGTCATCCGTTCTACGTTCGCCTGAACGAGGTTCTTGACGGCGAGGGATTCGACGCGTTCGTCGAGAAGCTGTGCGCAAGGTTTTATGCCGACAAGCTGGGTCGTCCTGGACTGACGCCGGGGATCTATTTCCGCTCGTTGATGATCGGGTATTTCGAGGGGATCGAGGCTGAGCGCGGCATCGCCTGGCGGTTGAAGGACTCTCTGAGTCTGCGGTGCTTTTTGGGCATCGCGTTGGATGAGGATACACCCGATCATTCCACGATTTCCCGCACGCGCCGATTGATCGATCTGGAGACGCATCGGCAAGTGTTTTCCTGGGTGCTTGGCTTGCTTGCCGATCGCGCCTTGCTACAGGGCAAGCGGATCGGCATTGATGCGACCACGCTGGAGGCCAACGCAGCGATGCGNNGCGGCGATGCGCTCGATTGTGCGGCGCGACACGGGGGAGAGCTATGAAGAATTTCTGACCGGTCTGGCCAAGGCGTCGGGCATTGAGACACCGACGCGGGAGGATTTGGCGCGGCTTGACCGCAAGCGTAAGAAGCGCACCTCGAACAAGGAGTGGAAGAGTCCCACTGACCAGGATGCGCGAGTTGCGAAGATGAAGGACGGCAGCACGCATCTGGCTCACAAGGCCGAACATGCGGTTGATCTGGATTCGGGCGCGGTAGTGGCCGTCACCTTGCAGGCGGCTGATCTGGGTGATACGACGACCATTCAGGAGACGCTTGCCGATGCGGGGTTGGCAGTGGCGGAGTTAGTCGAACGTGAAGCCGAGTTACATCCTGAAGAGGAACCAAAGGTCAACGTTTATGGGATTGAAGAGTTGGTCGCAGACAAGGGCTATCACAGCGGCGCGGCTCTTGAGCAGGCAAAGGATCTCGAAGTTCGCACATACATTCCGGAAAAGAAGCAGGCGGGCAAGCGGCACTGGAAAGGCAAGCACGGCCAGCAGCAGGCTGTTTATCAAAATCGTCAACGGGTGCGGGGCAAGTATGGCAAGAGTTTGCTGAGGCGGCGAGGCGAGTTCGTCGAACGAGCCTTTGCTCATTGCTACCAGACCGGGGCAATGCGACGCTGTACCCTGCACGGACGGAAGAACATTCTCAAACGTCTGCTGATCCACGTCGGCGCATTCAAC
>PMAK01000233.1 GCA_003153655.1 Phycisphaerales bacterium
GACAGGCTCTGCTTGGTGATGCGCAGGATAGCCAGCAGGTCGGACACGGTCATGCCAGGACTGTGGCCGACGAAGTGCAGCACGCGGTGATGCGCGCGGCCGAAGCCCAGCTCCTCCAGGACCATGTCGGCGGCGTTGGTGAGGCCATTGGCCAGGGGCGTGCTGACTCTGGTGTTCGGGTCGTATTTGATGACCTGTCCCGTGGTCACGGTTGAGTAAATGACATCACCGCTCGGATCGAAACTTAAGCTGTCAGGCGGGGCGATGGTATTCAGATAAGGTGTTACAGTATTCGTGACCGTGTTTACCTGGGCAATCTCGCTGTACCCGTCGTTTTCTGTCGCGTAGAGAATCGTTGCTTGGGCACGGCTGACGACAAGCCAACCGATAAATAGTGCCAGGACTGCGAAAAGGACCGATTTTTGTGTCACAGATGGATGTGTTCGATTTTTCATAGTCGCTCCTGATTCGATCTGTCGCCGTCACAAATCAGCAAGCCAATTCCGTGACGGGCGAATTCCTTCTTAAAAAACATTGATAGTTCGGACAGGCAATTACATTCGCCCGTGAAGGCGGCAGGACGGAGGCCACGCGGCCTCGTCCTGCCGGAGTCCGGACTCACGCGTTTCGCCGCTGGCGGCGGAGAGCCATGCTGCAGATGAGCAAGGCCACGCCGATCGCGGGAATTGCGATTATGGATAATTTTTTCGAAATCATTTCATTTCCTTTCGGGGTCTGAAGAATCGGTATCGTTAAAGGACCTCACAGCGCGGAGTTATGCGGCGAAGGATTTTTCGCTCGCACGGCGGCGGCGGCGTGACAACAGGCCCATGGTGCCGACGCACAGCAGCCCCAGCGATGTAGGTTCCGGGACTGTCGTGTAACCGACGGTGAACCCGATGCCGTCGCCGGGAATCTGATTCACATCGAAGGAAAGGGTGCCACCGCCGCCGGTCCCGGTGTTGTTTAGAATGGAGGAGCTTGGTTGCCACAGGGCCCAGCCGGTGTTCAACGGGTCGCCGTCACCCGCGGAGGAGAAAGTCTCGGGACCAACAACCCCATAGAGCGTCGTTGAGCTGGGGCCGGCAGGATAGTAGGCGGAGTAGGGGAATTGGTATTCGCCGACAAGGTTGCCGGCCTGTGAGACCGTCGCGGTTGTGCCGACGGCGAGACCGTCGACCACAAAATAGAGATCGGCAGGGTTGGGAGCGCCGCTCAGGAACGTAAAGTTGAATTGGTACGTCTCGTTTGATGGCACGCTGTTGTAGACGTCAAAGCGCTGGGTATCGGTTCCCCAGGTAAAGCTCCCGTAGTGGGCGTTTTCGACCGCGTTGTTGGTCGTCTCGTTGTAGGCGTTGAGTTGGTCGAAGTAAGTAGCGCCCAGAGGGGAGGGGTTCGGGTTGCTCATCGTCACCTCCACGTTGCCGTAGCCGGGCAGGGAGTAAACCCCCGGCCCGTCGTTGCCGGCGCCGGGGAGCGAGCCGGAAGGGGGAACGACCAAATAGGTGAGGGAAGTCTGGGCATTGACGGAGCGTGCCGTGAGCAGTGGAATTGCGGCCGCGGCGGCGTAAAAGAGTCGGATCGAAATATTCTCGAGGCGACTTCGGATGCGTCCGGAGTCGATTGCAGAATCACCGTGAGAAGACGCTGTCAGTTTGGTTTGGGTCGAAGCGAGCATGTTGTCTCCAATTTCGGGGGTTGAAAATCATTTTTTCTGATCACGCGGGGCCCGTCCGGCAGCGTTCAAGCGTTTCGCCGTTGACGGCGGAGGAAGAACATGCTGGCAGCCAGCAGCGGTAACGCGACCGGCTCGGGAACGGTGTTGTTGTAGTAGAGAGAAAACGCAAGGTCTTCCGAAGGCGCTCCTACGCCCGTCGTCCCAAACCCGTCGATGGAAGGGGTATTGCTGTAGAACAGTGGTGTCATATTCGTTTCAATCAGACTCTGCGGAGGCGGGACCGCCGGCAGGTATGTGATGTTTCCGGTCACAGCGTCATCCATGTAGTGATACACCGGCTGCCCAACATCATTGACGCCGAGGTTCGCATCGCCCGGAGGAGCGGCGTAGGGATCGGGAATCGTGTAATCACGATTGTGCCATCCCCATTGAACAGGCACGGTGCCCGGCGTATCCAGAGCGACGATTTTCAGCCAGTAAGTCGTGCCGGCTTGTTCAGGGAATGGATTCGCCAGCTCGGCGTTATATTCGTAAAGTGGCCCGTCGGGGCCGCCGGCAACCGAGGGCACCGCCGTTTCGCTGAAGGTTCCGGAAGCCGGGGCGAGCGGCGGCGTGGGGTTAAGATTGACGACCTGTGCACTCAACGAATGGCCCGGCTCGCTGAAACCTGAAGCCGACGTGGCCGGAACATTCGTTTCGAACGAGATGAGGAATTGCTGAACTTGGCCGGGCGGGGCAGTGCTGGGGAGATACGAACCCCACCATTGGACATCGACGATGGGGCTTGTGACGTTGTCGGAAAAATCGTCCGCTGCGAACGTGCCGCTATAGCCCCCTGTTGCGGAACTTAGGGTGGCGGTGCTGAGTTCGTCGTGCCCGGGAAACAGGGAGGCCGGATTGGTCTGCGTGTCGCCCAGCGGCAACTGCTGGAACTTCAGCACTTCGCCCGGCAGCGGACCGGCCGAAGCGGACGACCCGATGCCAAGAGATGATAAAAGTCCAATTGTCATAATTCCAATCGAACGATTTTGAAACGTATCGCGTGTCATGGGAACCTCCTATATAAGATAGGGTTCTACGAGCATTGAAATTTTCGCTTCGAACATTGGCCCGCCACAATCACGGGCCGAGTCACTTCAAAGGTTTAGCTGGCATCCATTTTCACCTCCCGCGGGGGGTCAAAGGTTTTCACCTCAACTGAGCGCGATGGCGGACCCAGGATTGACGACAGCACCACGCCCAGGCGGTGCTGAGCCTCATGGGCGCAGATGTACAAAGCGCCGGCCCGGCGCAGGACGGATTCCGTCGATGGGTCGTGGACTTCGGAGATGGCAATCACGACCGGGAGTCCGGCGCTCAGAAGGCGGCCGATGAGTTTCGTGGCTCGATTGACGGCGTCGTTTGCGCCAGCCCACACTACAACGGCGCGAGCGCCCGTTCGCAGAATTGAACGGAACTGATCTGGGAACGGCCCCTCGGGTACGAACCGCCAGCAAAAGCCCGGCGGCGCGGGTAGAGCATCGATCTGGTTCCAGAGAGGATCCCCGCCGTACGGCTCATTGCCTACAACGGTCATGACGATTACGGATGTTTTGCTAGTCACGATGTTCTCCGATCGGAAGAATCCGGCGGCTCGACGCAGGGACGTCTTGAAGCTGCCGGGTGCGTTGAGATTCAGGCGGCCTTGCAATGTGGGCGCCTCGGTTCAGAAGCGGCACGAGCGAGCCGGTGATAGCCGTCTGCTTCGCGCGAGCGTGTAATTTTGAAGATGTCGTGGCGGATTTTGAGCGCGACTGTTCGATCGCCGTTCAGTTCCGCGGCTCCCAACAGGGTTTCCAATATGGCTTGCTGCTTGCTCATGACTTTCTCCATTCCAAAAAAAGGACGATCTGCTTTGTTCAGCCGGCACGCGCCGGCAAAACATGGCATTTCGAATTCGCCCGTTACCCTGCGCATTTTTCGCTGCGCGGATAAACCGCAATGGACGATCGTGCTTTCATTACGCAACGACTGATTCCATCAAAGCGAACGGCGCGCCCAACGCCGTTGGGGCGATTTATTTCCTGCAATCAGTGTGCGGCTGCGGAGTTGTGACGGAATTGAGCTGCGGGCGCCAATGGGTGAAGAACTCGTGCGTTTGGAATGTTTTGTTCAACACATTCGCGTAGCGCCGAGCGCGCGAAAGCAGTTAAGTGTCGCTGGTACGCAATGCACCACTTGGCACGTTGTGTTCCATCGCGTGGAACGGGGACGGCGTCTTTCTTTTGGGTTGAGTCGTCGCGAAGAAAATCAATGCACGAGTGATCTCAGCCCATGGCGGTGAATCAGACGGCTGAGCCGATGGCGCTCGACTTGCAGGGCGAGGGCCGTGTGGGATTGGTTACCGCCGTTGGCTCGGAGGGCGGACGCGATTACCTGGCGTTCTGATTCAGCGAGCGAGATAGTTGTCTTGGCGAGCGTGGCGTCGGGTTCGGCAGACCGAGTTGCGACCTCCGACGGAAGATCTTCGACCGTCAGTGTCGCATTTTGAGTTAGAGCGCAGGCGCGCTCCAGCACGTTACGCAGTTCGCGGACATTGCCGGGCCAGTCGTATTCGGTCAATCGCTTCATGGCGGCGGGCGCGAGTTTGTGGGGCGGCTCGTCATAGGTTCGGGCCATGTCACGAAGGAATTGCTCGGCAAGGAGCGGGATATCCTCTTTGCGACTTCGAAGCGGCGGGATCTCCAGGGCCACAACATTGAGACGGAAATATAAGTCGACTCGAAAAGTGTTCAGCCGGACCATTTCCGCCAAAGGACGATGCGTTGCCGCGACGATGCGCACATTGATGGGGATTGCGCGGAAGGTTCCGAGTGGGACGACTGCGCGTTCCTGCAGGCAGCGGAGCAATCGGGCCTGGGCTTCGGGCAAAAGCTCGCCGATTTCGTCGAGAAAAATGGTTCCGCCGTCAGCGGCGCGGAAGAATCCCATGGTATTGCATGCGGCGCCGGTAAATGCACCTCGGACGTGGCCGAAAAGTTGGGATTCGAGCATTGAGTCGCGGAGGGTAGAACAATCTACGGGGACAAACGGCCCGGTGGCACGGCGGCTGGAGAGATGGATTTGCCGGGCGAGCAACTCCTTGCCGGTACCAGTCTCACCGCGAATGAGCACGCTGCTCTCCCGGCGTCCGACGGCAACAGCCAGTTCGCGCAGCCGCCGCATGGTCGGATGCTCTCCCACCATCGGAGTTTGCATGGCTTTCTCCCTCAACGCCCGCCATGGTACTCCCCAATAGGGGGCACTACGGCGAGTTGATCTGGAAAATTTTAATCAAAAGCACGATTTAAGCTAGACAAATGTTAAGAGTTTGCGAGGGGTTTTTGAGCGTTTTACTAGCTGAGTTATTACGCCCAGAAGGCCGGATTTCGCCATTTCCAATGGTCTGGCAGCCACTGGTGGATCTGGCTGATCGGCGTGGCCGGCAGGTTGGTCAGCAATTGCGTCAAGTAATGTTGCGGATTGATGCCGTGCCGGCGGCAGGTGCTGGTCAAGCTGCTGAGGATCGCCGCAGTGTGGCCACCAATATCGTTTCCGGGTACGAGCCGCGCGATTTTATAAACGATTAAGAAAACTCGCTCAGAGTTCTTAGTCGGAAAGTGATTTCGGCCACTGAACCCACTGTCAGTCGCGCATCCCGCGCGTATGGCAGTGATGGCTTTCGGCGGCGCATCAAGCGGCTGGGCTGGGCAGGGGTCGGTGTCACATGTCCCGGGCCTCCGTGGAAATGATAAGACTAGACGCCGGGCTGCGCGATCGGTCTGCCGAAGTCATGCGCAAACCGCCCCAAACAGCCCGCTACGCAGGTGAAGGGGTGGTCCGAGGGAGAGAAAACTTTGACGGGCCGGGTTCTGGGCGTCATTCTATATAGCATCGCGGGCAACGGTCGTCGGCAAAAATCCAACTGGAAAATCCCGGCTGATACCAATTCATTGGACAGCGGGGACCAAAAAAGCATGGCCTACAGAACCATTTCGCGTCGTCGTTTCATAGAGGGGTCAATCACGGCGGGTCTAGGCGTCGGTTTAGGGTCGGGGGCCGGAGCATTAGGAGGAGCCGCATCGGCAATGACCCCTGACACGGATGGGTTGACGTTAAAGGTTACTGGCGACCCAAAACAGGGCTACAGCGTCGATCTTCTTTTCAACGGCCAGCCCTTTTCTCAACATAATCGGGGCGGTGAATTTTCGGCATTCTTCCAGAACGAAGACCGCAGCGTGGAAGATCGTGTGAATGACTGGAAGGCGACGTCGTGGGCTGGGAATTCCACACATGTGGTCCTCGATGGTGAATGCAGGCTCAAGAATCTAAACACAACCGTTTTCGCGCACGTAGACTATGAACTGGTTACTCCTCACGTTGTGCGAAAGAAGATCCGGTTACACCAAGCCGATATGTTCATGCTGTTCTACCAGTTGAGCAATCGTTTGGAGCCGGGGGAGAGTCCAGCGAAGTTTTGGAGTTTTGATCAGTTGGACTGGAAAGGCGGAGCGTTGCGCGAATATTTTCCAGCCGCCGGGTTCCGCACGAAGAATGGTTTGTGCGTCGGCCTCCTGACTGACTCCGGCTATCGTAACCAATGGACGCGAATCATCCGTCGAGACGGCAGACCTGTGAAGCCTGCGCCGCGGCGAATTCCGGATGCCAATCTGTATTCCGGTTCGCGTGCTGAGCAACACAGCAAGGGCGATTTTTTCGTTCAGCAGACATTTGGCGAAGTCATGGAGCAGGTGGCCGGAGAGCAGAATGCTCAAACCATTGTCCTGCCGGACATTTCGTCGTGGAAGAAACAAGGTGAAGTGACTCTGGACGAACGCGATGGTGTGGCCACCCTCTCCACACAGAGTTCCGAGGACGGGGTGATGATTCCCTTTGCGGCGGGAGGCGCCGAGGTTTACTCGCTGCGTTTGGAGTATCGTTCGGCTCTTCCGGTGGCAATTAAGATTTGGAATGTAGATGAGCGATTGCGCAAGGTGGGTGACGTCACTCTGTACGACGATGGCGCGCCTGAATCGCCCGGAGCATGGTCCGATTTCCGAACGACGGTGTTTGTACCGGGATTGCAAGGACATGGCTGCGCCGTCTTCATTTCCGTTGCGGAATCGGAACAAGCTAATAAAGTAAAGGCGGCGGGAGGTTTCGCGAAAGTCGAGGTGCGCGGCCTGCAAATTCGCCGCATCACCACTCGCAGCGAACCGTACCATCGGCTGGAGATGGGGCATCCCGCGGAGAAAACGGTTTTCGTATTTGCTGATGAAAAGGTACCGGACACGGTTCGAGATCACCGGCTGGCCAGTCAGCTCTATCTGGCTGACGGACTCGGTTTCCAGGGTGGAGAGACCGAAAAGGTTGTTTACGCCGATCTCATGATGCTTTGTTGGATCACAAGCCCGGAGAGCTTTCGGCCGATTTGCGCACCGAGCATTTGGTATTCCGCCGCCGGTGAGATGTATCTCCGCGACAGTTTCTTTGCGCTCAATGGCATTCACAATCGCGAATTGAACGAGAACGTTTTCAATGTGTGGGCTGAAAATCAGGGAACTGATGGGGCAATCAACACGTTAGTGGAGCCGAATCTCGCCAATGTGGAGCGCAAGTCGAACGATTCAACGCCACTTTGGTTGATGTGGGCATTTCTGAATCGTCGCCGGTTCGGCACTACGTTGCCGATAGAGAAGGTACGGAAAGCCGCGGAATATTGTCTTCGAACTTACGATCCTCGCCGCGAGGGACTATGCATGGCCCAGTTCGTGATGGGCCAGCTCGACGTCATCAATTATCCGGAGGGCACGTCCACCATATGTGAAAACCAGGGAATGCTGGCCGTCACATCGCGAGTGATCAAGGAGCTGCAGATTCCCGGTGTGAGTGAAATGATTTCCGAGGAATATCTTAACAAGGCAGAAGAACTCTATCGTGGCTATTATGATTCCGCGAGAAAATTCATGCGCCCCGCGCGGGACATCGCCGATGCGATCGGGTTTGCAGAAATCTTCCCGGAATATCTTTCTCTTTGGCTATTTAATCGAAAAATCCTCACGGACGAGATGGTCGTGAACCATCTCGACCGCATA
The DNA here is from genome assembly GCA_003153655.1 of Phycisphaerales bacterium. Taxonomy (GTDB): domain Bacteria; phylum Planctomycetota; class Phycisphaerae; order Tepidisphaerales; family Tepidisphaeraceae; genus PALSA-1353. Next base: position 7,792 of record PMAK01000233.1, read on the forward strand.
CCAGCGATGATGTCGCGCAGAGATTGCCCGCATCCTGAAGCGGGTGGTGTGGTGCGGCCGATCTTCATCGGACTTCCGGAAGGAGGTAAGGGGTGGAGCTACTTCAATGAGAACTGGCACCCGATGGTCAGTGATTCCTTCGCGGCTAGCTACGCAAATCGCAGCATGGACGGAATCTATTACAACGGTGGCAGCTGGATGCGGATTGAAGTCTGCGGGTACGTTACCGGAAAGCTTCACGGATGGGGCAACGCCACGAAGGCCATCGCAAACCGGCTATGGGCGGAACTTAATATTGCCTCTGACTTTCCGACCAGCCAGGAATATCTCGCCACTGACGCGGCGCACCCGTTCTTTGGCTACCATCGCGTCTTTGCTTGGAATTCGTTCATCCTTCAAGCGCTGGAGCAGGCAGGCTTGCGGAGACCGGAAATGGATCCCGACTACTTCACAAAATGATTTCCCGAGGGATCGATGTATTCGGTTTCACAGCACGAGTTGGATGGTTTAGATTGACAAACCCGGTTACGGGCTGCCCCTCGGGCAAGTCGAACTCAAATACACGCTTTTTCGGCGGCGCCAATCTCGATGACATGGTCAACGGGGACGACTTCACCCTATTGGTTGGCAACCTTGGCAAGCAGGCCAACGGAGCCGATGTGGTGTTGCCCGCGAGCGATTACGCCGCCGTCGATGCCTTCGCCGCCGCCAACGGTTTGATGGCAGAAGTGCCGGAGCCCACATCCTTCGGGTTATTCGGTCTGCTTGCGGCCGGAGTTCTCACTCGCCGACGCCGCACCCCGTGAACAGATTTGGAAGTTCCGAGCCTGCAACTCACACCGGAAGTGATCACCCACCGCACTGGTTGATGAACATCAGTTGCGAGCCTTCAACCCAGACTGTCCGACCCGTCAGGGCGCAGTCATACCAAGCCCCAGAGCGTCTGCGCTTGGTGTCACAACCACATATCCCTCGATGTCCTGGCTCGCCGGGCGATGACGTTTGGGTTGGTGGGAATCGACCTCGTCGAACCACGCCAATGGAACATCCTCAAAAAGCACGGTCTGATTTGCACGATGACCCCATCCCACCCGATCGAAACAGGTTTAAACGATCCCGTGAACCGCCAATGAACTTCGATGCCGCTGGAAGTCGCGATGTCCGGTACAATTGTTTGACCGTGTTTGGATTTAATTCACGCCGAAGGAACCGCCTCCGCTCGCAGCCCTTTCCCGCATCTTGGCTGCCAATTCTCATCAGGAATGTTTCCTACTACGANNTACTACGAACGCCTGAGTCCAGCGGACAAACAGGAGTTGCGGCAAACCATCGAGGTCTTTGTCGCCGAAAAGAACTTCGAGGGCTGTGGCGGGCTGGAGATGACCGATGAAATCAAGGTTACGATTGCCGCGTTCGCCTGCATCTTGTTGCTGCATATCGAGAATCACGACTACTATCCCCGCCTTCGATCAATTTTGGTTTATCCCCACGCTTATGTGGTCCCGGAGGCAAGAAGAGCGGTGGGGAACTTCATTGTGGAAAGTGATGAGGCGCGAGCGGGCGAATCGTGGGGCAACGGTGTGGTAGTCATGTCTTGGGATCATGTCCTCCATCGCCCCACAGACCCCGGCGGCAGTGGAAACGTCGTACTCCATGAGTTCGCTCATCAACTTGACCAGGAAAAAGGGGTTGCGACTGGCGCACCACTGTTGCCGAAGACTTCAATGTATCATATGTGGGCGCGGATTCTCGGCAGGGAATATAAGGCGTTGTCGGAGGCTGCCGCTGCTAACCGTCCGACACTGCTCGACAAGTATGGGGCGACCAATCCCGCTGAGTTTTTCGCCGTGGCGACCGAATGCTTCTTTGGACAGGCAGGACAGCTAAAGGAACGGCATCCAGAGCTTTACGAGGAGCTGAAGCTGTACTACGGACAAGACCCGGCAAGAACCGGCTCTACGACATGAGCGGAGCAAGGGATCCGAAGCTGGTCGTCCGTTTTCCTAAAAATGGCCATTTTCTTGATCACGAAAATCTATTGCATCAAGACAATGGCCTTCGCATTTGGACCTGATTTTCTTCAACACGAAGTTGCGGGTATTGCCTCATTTTCGGGCAAGAATCGTGCGCCAGACATCGACATCTCCTCAGATTCATTCAAGGATCGTCCGGAATCGGCGGCGCACCGTCGCCGGGAAAGCGGGCATGAGTGCCAATGTCCCTTTGCCCAGCGTGAGCGGCTTAGGTGAATTGACCTACGCAGGAAACCGGCTGATATCTGATAGGCATGGCTCGACTTTGCGCGAAAATCGCATTGATCGGTCCAACAACGACGCTACGATGCCCATGGGTCGCGGCACAAGGATCTCATGTGACGGTCGGCGGATGGGCGTTGCGTGGGGCGATCGATGCACATCTCTCTCCTTTGTCGATCCCGCCACCATGGAGGAGCATCACAATGCATCGTAGAAGAATTCTCAGCGGCTGGCGTTCTTTGGCGGTCATCCTTCTGTTCACAATCGATTCAAGTGTACTGGCCGCTCCGTCGACCACGCAGGCGATCATGACGGGCCGCGACACACCCGCGGGGGCGATGAATATTTTCAATCAGGCAATCGAGAACCGCGACTTGCCCACAGCCGCCGACTCATACAACTTACCGGCGGCCAGTGGCTATATGCGAGCAGCTGAGCAAATCGCCGATGCGCGACTTTACCGCGCACTGGAGGCGCGGTTCGGCACCACCGCAATAAGAGGCATTCTTGGCGATGCTGGCATTCCGATCACATCGCGGTTGCGAAAGTATTCGACGGACGATTGGATCTATCCCCCAAATAAACCGGATCTCGCGCTGGGCAAAAGCCCGCATGATCGTTCGACGCCAGTGCCGACGATGCAAAGAGGCTCGGACGGCATTTGGAGGATGGGTTCAATTCCTGCGCCGCGCCAGCTTCCACTGGGCCTCGTGGCGGCGATGGAGGCCAAAGCGCTGGAACTGACTGCGAAATACGATCCGGTAGTCGCCGGGATCCAAGCCGGCAAATACGCCTCAGCAGATGATGTGGTGAATGTGCTGTGCCCACCGAATTCGCCCCAGGGTCAAGAGCGCGCAATGCAGAAGCAAACTGAGCGACAAGAGAAAAANNAGTTTCTTACTATGCAATTCGACGCATCGACATTGGATGGAGCCGCGGGTGTCTACTTGCAGTCTGTAATGAAGAAGGACTTAGCTGGCATGGTGAGATTCTATTATGTCGAGAAGGCGACGGATGACGAGTTTGCACAGGCGTATGCGAAGCGGATATTGGGAGCCGCGGCGTTGGCTCGGGCCCTGGCCGACCATGTGCCGGGCAGTGGGAAAGATGACCTTGTCAAGGATTTCGGGCTTATGCCGGATTTGCCCAAGGGAATCGTTTTGAGTGAGCAAGGCGATCGTGGAATCGGCTCCGTGCGTGGCCCAGATCAGAAGGCAATCTGGTTCCGCAAGGTTGAAGGAGTTTGGAAGCAGGACATCACGCCCCAAGCGCCAATGACTTCCGCCGACGCGGCAAAGGCCACGAAGGAGGACAACGCCGCCGTCGATCAAATGATCGCTGATGTCGTCGCCGGCAAATACACGTCGATCCCTCAGGTTCGAGATGCATTGGGGAATGCGATGCTCAACGCGTGGCCCGACTCGATGTTTGTGCAGGGTGGCATGCGGGTTTCGGAGGAACCTCTGCCAGCAATGCCGAAAAATCCGACCGCTGTGGGGCCCCCGTCAATGAATCGCGATTCACCGGCTGGGGCAATGAACGTTCTTGTCCAGGCGATTAGGACTTCTAATACGGCGACGGTGGCCGATTCTCTTTACATGCCGGAAGACAAAGATGGTTCGTGCCGTCAGGCGGCGGCGAGAGATTTAATCGCCGGTTATCGATTCCTCTTGGCCGCAGAGACCCGCTTTGGCGCGGGCGGCGCGCAGCCAATTAGTTATTGGTGCGGCTCAATACAGCCGTGGGTGTTGGATCCCTATACCGATGGCGATTGGCTGATGACGGACGATTATCCCGATCTGGCCCTTCTCAATTCCCTTTCCGGGAGCAATGGCAACTATGCGTACAGAAGCGGTCTTATGGTGCATCGCGGTCCCGACGGCCTGTGGCGATTGGGTCCTAGATTTCCAAAAAATGCCCGGCAGATTCGTGCGCTGGCGCCGGCGCTGGCTGCAAAAACAGCGCGAATGGAGCGCACGGCCGACGAAATCAAAGCCGGGAAATACGGCACACCTGGTGAAGTAATTAATCCCGTCGCACCGAATCCTGCCGATGAAGATGCCACGAAACTTTGGTGATCGCGATCATCAGCCGGCGAGTTGGCTACGCGGAGAGCAAATTCCATGCACCTCAAATCAAAATTTTATTTCGTTGCGGTTCTGATGCTACTTTCTGTGGGCAATGTTGCGCTCGCTATGAGTGCCAATCCCACAACTGGGCCCGCCAGCACCCAACCGATTATGAAAGGGCGCGACACACCGGTCGGAGCAATGAACGCATACCAAGATGCGTTGAAAATCCGCGACCTCGCGACGGCTGCCGATACGTTCGATTGGCCCGAGACAAACTCCCTTATGAATGCGGCTGAATGGATAGCGGACTCGCAATTGTTGCTCGCCATCACAAATCGGTTTGGACGGGAGGAAGCTGTAAGAACTTTTGATATCATGGGGATGCGGATTCCGCCCCTGTTGCATCCATATCAGCCCACCGATTGGAGTGTTTCCAGTCTCGATCCCGATTTTGTCGCGGGAAAATCTTTACAGGGGGAAGAGATGCGTGCGCCGGATATGGTGCGAGGCGCCGATGGGATTTGGCGGATGGGAATAAGGGGGAATTCGCCGCGCCCGCAACCCTCAGCCGTTGTCGCCGCCGCGAGGATTCGGGCGATGGCGCGGGCGGCCCATTACGACCAGATCATTGTGGGGATCACCAGCGGCAAATATGCCACGACGGATGACATCATCAACGCGGTGAATCCCCAGGCTGGCAGCGCGCTGCAGCAGCGGGCGAGATACGAGGAGCGTCAGCGGGAGATGCAGCAAGCGGAACAAATGCATCAGCAACAAGAGAAGGAGGCCCAAGCCGAAATGAAGCAGTTCATGGCGACGAAATTTGACCCCTCGACCGTACAGGGGGCGGTTTCTGCCTTCATTCAGGCCAGAGCAAAAAAAGACGCGGCCTCAATGACAAATTTCTTCTTCGCGGAAAATGATCCGCAGGAAAAACTCACCCGCGCGAACGCCGAGCGGATCGCAGATGTCATCAAACTCGAAGAGGCGCTTCGCGCTTGTGTGGACCAGGAAAACTACAGCGTGATTGCTCCCATGTTCGGCCTGTGGTCCGTAGGCGACCACCCCGAAGGATATGAACCGCAGGTGAACGGTGACCGCGCCGCCCTAACCTCGGGAGGCGATGCCGCGCATCCGGTATGGCTGCGACAAGTCGCCGGAATATGGAAGGAAGACCTGACCCCTGAGGCGCCAATGACGTCGTCGCAGGCGGCCCAAGAAATGGAGCACGATAATGCCGCCGTTGAGCAGATCATCGCGGACATTCTGGGCGGAAAAATCAAGACGCTCCCGCTCGTGCGCGATGCCTTGGGAGAAGCGAGATTGTACGCGCCGTCCCCGGCAGTGAGGTTTTGGCTGGCAATGCCCGGTCAGGGCAATGGCGAGGTCCCCGGAGACGTTGCGCACTCCGCGCCGCTTCATACCGGCGTACAAGGTCCCGCACCGACGAATCGCGGTTCTCCCGCAGGCGCGATGAATTCGTTTGCCGCCGCGCTTGAAAATCTGCATGCCAAAGGTGTCTTCGATTCAATTGACATCCCGGGAGACACCGACGGCGCCTATTGCCGGGCACTAGTCAACCAATACCTTGCGGGTAGACGATTCCTTGTTGCAGTCGAAGCACGCTTTGGCACAAGCGCCGCCGATTCCTTTGCCGGCGATTACAATGTGCCCGGCGACAAAAAATGGATGCTGGATTACACCGATGATGAGTGGATCGTGACCCCCGACTATCCTGATCTGGCATTCCCCAACAGGGCTGCCCTGCGTGGCGTGGCGAGGTGGGTGCCGGTTATGTATCGAGGCACGGACCGCGTCTGGCGAATCGCCCGTAGATTCCCTGAAAACCCGCGCCTGATTCACGAGAGAACACTGGCCGCCGCATCAAACGTCACGGCCTACGAAAATGCAATCACTGCCATCAAAGCGGGTAAGTATGCGACCCCCGCAGACATGGCCAACGAGGTGGTGCCTAGTATTAACCAAATCTCACTGATCAGGTGAACGATGCACACGTTGCATCGCTACCCTGCCGGAGTTGGACTTCGCCGCTTCCAATTATCCGGCAACCGCTGACTGATCTGGTTGATCAGCTTCGCCGGCAGATTCGTCAGCAATTGGGTTAGATAACGCTGGGGATCGATATTGTCGCGGCGGCAAAGCAATCGGCAACGCTCGTTGAGCCATAGATAAAAAAAAGAGAGACAGGAAAACACAGTTGTTTCCGCCCGTCATCTCTCTTCTGGCATTCCGTGCGGCAATCGCACCGGATGCCAAGCTTGATCACTCATCAGGCAGCTTTCTCAACTTCTCCCTGAAAAACCCGCCATTCTCGCTCATACCGGCGCCGCAACTGTGAAACGCGCCCGCGGCTGATGCCAAATCGATCAGCGACGGACGAAGGCTGCTCACCAGCGATCAGGGCTGAGATGATCGACCGGTCTCGTAGGCTTCGCATCTGGAACCAATGGCCGAAGTCGACACGAAAAGCCGCCAATTCCGGCACCGGCACTTTTCGATCGGCGAGCACCAGTTGCCGCCACCCATCTGTTCCGTTTCGCGGGCTGGAAGGAAATCGGTGATGATCAAAGCTGACAGCTCTCACGCTGTGGCGACGCTGACAGACAGGAGACATCACATCACGGGCGGCGTCCTGATGCCCACCAACATGCCTTCCAGCGCGCAGCAGAATCGACAGCAGTTGTGCGGTTTTGATACGCAAAAGCTGACAGGCACTGTCGCTGATGACGACAAGGAAAACCCCGACGATCCGAAAACATCGACGTGCGTTTCCGCTCGTAAAAGCAGGAGTTTTGACAATGTTAGACATGGGTCGGCAACCACTGGCTTGAAGGAAATGCCGGGCCGCGATACTATCGAAAAAACGCGGGCGATTAGCTCAGTTGGCCAGAGCACCAGCATGACACGCTGGGGGTCACAGGTTCGAGCCCTGTATCGCCCATTGATTCGTTTCTGGTTTAAGGATTCTCAGTTCCCAGGCGACTTCCCGCCAGCGCCGCTGCGCCTCTTGCGGCGTGAAAATCATCATCGCCGGTGGTGAGGGTCCAACCGGGTTTGGCGAGGCTTGTTAGTTTTGCATCGATCTTTTCTCGCAGCACCGGCAGGATATGCCGTAGGCGAATGCCGATTCCGCCGCAAAGGCAGATGTGCTGCGGTCGATAGATTGCGTGGCAGATCCGGATTGCTTTGACTAGGGCGCGCATCGGAGCTTCATCGCCCTTGAAGGTTGCGAGAGCGGCGGAAACATCTTCTCCATATCGCTGGCGCAAGGCTGCGACGCCGACATATCCTTCCAGGCCGCCAGCTCCGCCGTCGGGGCCGATCACGGCATGACCTGGGATTGAGACATCGATCTGTCCGAGATGTCCGGGTGAGCTTTCCTCGACAATCAGGGGCTTGCCGTTGTCGAGGACGGCGCTGCCGACGCCAGTGCCTAATGCCAGAACCAGCAGTCTTCCCTTCATCTGCCTGGTTGAATAAATATCGTGGGCGGCGGCGCGGGCGTCGTTCAGAATCCGCGCGCTGCCGTCAAAAATCAGACCCAAAGTGTCGGGAACAAATTGATCGAGCGAAATTCCAACCAAGCCGGGGACATTGATAGCCACTGAGATCGAACGGCTGGCCGTGTCATATAGTCCGGGCACACATAAGCCGACCGTGTGCAGATCGGTCAGCCGGCCGGCCACGGTTTGGCGAATGGCGGCGCGGAGTTCCTCGGTCGTGGGTTTGGCGTAAAACGGACTTTGGGCGGCCCAAATCACTCGGCCGTCCTTGCGAGCCGCCGCCTTTACCGCTGTTCCGCCTATATCAATTCCTAGTGCGATCATTCTTGAAACTTCTCTCTAATGAGTCTCCCCGACAGGGAGCTCGTGGTGCGTCCATCGAACGAACCCCTCGATTGCTTCGTACTCCGCCAATCCAAGCTTGTCGTATAGGGCGGCTGTTGCGCGATTACGGTCTTCGGCGCGCTGCCAGAATTCGCGTTCGTCCACTCCCGGAAACATGGCTTTGTCTTTCTGGGATTGATGCTTGAAGATGGCCAGGCGTTTGCGCAAAAGTTCCTGCGGCGAAAGGGGGACAGCCATTTCGATCTGCTCCGGCTCCAATTCCTCCCAGGCGCCGCGATAGAGCCAGACTTCGCTGTGCTGGAACCAGGGGCGATCTTTTACCCGCTCGATCGCCGCCAATATCGCGGCCAGACAGACACGGTGTGTGCCATGGGGATCGGATAGATCGCCGGCGGCGTAGATCTGGTGTGGGCGAATTTTTTCAAGAAGATCTTCAATAATCTTGATATCCGCTTCGCCGAGCGGTTTTTTGCGAACGGCTCCGGTTTCATAGAACGGCATATTCAGAAAGTGGAGCCGATCCACGCGGATGCCCGCTTCCCTGCCGGCGGCGATGGCTTCGCTGCGGCGAATGAGGGTCTTGATCTGCTGCATTTCGTGGGCGTCGGGCTGGCCCGGCTTTTTGGTGCTTACGCCGCTCTCGATTCGCTCGCCGATATTCAGCGCGGCTTTGCTTTCGAGCCTGAACATTTTCATGAGATCGCCGGCAAAGCGTGCGAAACGGATGGCGTCGGCGTCGAAGACCGCGATGTTGCCAGATGTCTGGTAAGCGACGTGAACTTCGTGACCTTGATCCGCGAGCCGAATCAGAGTGCCTCCCATGGAGATGACATCATCGTCAGGATGGGGCGAAAGCACCAGCACGCGTTTGGGAAAAATTGAGTCGCTGGCCCGATCGATGTCGCCGGGACGTTTGCGATCGACGGGTTTTCCGCCGGGCCAACCGGTGATGGTCTCGGCGAGGCTTCGGAAAACTTCGATGTTGATGTTGTATGCCGGGCCATGCGCGGCCAGAAGATCCTGCAGGCCGCCTTCGTTGTAATCTTCGTCGGTCAGCTTGAGAATCGCCTTTTCAGTGCGGCGGGCGAGCCAGATTGCTGCTTTGTTGATCGACTTTGGATTCCAGGAAACCGGGCCGCAGAGCCATGGAGATTGACGCCGGGTGAGACGCGCGGCGGCGGCTTCGTCGAGAAAGACTTCCGCGTTGGAATGCTCCTGAAGGAATGAAGCCGCGACGGAATCGGTGAGCGGTCCCTCGACGGCGGCGGCGACGATGGCCGCTTTTCCTTCGCCAAATGCCACCAGAATCAGACGCTTTGCGGCGAGAATGGTGCCGACGCCCATGGTGATTGCGCGGGCGGGGACATCCTGCTCGCCGAAGAAATCGGAGGCTGCGTCCAGCCGGGTGACTTTGTCGAGCGCGATCAGGCGCGTGTGGGAATCGCGGCCTGAGCCTGGTTCGTTGAAACCGATGTGGCCGGTTCGGCCGATGCCCAGGAGTTGCAGGTCAATCCCGCCGGCTTCGAGGATGGATTTTTCGTATTGCTCGCAGAATGCCGAGACTTTGTCGACGTGCAGTTCTCCGCTGGGAATGTGGATGTTTGCCGAGGGAATATCAATATGGTCGAACAGATGCTCGTGCATGAAGCGCCAGTAAGACTGGATCGCTTCCTTTTTCATTGTGAAATATTCGTCCAGGTTGAACGTGATGACATTCTTGAACGAGAGCCCCTCCTGCTGATGGCGGCGGACCAGTTCGGCGTAAACTGAAACCGGCGTTGATCCCGTGGCAAGTCCCAGGACGCACGGCTTACCTTCGGCGGCGCGGTGGCGGATCAAAGCCGCGATCTCGGAGGCAACGGTGATGCTGGCCTCTTTCGCATCGGAAAAGATGCGTGTTTTTATATGTTCTTTTCGGCCATGGATTGCCATGAGAGCCTCCCGGCGAGCCCGCACACACTTTTTATATCAATTAGTAAAAAGTGTCAAGATAATTGCGTTCAATCTGGTCCGGATTGGCCAATTTGAGTGAACTTCCTTCCGGGCCAGTATGACCTATAATTCCCAGTCAAATAAGGCGCTATATATTTCCTATGTACCTTGGAATCGGCTTGTGTTAAATGCGTGGTAAAAAGCGGCCTGAACGGATAGAAAGTCGTCTAAATGGTATGATGAGGTTGCATCATATTTGCAACAGTGCTAAGGAGCCTTTGTGTTAGACGAGCGTGAAAAGGAAATCATCCAAATCCTGTGGAACCAGGGACGCCTTAGCCGTTGGGAACTTCATGAGCGGTCGGGGCAGACGCCCAATGGGGTTGGCAATGTGGTCAGCAGCCTGCTTGAGCAGGGATTGCTGAGGGAATGCCGCGCTGAACCTTCGAGCGGGGGGCGGCCCCGGATTCCTCTTGAGCTTGATCCGCAGCGGCGGCATGTTGTCGGCGTTCTTATTGCCCAGCGCGCGGTCGAAGTCTGCCGGCTGAATCTCAATGGCAACCTGATCGGCAAGGAAATTCGCCGCGAGGTGNNTGACGGCCGCCCGCATGCTGGAAAAGATGGTGGACGATCAAACGCTGGCCATTGGCGTGGGTGCTGCCGGCCTGATCGATGCCGAGGCCCATGAAATTCTGATGAGCTCTGCCATCCCCGATCAGCGGGCGATTTCTCTGCAACCTATCTACGAAGTGGCGGCCAAATGTCCGCTTGTTCTGGCCAATGATATGCAAGCGTTGGCGATCCGATGGATGCTCACGCACCGGGCGGAAATATCGCAGGACGTGCTGCTTGTTGGATTCGTGGATGGATCGATGGGCGCGGCGATGCTGATCGAGGGCAAGCCGAACCGTGGATGCGTCATGGCCTGCAATGAGCTCGGCCATACGAGGATGCCGGTTGAAACCGATCGATGTTATTGCGGACAGACCGGCTGTCTTGAGGTCATTTGCTCGACGAGTTTTCTGCGGCGGAATGGACTGCCCAAGGAACATACGCTGCAATCGATCCTCTCGATGGAGGAGCGATTTCCGTCTTTGGATAGGATGCTGGAACTTCTTGCCACGGGAATCGCCAACAGCGTGAACTTTGTGCGTCCGCATCGGCTGGTGCTGGTGAGCAATCTTCTTCGTTATGAGAAGTTCAGCGTGCCGCTGACTCGGCAGATTCGGGGGATGCTGCTGTCGGAGCTGGCGGATCGCGTGCGGATTGACCTGTGGGATCAGCCGGCTTTCCAGTCGGCGGAGACTGCCGGTTGGGCTGCGCTGGCGAATCTGTATACGGATGCGTGGGAGCCGACGACGATGACCACTTCCGGGGACAAAGAAAAGGTTGCCGCCAAGACGTGAGCGCCGGCTCTTTGGCGAATTCGTACCTCAACGCAAAATAAAAAACGAGCGGCGGTAGGGGGGATCGTCCCAACCGCCGCCCGTACAGGCGGGAACAGAAGTATTATCCTTGCGTCGCTCAGATCTTGCGGCGACGGCGGGCGAGCATCATGAGGCCGCCGATTGCGCCAACGGCGATCGAGGCCGGTTCGGGAACCGCGACAGCTTGCACATTGTCGATGTAGACATTCAAGGATGCATCGTTGCTCTTGCTGTAGAAGAACTCGAAGCCCGTGGGGATGAACCCATTGCCGAGGACTTCAGAGTATGGCTGGCTCAAGGCGAAGGTGGATGGGTCCGTCCCGATGAGCGGAATGTTCAGGCTATAGGTCCCTGGGGCCAGATCCACGTTCCGTTCGGAAGATGCATCAACCTGGTATTGGTTGCCGAACGTTTCACTGGCACCGCTGCCGAGTGCGCCGAAGATGGTGATGCCGATATCGGCGAACGCGCCGGTGAATTGTCCACCTGGAGCGACGGTCAGATCGAGCGAGATCGAAGCCGTCGAAGGATCGCTGAGAGCCGCTGGAACATCGGATCCAGTCAAGGCACCGGTGAAGGTTGCGCCGGCGACGCTCAGGTTCTCCATTGAGTTGGAACCTACGGTAGCGCCAATCGTGGACTGCGAGACAGTGATCCCGCCGCCGTTATTGGTGAACCCGTCAGTTGGGCCAGCCGCATCAGTGGACTCGAACGAATAGAGGAGAGTCCCGGCGTTGGCCGAGGCTGCTCCGATGGACAGTGCAGCCACAACGGCCGCGGATAAAAGAGAGTGCCGCATTTTAGCCTCCTAAAAAGAGAAAAGAGCGACGGCCACACCAACCGGTGATCCCGTCATTGGATATAACACAGGAAACCCACGTCGTTTAAGAATGTTGGGTATGTTTGTGTTCATTGGTCGTATTTCATTCTTGCATCGCGCCATCAGTTAAATTCAGGTTCACATCGCTGTTTTTATTGGACGCATTCCCAAATAAAAAAAAGCTTGCCGGGTCAACCCGGAGCTTTAATACAGATATCGAGAAGCATAAAGGTGCCAACCGCTCGGTTCTCGACGTGCCCATCGACGCAAAGGGCATTCAGCACCGTGTTATTCATATGGCGGAATCGCAGATGGCTCCTGAAATAACTCACACTTCCTGGAGAAGGCGGTGGCATATCCGCATTACCGATTTTCTGAAGCTTCGCGCAGAGTGAAGGAACCGTACTATGATTCAGACCACCGGGCGTGACCGGGCGGTTATATTGCGCTTCGTTTGGAGAATTGAGAAAGAGATAGCTTCCGAGTTGCAGTGAATTTCCATCTATTTCCGTCGCTTGTTCATAAGCAATATTCGAGTTGCCTGGAGCCCAATCAATACACTGAGGTGCATCCCAGAAAAGGAACACGGAGCTTGGTTTTATGTTTGAGAGCTTCCGTGGTGTAACGAATTGAGGCTGAATGGTGGTCCCATCTTGCAAAGTTTGAGGCTCCCAATTGTCCGGAAAGATCCTCGGATTGCAGGTGTAGTGGTTCGCGTAGCGGACATAGTCCACATCAATTGTGTCCACATCATGAAACATCGGCGATAAGTTATTAACTAAGCCATCCGGTCCTGTAAGTTTCGCCTGAACTTCCTTCGAAAGAGTAAATGTCCAATACCAACTGAGTTCTTGATTTTCGGGGTCCGAGACGTTGTTCTCCCAAAACATAGGCGAACCTGCGATCCCGGTGGGGTCATGGCGAACATCGCCATAGGGAAGCAACCCGTCGTTTTCTGATACATAAATATTCAATGCCTGCCCCATCTGACGGAGGCGGGATTCGCAATCGATCAAGTTTGCTTGTTGCCGAGCCTTATTTAGCGCCGGGAGCAGTATGCTCACCAGAAGTGAAATGATTCCGATCACAACGAGCAACTCGACGAGTGTGAACCCTCCTGACGCGACCGGTCGGCCTTCTCGAACAGGAGATCGTCTTCCCATCAATTCCGTTTGACCAAATCTCGCTTTGTCGGATTCGAATGTGGTCACTTTTGCCTCTGTAGGTATCGGGGAGATTTGATTCGAGACCTTCGCTGAAAACACGCCACTTCTCTCGTTGTCTGCGACAGTTCTCATAGTGACGCTCTACTTTTTATCATATCAAATAATAAATGAAACAAAAAAATCGAAATTATTCTCATTTTTCTTATGGCATGATCGATTCGGGGATATCGGAGCCGCCATTCGGACAATGGACTTCGGTCAGCTTTGCTTCCGTGCGCAAATCGCCAGAAGGGAGCCACTTAGCATCGCCCGGCTTCTTAAGTTCACGCCCGAATTTTTCTGCCTCAGGAGTAACGCCGTGTGCCACCACAAAATCATGGTACTTCAGCGAAAATCTCTCCATATAGCCCACGAATTTCTGATTTCCGCATTGGAAAACGTACGCAGTTACAGCCTGCCGTCCGTCATAATCAAAGGGCGGCACATTGTCCGAACTCGCCGCGAAAAACGTTTTGCCATCGTCTACCGTGTAGTAAACGTCGGGTAGGGCAGATGGATAACGATGACGGCTGGCCCTTATTTGCACAACGGCCAGGACAATCGCCAGAAGAACAACCGCGATACCAGGTTCGATTGCGACATTTGGGTGCTGATTGAGCCATTCGCGCGCGCCCATCATGAATGCTCCTTTCTTATCTTCCGATCGAGGTCAAATCCCGGTTTACTTTTTATCGTGGCAACTAATATGTTTGTCTATCCTATAAATCAGAGCCGTCTGCGTCAAAGGAATTCTTTGGGTTTAGAGCGGTTCAACCTTTGATTCCCGTTGTGGTGATTCCTTCGATGAATGTGCGCTGAGCCAGAAAAAAGAGTGCGACCACCGGAAGGATCACCAGCACGCTGGCGGCCATCAAGAGGTGCCAGGGCGTGCCACCCACGGCACTCTGAAAATTATCCAGGCCCAGCGCCAGGGTGAATTGCTCGGGTCTTTGCAGGTAAACCAGCGGGGCGAGGAAATCGTTCCAGACGACCATGAAGGAAAAGAGGGCGACCACCGCCAGCGCCGGCCGGGCGAGGGGAAGGACCACGCGGAAGAGGATTCCGAGCTCGCCGCAGCCGTCGATTCGGGCGGCTTCGGACAAATCTTTCGGGATGGTCAGAAAGAATTGGCGAAGAAGGAAGATGCTGAACGCCGAGCCAAACCAGGCGGGCACCCAGAGAGGCTTGAATGTGCCGAGCCAGGCCATGCCTGTCAGATCGCCCAATCGGCGGAAGATGGTGAAGAGCGGGACCATGGTGACGGGGAATGGAATCATGATGGTGGCGAGCATGATGCCGAAGAGGATTCCGCGGCCGCGGAATTGAATCCGGGCGAAGCCGTACGCGACGATCGCACTGGAGAGGGTTGTGCCGGCGACCGTCAGAATCGCGATCACGATGGTGTTGCGTGTGAAGAGGACGGCGTGGAAGGTCGGGTGGGTGAAAATCTTGACGTAATTCTGCGGCTGCCAGGGATGCGGAATAAAGCGAGGCGGGATTTCGCCGGTTTTCTCGAGTGTTTTAAGGCTTGTGGATGCCATCCAGAGGAAAGGGAGCAAATAGCCGACGCAGATGCAGATCAGGCCCGCGTGAATCGCCAGGGCGTTCCACGGATTGCGAATGCGTCCGATTTTTGGCTTGGCGGTCATCCGTAGTGAACCCATTTCTTAGCCGACCAGAAGGCGATGCCGGTCAGCGCCAGGGTGATTACGAGTTGAATCCATGCGATGGCGCTGGCGTATCCCATGTGCAGGAACTTAAAGGCTTCGTCGTAATTGAAAAACGTAAAGAAATAGGTGGCATTGTTGGGGCCGCCCTGTGTCATGATGTAGGGAACGGTCAGGATGGAGAAGGCGCCGATGATACCCATGACCAGATTGAAGAAAATGACCGGGGTGAGGAATGGAAGCGTGACAGAGAACAAACGGCGCATGGCGCCCGCGCCGTCAATTTCGGCAGCTTCGAGCAGTTCGCGCGGGACGTCCTGCAAACCGGCCAGATAAATGATAACGGTGTTGCCGACGCCCCAGACGCTCATCAGGGCCAGCGAGGGCATGGCGCCCTTCTCACCGAGCCAGGCGACGGGGGGAAGTCCGACCTTGCCGAGCAAATAATTGAGCAATCCGTATTGGGTGTTGTACATCCACATCCAGACCATTGCCGACGCGATGGCTGGAATCAGCGAGGGGAGGAAAATAATGGCCCGGTAGATGGCTTGTCCGCGAATTTTTGCATTGAGCAAGAGCGCCAGGCCGAGCGAGACGAGCATTCCGGCCGGCAGAGCCATGGCGACGTAGTAGACGGTGTTTCCGAGCGACTTCCAGAAAAGCGAATCGTGCATGAGCTGACGGTAATTATCCATGCCGATCCAGAGGGGAGCCCGGCGCGGAACCGTGAGCGAAAAATCGCAGAAGCTGTAGTAGCAGGATAAACAGATCGGGATGGCGGTGAAGACAGCGAAGCCGAAAAGCCATGGGGCGAGGAAGGCCATGCCCTTGAAGAAGTTTTGTCGTTCCTCTTGCGTCATGGAGTTAGATGATCAGTTGATCCCCAATTGTTCGCGCCGGCGTTCGAGGGTAATGAAGCGATCATATCGCTCTGCCATGCGCTGCTGGGCAAGCTTTAGCGCGACCGCCGGTTCTTCTCCGAGCGTAACGGCCTGCGCTGAATCCAACAACTCCTTGTATATCTCCGGCCAAATCGCGCAAACGGGAACGCAATGGGCGTTAGGGCTGGCGGCCAACTGCTGATAAATCGCGATGTAGGGATTGGGGTGATGCGTCAAAAACTCTTCGCTGACATGACGCAACTGGCAATTCTTACAATGGAGCGTGCAGATTTTTTCAGCCACATCCTGCTGATTGACGTAGGCGAGGAATTCAAACGCTTCGTTCTTGTGTTTCGCGCCGGCGGGAATCATCAGCGCATCGAAGGGGTCATAGCTGACATTTTCCATGTCCGGCACAGCGGAGGGAAAAGGAGCGACGCCCCAGCCGTAATTGGAGGCGCGGTCCTTCAGCTTCCATTCCTCGCTGGTTGGCATGAGTAGCTGCGAAAACGAAGGCTTGAGGTGCGCGATGTAATTGGCCATCCACGGCCCCTGCTGCTGCATCACCAGCTTGCCGGCCAGAAACGGATTCTGCGGCGAATCAAATGTGTTGCCCATGGCGTTCTGAAAATTCAGGAGCGTTTGACCGCCGATTCGGGTGGAAAAGCTCTTGATCCACTCAAACGTGTTCAGCATCGCGGGAGAATCGAGCATCATCCGGTGGTTCTCCGCGTCGAAAATATCGGCGCCAAACCAAAGCCCCAGTTGCGGGATGTACCAACTTTGCAACGGCAGATAGCCCGCACGCTGAAGCCGGCCGTCTTTGTCTTTGAGATCAAAAACCGCGGCGTATCGGTCGAATTCATCGAGCGTGCGCGGAGGTTGGTCCGGATCAAGTCCCGCGGCCCGCAATTGGGGAG
This sequence comes from Phycisphaerales bacterium, assembly GCA_003153655.1. GTDB lineage: Bacteria > Planctomycetota > Phycisphaerae > Tepidisphaerales > Tepidisphaeraceae > PALSA-1353. Next base: position 24,840 of record PMAK01000233.1, read on the forward strand.
CACAATCGGCAAATATTTGTTTGTTATAAAGCAGCGCCACGACCCCCGGCGTACTAATAAGGGCGTATAGATGACCTTCGTAACTGCAGCCGTCCCAGTAGACCGGCAGGTAATAATCCTTGGTGATTCCACGAGCCTTGGCCAGGTCATCGAGTCGTTCGACGGCTCCGATCGCGGCGAATTGGGCGATCTGCGTATCCCATGTTCCGGTGATGTCCGGGGGAACGCCGGCGGCGATCGAAATCAGGGTCTTCTGGTCGATGTCTGTCATGGACAGGTAGCGAACATAGATTTTCTTGTCGTGCCCGACGGTGCGGTTGAAATCATCGACGATGATCCGCATCTGCGTGGCTTCGTTGCCGACCCATTTTTCCCAGTATTCGACCACTGTGAAACCGGGCGGCACGTCCGACGTGTTTTGCCGCGAGCCGAGGATCAGAAATATGCCGGCAATGACAGCCAGCATTGCGAAGATAACGGGCTTGATGAATTTCATTGCGACCGTTGACACCATCCGCTTGTTCGGCCGACCCTATTATCATTGTAACTGATATCGAGGAGCAAGCCGCTTATCGCCGTCCGTTCAACAGGTTGGGCTGAAGGATTGACGGGCGGCGATGGTCCGGATCGACGGAGATGATTTCGGTTTGGCCCGGCGCAAGGCCGAACGCGGCCGCTTTTACCAGCAATTGGCCGGCTCGTTCGTTGCTCTGAATCAGCGCGGTGGCTATGCCGGCCTCGGCCCGGACCGGGTTGGCGCCGATATCGCTGGAGCCAAGGACGTGGCCTTCGCCTTCCACGGAAAATTCGATGAGATCATCGGCCGTTGGGCAGACGGTGCCGCGGGCGTCGCAGACCTTGGCGTAGACGCGAATCCAATCGGAGCCGCCTGACGTGAGATCGCGGCCGCAGAAGTCGGTTTGCAATTCAATTCGTCTGGGGCCGCCGGGGGGATGAACGAGATGTGTGGCCACTACCTGGCCGCGAATATATCCGCGGGCCATAAGCTCGACGGGCGGTTTTTCCACCCTGGCGACGCCGGTCATGTACATCGTGGATTGCTCGTGGGCGAAACATTCGACTTCGAAGGTTAATGGCGGATGGGCGAGTGCGAAGTCTTGGTCGGGTTTTTTACGGCCGATTTCGCGCTCATCCAAAAACAGGCGAACTTCGTCGCAGTTGCTGAAGACCGTGATCGTTGTGGGGGAAAGGAATGTCGCGAAGTTGGCGATGAAGACCATCGGGCCATCGTCAAGGCCGGGGACATGAATCTCCGGCGGACGCTGACTTTGGAAGAAGTAATAGCTGAATTTCGGCAGGCGGAACAAATCGAGCACGCCGCCGAAGAAGGGTTGATGATGATAGCCGCGCTGGCAGTCGATGCCGGCCCAGAGGCATGCGCCGCAAAGGCGTTTGATGTCCGGAGCGTTGGTGGCTTGACCGGAGATGATTTCATCGAGCCGGGCGGCATGGGAGCGGGCTTGGATAAGCAGCGGCGTTTCGCCCCAGCTCCGCGGTACGCGGCTGCGGGATTGCTGGTCGCTCCAGTTGTCAACGTGATCGCCCCACTCGCGAATCCAACTGGGTTTGGTTCCGTCGTTGCGGAGATATTCGACGTCCCAATCGCTGCCATGGGCTTCGCGGTCGCCGGCGGTGAAGCATTGGTCGCCGGGGAATTCTTCATGGATGGCCTTTTGGAGCAAGGCGGCAAGCGGGCCGTGCTCTGTTTCGTTTAGCGCGGCTTCCCAGATGATGACGGAGGGGCGATTGCGGTCGCGGCGGACCATCAGGCGGGCATTGTGAATCGCGCGGGTCTGAAACGTGCGATTGCCCACGAATTGCCAGCCGGGGTTAGAGACGATGGTGAGCATTCCCAGTTCGTCGCAGGCGTCCATGAAGGCGGGCGATTGCGGATAATGGCTGCGGAAGGAGGTGAAGCCTGCTTCGCGAAGTTTTTTCACGTCGCGGAAGTTGGCGCTGTCAGGTATCGCGTAGCCGACGTAGGGATGGTCCTGATGACGATTGGCTCCGATGGAAAGAAATTTTTCGCCGTTGATGAGGAGACCGTCGCGATTGTCGAAGCGGATGTGGCGAATGCCGATGCGGGTGACCTGTTCATCCACCGGCTCGTCGTTGCCGAAGACCCTTGTTCGTAGCGTGTATAGATGTGGGCGATTCGGATGCCAGAGCCGGGGATTGGATACCTGGAGCTTTTGATCGAACGTTGCGACAGCGCCGGCATCGAGCGCCTGTNNGGTCAGTTCCTGCACGACCGTGCATTGCCTGATGGCAACGGAATCATTCTGGACGCTCGTACGAATTTGGACCGTAGCGGCTCGGGATGAGACGTTGGGGAAAGTAACGAAGACCCCCCCGCCGGCGACCTGGTCGGCCAGCATTGGATCGACGATGTGCAGGCGATCCATGACTTCCAGCCGGACATTGCGATAGATGCCGCCGAAGTAGGTGAAATCGAGTTCGCGTTGGGGCTTGCCGGGCGGGACCTGGGCATCGTCACGGTTATCGAGGCGAACGGAGAGTACGTTTGAATCAGCGTCGAAATCGATCGCCTGCGTGAGATCGATGACGAAGGGGAGATATCCGCAGTGATTGGTCGCGAGCTTGCGCTTGTTGAGCCAGACTTCGGCGACCTGCATCGCGCCTTCGAAATGCAGGTAGATTGTTTTGCCCTTCCACTCGCGGGAAAGATCGAGCTTTCGGCAATACCAGCAAATGCCTTGGAAATTGCGGCCGCCGCTGGCATTGAGGGGCTCGAGGCGAACTGCGTGGGGGAGACTAACTCGCTCCCATTGCCTGCCGCCGGCCGGCTCGGCCGCACCATCCCAGGCGGGCAAAGCGTCTGATGCCGCGGAGGATTCCAGTCGCCGGAAAAACCAATCCTGATTCAGCGATTTGATCAGCCGCGGGCTTTGTTCCGACGGCACAGCGAGTTGGACCGGTGAGTCGCCAATCCTCTTTTTGATTGGCAGGGATTTGGCCGCTCTGCGCGATTTTCGCAGCGGGGCTTTCGGGCTGAGATCTGATGCCATTCTGTCCATCGATATCACCCGTGACGGCTGAACGCATCAAGCGCCGGGAGCGCGCTACCGCTGGAATCAAAGAGGGCTTCGTAGCCTTGCCGCCAAATATTCAGTCCGCGAATGGGAATCGCTTCGGGATACCAATAGATAAAACCCTTTCCGTGATCGCCGGGGGCGCGATGAAGCGTGTCGATGAGATCGTTCAGGTATTGCTTCTGGCCAGCCGGCGTTTGCGGCCACTGGAGCGTGGCGAGGCCGACTTTGTCGGGCAGCGCTTTCCAGGGATAGCTGGTCTCGGCGAGAATGACATCCTTGCCGGTGAGTTCGATCGCATCGGCCATGTTTTGCTTGAGATAGTCGATGGAGTCATCCCAGGCGGGGTAGAAGCTGAGGCCGACGATGTCGTAGTCTGCCGGGTCGAGTTTGAATTTCCCCCAGAAGTATTTGGCCATTCCTTCTTTGCCGCCGCCGTGAATGTGAATCATGATGCGGATGGGGTGGGCATCGGTTTGAAAGGATCGGACGACTTTGCAGCCGGTGGAGATAAGCTGGGCAAATCGCTGCCATTGTTGGGGTTGCTGGTCAGGCGGGACGTTCAGAACGGCTCCCTGCGGCCAGAGGACGCCGGCGGTGATTTCGTTGCCGACCTGGACCATGTCGGGCGTGAGGCCGCTATCGCGCAGATCGGTCATGACCGAAACGGTGTAGTCATGAACTTTTTGCTGAAGGGCTTCAAAGTCGAGCTTCTTCCATTGGGCGGGCGTGAACTGCTTTCCGGGATCAGCCCAGGTGTCGGAGTAGTGGATGTCGAGGAGGAATTCCGCGCCGGTGGCTTTGATGCGTTTGGCGAGGCCGCGAACGTAATCGAGATTTTGCACAGCGCCGAAGGTTGAGGCGTAATCGGAACTGGGGTTTACGAAGAGACGGACGCGGAACAGATTGCAGCCATGATCGCGCATGATCTGGATGGCGTCGCCGGGTTTTCCGTTGTCGCTGAATTTGCCGCCGGATTTTTCGATGGTGGGGAGCATGGAGACATCGCAGCCGGTGATGAAGGGGAGATCGGCGGCGTGGGCGAGAGAGCAGAAAAAGAGACAGAGCGCACATGTCGCATAGCGCAAAGGCATGCCGCACGTTTCATAAAATCGCATTTAAAACCCCTCAGTTTACGAAAGCATTGTCCAATGGGCTGCCATCCGGAGAGTGAATCGACATAACCGCGGCTGCAGCCGGATCAGCCTCCGGAATCCACTGGCCGCCCGGGCCGACGGACTTAACGAGCGTCGCATTTTGCATAAACCAATGATCCTGAAAAAGGCGGGCGGCACTGGGCGGCTGTCCATTTTTTTCGGCCTCCGAGATGGAAGCTTCCAATTTCTTTTTTGCCTCGGGCGCGTATTTCTGCAGATAGCCGCAAAACTGTTTGCTTCCCCCATCGTAGGTAAACACCTCCGCGAACACCGCTATCTTCCCGTCATGGTCGAGCGGAGGCACGGAATAGGCGCTATCGGAATACCAGGTCTTGCCGTCATCGTCGGTCAAGAAAGCCCGAGACGCGTCCGGCTTTTTTTGCGGCCAGAACTCTCGCGCTATTATCACGCCCGCAAGCAAGAGCATGAAGACGGCGATTCCGACTCCGAAAACCGGCTTGCCTTGTATTGCTTTACGAACTTCCATGTGGCGACGTCTTAAATAACGTGACGTATCCTGCAAATCTCTAATTGTAACGTCTTACGCAAAGGTCCTGGGCCAAAATCGTGCCCATCACCCGTGATTCAACATGACCGTCGAGGAACAAAAAATTCGCCACCGTGTCATTCATATGCCGAAAACGCATATTGCAGGTATCTGATCCGCCTTTTCCGTTAAACGTGTGAGCACCGCCGGTATTGGGATTGTTGATGTCTGCCGTATAGTCGCCGTTTGCGAGCTTCAGATAAGAAGGTAACACGGAGTTGGCAACAGCACTAGATGGAGAACCAAACCCGGGATAAGCGGCACCGAGCGATACAGGATTCGAATAATCGTTCAGCGGATAGGCGGCGGTATTTTTGGCCGGCGGAGGATTCAGATAGCTGTGATAGTTATAAAACGCATAGTTATCCAGTTGACCCGAAAACACCTGATAGATTCCGAAGTTCGTCTGACCTCCGACGCCGGGCGCTATTTTTACCGGTCCACACCAGGCAACCATCAAATCTGAAGAGTGTTTGATCGACGAGGTCTGGACTTGCGGAAAACTATACCGATTTTCAGCATTTATGACCGGATCGAACAGAATCCCCCCTCCAAATCCCTGTGGGTTCGAAGCGCCGAAGACGCGCGGGTTAACCATGTAAGAAGTTCCGTGGTCGTCCCAGGGAAATGCAGGGACATCAAGATCATGAAAGACGGGAGAGTCCTGCGCAGGCATAAACTGTCCGCTTCCCTTTGCCCATCCAGGAGCATCAACGTTTCCCATGGACTTTTCCGAAAGAAGTGTAAGCGTGTCGGCGTATGTGTAAAAAAGAAGTCCATCCACCATCGCCGGATAGAAGCCGTTGTTTTCAGATCTGTAGATTTGCAGCATCCCGCCGATCTGCTTCATGTTTGACTGGCAGTAGATCAAGTTCGCCTGCTGACGTGCCTTGTTCAGCGCCGGCAGCAGAATCGATACTAGCAATGAAATAATTCCAATAACGACCAGCAATTCCACCAGAGTGAATCCCCTGATGGCGGCTTGTTTGACGTGACGGACGCAGTTCATGGAACGCTCCTGTTTCCCGGCCGAAGATTTGAGATGTGTGTTTGCCTCGCTCATCCTTGCACCAACGTTTGTGATGGGATTTTAATCCATGCCGGGGATTTCTACTCTCTACAAGTGCGAATAAACCATTCAAATTTACGACAGAAGGGCCGAGGTGATCTGGCGCGCCGCGGGCGATTGTTGGCAAATCCGCTTTGGATTTGCTCAAACTCACTCCCGGCATCACTTGTAGAGGAGCATTATGTTCAAATCACTTGCCCTTATATTATCGGTTGTGACCCTGTCGATCTGGAACACCGAAGTGTCCGCAGCCGAATCGCCGCGGCAGCGGCTTAGCATGGATTTTGGCTGGCAATTCATGCTTGGCGATCCAGCCGGGGCGGAACGGATTGCATACGACGCCTCCGGTTGGCGGGCGATTGATTTGCCGCATGATTGGAGCATTGCCGGGTCGTTTGACGAAGAGGCACCGGCGGGCGGGGGCGGGGCTTATCTTCCCGCGGGGATCGGGTGGTATCGGCGGACATTCCGCGTTCCGGACTCGTTCAAGAGGAAACAAGTCGCCGTGGAATTCGACGGCGTTTACGAAAACAGCGACGTTTGGATCAACAACCACTGGCTCGGCAAGCGGCCGTTTGGGTACATCGGTTTTTCTTATGATCTGACTCCGTATCTGAATTTCGGCGAGCAAGACAATGTCATCGCGGTCCGGGTGGACAATTCGGTGCAGCCGAATTCGCGCTGGTACAGCGGATCGGGAATTTACCGGCATACGTGGCTGACGGCGACTGATCCTCTGGCGATCACGAGGTGGGGAACATTCGTTACGACGCCGCGGGTGAGTGAGAAGAACGCGGAGATTCAGATAGCCGTTCAGGTTACCAACAAGAGCAGCGCGGCGGCGCGGTTTAATTTAACCTGCGCGGTGATTGATGAAGATGGGAATGAGGTTCAAACCAGCCGGTCGAACGGGGAATTGGATGCCGGGGCGAGCGGGCAGTTCCAGCCGCAATTGACGATTGAACATCCGGCGCTCTGGTCGGATGAGAAGCCGTACCTTTATACGGTTCGCTGCACGGTGATCAGCGATGGGAAAACCATCGATCAATACGATACGCCAATTGGCATTCGCTCAATCGAGTTTGATGTGGACAAGGGTTTTCTGCTTAACGGCAGGCATGTGAAACTCAACGGCGTTTGCCTGCACGGCGACGGCGGATCTGTCGGCGCGGCTGTGCCAGAGGGTATTTGGCTGCGGCGATTGCAGCTACTGAAGGAGATGGGATGCAACGCGATTCGCACGAGTCATAATCCGCCGACGCCGGAATTTCTTGATCTGTGTGACCGGCTCGGGTTTCTCGTCATGGATGAAGCGTTCGACGAATGGGAATCCGGCAAGACGATGGGAGGATATCACCGATTCTTCGCGGATTGGTCGCAGCGCGATCTGGTCGATTTTATTCATCGTGACCGAAATCACCCGTGCGTGGTGCTTTGGAGCGCGGGTAATGAAATTGAGGAGCAGGTGCTGACGGGCGGGGCGGAGCTTCTTCAGCCGCTGGTTGCGACGTATCACCGTGAGGACCCAACGCGGCTGGTGACGGCGGCGTGCGACAAGCTGTTTGCCGAGCCACTGAGCGCGCCGGCGGCGTTTCCGGCGCTGCTGGATGTGGTGGGATATAACTATATCGATCGGTGGCTCGACCGGGCGGATTTGTTTTACAGCGTCGATCGCCGGGATTTTCCGAACCGTCGTTTCATCGGAACCGAGAGCGTTTCGATGGGAGGAACGCGGGGCGATTATCGATCGATGTTTCCGGATGCAGCATCGGCTGCGCCGGCGCCAACAACTTTACCCACGACGGGGCCAGGGCGGCGGCGCTTTCGCCAGCTTCCGGCGAGCAACCGGCGGATTGATGTCGAGCAGCTTTGGCAATTCGTCCAGGCGCATGATTACGTCGCGGGCGATTTTATGTGGACAGGGATCGATTACCTCGGCGAGGCATTTTGGCCGTCGCGCAGCGCATCCTTTGGCGTGCTGGACACCTGCGGATTTAAGAAAGACGGCTACTACTTTTATCAGAGCCAGTGGACCAGCAAACCCGTGTTGCATTTGTTTCCGCACTGGAACTGGAAAGGCCGCGAGGGGCAGATCATTCCGATCACGTGCTATACGAATTGCGATACCGTGGAATTGCTGGTCAACGGAAAATCGTATGGCGTGAAGGGATATGAATTTCCGAAGCAGGGGATGGAGGAGAGATACGGAAACATGCCGGCCCGGGCGAGAGCGGTTCGGACGACGGCCGATCTGCATCTTTCCTGGGATGTGCCGTATGAGCCGGGAACGTTGCGGGCGATCGGCACGGTCGCGGGAAAGGTCGTCGCAACGGAGGAGATCGCAACCACGGGCGAGCCGGCGGCGGTGGAACTATCGGCTGACAAAACAGACCTCGTGGCCGATGGCCGGGATGTGGCGCATCTGACGGCGCGGATATTGGATGCCAATGGAATCGTCGTTCCCACGGCGGACAACGATGTGACGTTTGAGCAGGAAGGACCGGGACAAATCATTGGCGTGGACAATGGCGATCCGGCGAGCCATGAAAGCTTTAAGGCGAACCATCACAAGGCGTTCAACGGCATGTGCCTGGCGATCGTTCAGGCGGCGCGCGGCGCGGGACCGATCCGTATTACGGCCAGTTCAAAGGGATTGCGGGCCGCGATGGTGGATCTGAAATCGGCCCAGACGGACCAATCCGACCTATTGCCCTAAACCGACCCTTCTGTCGCAAAATTACAGGATTAATTCGCAACTATCCATAGTTCCGCTCCGCATGTTTTCTATTATGTCAGCAGTCAGTGCCGCTACAGGACTGGAGCAGGTCGCGGCCACGCTGGCGGTTGGATAACAAACTCATCTCGGAGGGTCTATGTCGAAGTTTCGCTTATCGAAGAAGTCCATGGTCGCGATTGGAGCCGCGATCTGCTGCGCACCGAGTCTGGCTTTGGCGGTGCAAACCTACTCACATCCGACTGGAGAGTATGCCGGCGGCAGCGTGACGGCGCCGCCTCCCGGTGACAGCTACATGGATATCTCCAACGTCGTCATCACCAACAATGCCACAAACATCTTTTTCCAGATCAATCTGGCTGCGTCGGACGGTGGACATGCCACCAACATCACCACGGACACAACGCAATCCTACGGCAAATATCAGATCGGATTGGAAACCGTCCCCGGCGCGGGGAACACCGCGGTGTCGAATCCATATAACCCCATCGGAATCAGCACGGGCATGAATTATTGGATCGATAACTGGACCAATCAGACCACCGGCGGAACCGTCGCCAGCCCGGACACCGGGGATGCTCAGGCATTCACGTACACAGGCGGCGCCTGGAGCCAGGTCGCTGGAAACGGCCTGGCCACGGACGTAGCGGGGAATCCCCAGTTTACTCAGACGACGCTCGGAATGACCTCGGTGACGACGTCCGTCTCCCTTGCCGCACTCGGCCTCAGCGTCGGCAACCAATTCAACTTCGATGTCTGGACCACGTACGACGGCGGCGTCGGCGCTGTTGATGCCTTGGATGATTCCGGGGCGGCGACCAGCGAATCGTCCCCCACCTATATCAACCCGTACGCTCCCACCCCGTACGACTCCGCCACGGCTCCAGGTTCGACCTACTCAACGACGACATTCGGAGTTGTCACCCCAACCTTCACCTGGAATGACTCCACAGCCGCCGCGGGATTCGCCGACGGCACGACCTGGGACATCAACGACACCAATCAATACAACTGGAACAACGGCATTTTCGCCGACTATTACACCGACAACATCAACGTCATCTTCAATGACATCAACAACGGCAATTACAACGTCACGCTGAACACCACCGTCAATCCCAATTCCGTGGTGGTCAACAACAGCGCCGGCAATTACACGATCAGCGGGACGGGCAGCATCGCGGGAACGGGATCGCTCACCAAAATGGGGACCAGCACGCTGACGCTCTCGACTGTTAACACCTACAGCGGCGGCACAACCGTCAGCGCGGGCAAGCTGGTGATCGGCGTCAATGGCGCGCTGCCGGATCACAGCCTCACCATTACCGGCGGAAAGGTCCAGTTGGCGCAAAACACCGGTGGGGCAAAGCTGACATCATTGTCGATTTCCGGCGGCGGCGTGCTGGATATCGAAAATAACCATCTGCTTCTCACCTACGCGCCGGGCACACAAGCCGCGACGGATGCGTCGATCCGCGCCGACCTCGTCGCCGGTTATGCCGGTGGAACCTGGGCCGGAACCAACGGCATCAACAGTTCGGTCGCCGCGGTGACGAGCGGATTTGCGCTGGGCTATGCCGATGGGGCGGATGGCGTCGTGGCCGGTCTTTCGTCTGGTCAGATTGAAATCAAATACACCCTATATGGCGACGCCAACCTTGACGGCGTGGTCAGCGGCGATGACTTCACCATCCTGGTCGGAAACCTCGGCAAGTCGGTCACCGCCTGGGACCAGGGTGACTTCAACTACGATGGTGTTGTCAGCGGTGACGATTACACTCTGCTGGTCGGCAATCTCGGCAAGTCAGCCACCGGAGCGGACATCACGCTTCCGGCAGCCGACTACGCCGCGATCGACGCGTTCGCCGCGGCGAACGGGCTGATGGCTGATGTTCCGGAGCCGGCGACGATGAGCCTTTTGGCTCTGGGCACGTTTGGTTTGCTCGCACGCCGGCGGCGAAATTCCTGAGCCGATTATTTCTCATCAATGGAAATGAAACAGCCCCGGCAGCATCTGCCGGGGCTGTTTTTATTCCGCGCTATATGCGCCGATGAAATGCCGGCGGCGGGAGAATTTACTTTTTCACATTCTCGAAATTGCTGGCCGGGGGCGGCTCGGCGGCCTTGGCCTTTGCAGTTTCATCGATCAGAGTCTTGCTCTCTTTGTCCGGAGCAACCCACACCTTTACATCCGACGAGAGATCCTCGGCGAAACGAATGGTTACGGTGTACTTTTCAATCCGATCGAGCTTGCCCGGAAGGTTCACATCATCGGGATTGATATTGAAGCCCTGACCCTGAAGAGCCTTGGCGATATCCGTCGCGCTGACTGAGCCGAAGAGATGTCCGCGCTCGTTGGCCTTTCGCTCGAGTGTGACTTCGACGCCTTCGAGCTGCTTGATGAGCGCCACTTGTTGCTCGCGCCGCTCGCGTTCCTGGCGTTCGATCTCCTTGCGCCGGGCTTCGATCTTTTTGACGTTGCCGGGCGTCGGCTCGGCCGCGAGACCCTGGGGCAGAAGATAGTTCCTCGCATATCCGGCGGAGACTTCCACCACATCGCCGACGCGACCGACATGCTTGATGCTCTCATTTAATAGTAGTTTTACGTTTGGCATAATAAGAGTCCTTTAAAACGGAATTTCGCCTAAAACGGGATTTCCTTATCATCGAACTGCTGCTCGTCGCCGAAGGGCGCTTCCTGCGGCGGCTGCGATTGAGGCGCACCGCGCTGTTGCTGCGGCCTGGAAGGGGCGCGGGTCTGATCTTCGCCGCCGCCACCCTGCGATGGCGCGCCACCGCCTGCATCGCGTCCACCGAGAAACTGGAAGTTCTCGATCACGACCGTGAGTTTGCTGCGTTTGCCGCCGCCCTGCTTGTCTTCCCACGAATCGAATTTCAGGCGGCCTTCGATATAGAGTTGCTTGCCCTTCTGGCAATATTGATTGATGACCTCAGCCGATCGGCCAAATGCCGTACAATCGACAAAACAGACCTCTTCGCGGTCTTCGCCGGTGGCGGATTTGAACTTGCGATTGGTCGCCAGGCCGAACTCAGCCACCGCGGTTTGGCTGGGAAGGTATTTGAGCTGGGGATCGCGCGTCAGGTTGCCGATCAGGATCACTCGATTCACGTTGGCCATGGGTCACCTCTATAGCTAATTGGCGAATAGGCGAAATCAATCCTTTGCCATCGCGTCGGCGGATTCTTCGCGGCCGCCGCGTCCGGGCGGACGGCTGTCGCGGCGCGGTGCCGGTCGATCTTCCCATTGCGGGCGATCCCAGGGATTTCGCTCTTCGCGCGGAAGGATCGGCTGGGGCTCGACGGCCGCCATCTCGGTTTCATTGAGATGATCGCCCTTGGTCACCATTACGCGGAGCATCTGATCGCTGAGTTCGACATCGCGGACGATGCCGGCGACGCCTTCCGGCGGGGCCTTGAAGAAGCAGACGATATATAGCCCGCGTTTTTCGCCGCGGATTTCATACGCCAGCTTGCGCTCGTCCCATTTCTTGATGACGATGACTTTTCCCTCGTGCTTCTCGACGATCCCGCGGACGAGCTTTTGTGCGTTGTCCAGATCGGCAGCAAAGGCCGATCCGAGCAGGAACATTGATTCGTACGTGTTGATCGTCTTATCTCTAACGTTCGCCTTTGCCATAAAACAAGACTCCTTGCGGTTATATCTTAGCAGCGGCGCCGAGCGCCGCGGGCTGAATTCAATCTAAATTCGCTCCACATCCGCGTTGTACACATTCATCGCGGTTTCGATTCCTTTTTCGATCCAGGTCAAAATCGCGGCCGCCGAGCGTTCCAGGGCCGGCCCGACTGCCCGGCGCTGCTCTTCGCTGAAGCGTCCGAGCACATAATCGCGTCCCGGGACGCGTGGCGGCGCGGGATCGATTCCGATCCTGAGCCGCGGATACTGATCGGTGCCGATCGCGCGTTCGATGTCCTTCAATCCGTTGTGGCCGCCGGGGCTTCCCGCGGAACGAATCCTGATCTTGCCGGAGGGCAACGCCAGGTCGTCGAGCACAACGATCATTTCAGCCGGCGACACCTGATAGAACGCCATCGCCGCCTGCACGGATCGGCCGCTGTCGTTCATGTAGGTCGTCGGCTTCAGCAGCAGGACTTTTTCAGATCCGCCGCTGTGGATGGAGACCGTTCCATCCAGAATCAGGCCGTCGAACTTTTTCTTCGCGAGGCGGCCGAACTCTTCTTTCTTTCCGATCCAGCCGAGGCGGGCGGCCAGTTCATCCAGCGCCTCCCAGCCGATGTTGTGGCGGNNTTGCCAAGCCCGACAACCAGACGCATCGATCACTTCTTCTCCGCCGGCGGCGCGGCGGCATCGCCCTCGGCGGCTGCATCGCCTTCAGCCGGCTTGCGGCCGATGAGTTCCGGCTCGGCTGCGCCTTCCTCGGTGGCGGCAGTGGCGACTTCCTCCTTGATTTCCTTCACTGTCGCGACGATCAGATCTTCATCCTGCAACGCCTTCACGCCGCTGGGCAGCTTGAGGTCCTTGATATGCAGGGCATCGTCGAGGGCCATCTCCGAGACGTTGTGACGGATGGCATCGGGGATTTCGGTGACGAGACATTCGATTTCCAGCTCGTTGATGATCTGCTGCAGCACGCCGCCTTCGGCTTCGCCCTTGGGCGTTCCCTTGAGCTCGACCGGAATGGTGACTTTCACCTTTTCGTCCAGGCTGACGCGGGCGAAATCGACGTGGATGACTTCCATGCCGAGGTGATCGAATTGCACTTCCTTCACGAGCACCTTTTCGCTCTTGCCATCGAGGCTGAGATCAAAGAGGTGGGCTCCGTGGCGGAGATGCTCGACCACTTCCTTGCGGGGAAGTGTCACGGGAACGACCGCTTCCTTGTGTCCGTAAATGACGCCGGGCAACAGACCGGCTTCCCGCAGCCGGCGATTGGCGCGGGTGCCCAGGGCTTCCCGCGACTTGGCGGCTACTTGTGCGCTTTTAACTGCCATTGCTGTCTCCTCGAAAATTTCAAAGTCCGTTGGAATCTTTTCTGAACAACTCGCTGATGCTTTGATTGTGATGAATGCGCTGAATCGCCTCGCCGACGAGGTCGGAAATACTCAGTTCAACCAGGCGACCCTTGATGGCATCCGCGCGATTCCCCAGCGGAATCGTGTCGGTGACCGCGAGCTTGGTGAAATCGCAATCCGCCAATCGCTCCATGGCGGGCGGCGCGAAGACCGCGTGCGTCGCGGCGATGTAAATGTCCTTTGCGCCGTTTTCGCGCAAGACCTGGCAGGCGGTATTGACCGTCCCAGCCGTGGTGATCATGTCATCGACAATCAGCACACTCTTGCCGGCGACATCGCCGATGACGTGCTTGGCCTCCGTGACGGTTCCGTTGCGGCGGCGCTTGTCGATGAAGCACAACTCACCATTAAACATCTCAGCATAGACCTGCGCCCGCTTCACATTTCCCACGTCCGGGCTGACGAAAACGTGATTGGCGAGCTTCAAGCTCTTGAACCACTTTCCGAGCACCGGGCCGGCATTGAGATGATCGACGGGGATATCGAAAAATCCCTGAACCTGGGCTGCGTGAAGATCGACGGCCACGACGCGATCCGCCCCGGCGCGCTCAAGCAGATTGGCGACAAGTTTCGCGGTGATGGGCGTGCGGCCGGCGTGCTTCTGATCCTGCCGTGCGTAGCCGAAATAGGGAATCACCGCCGTCACGCGCTGGGCGCTGGCGCGGCGGAGCGTGTCGATCCAGATGAACAATTCCATCAGGTGAGCATTGATCGGATGACACGTGGGCTGCACGACGTAGCAGTCGCGGCCGCGCACGTCCTCGTCCACCCGGACGAGCAATTCGCCATCCGGGAACAATTCGGTTGCGCCGCGGCCGAGCGGAATCTGCAAATAGTCGCAGATTCGCTGCGCCAGGAGCGGATTGGCGCGGCCTGTGAAAATCTTGATCTTGTTTGGCTCTAGCTTGGTCATATACCGGTTTCGCGCTAATGAAGTTTTCCAGCGACGGCCATTCCCTCGGCCACGATGCTGCTGGCGGGCAGGCAGGCGAACGGGCCGATCACACAATCGCTGCCGATGGTGCTGCCGCGGCCGATGAACGTGAAGGGATGGATCACTGTATCCGGCCCGATGTTCACATTGGCCTCGACGTAGGTGTTGATGCCGCTGACGATGGTTACGCCGCTTTCGCGGAGGGAGCGTTGAATTCGCTCCTGCATCGCCACGTCGGCCTCGGCAAGTTGTTGCCGGGTGTTAGGGGCGATGACATCCTCCGCCGTGACGGCCTGCACCGCGATCACTTTCTTTCCGCTTTTCCGCAGGATCGCGTAGATATCGGTGAGGTAATACTCGCCCTTTTTATTCGAATTCGTCAGCTTCGACAGGGCAAGGATCAGTTCTTCGGTCTTCACGCAGTAATAGCTGGGGAAGACCTCGCGGATTTCCCGCTGCTGATCGGTGCAGTCTATTTGTTCGACGATTTCCACAAACTGTCCTTCTGCGTCGCGCACGATTTGTCCATAGCCTGTCGGATCATCCAAAACCGCCGTCGCCATGCTCGCGGCCGCGCGATCGTGGCGATGGGCCTGCACGAGCGTCCGGAGGATTTCGCCGCGTAACAGCGGCGTATCACCGGCGAGAATAATCACATCGCCGGGATGGCCGCGTAACAGCGGCTCGCACATCCGGGCGGCATGACCTGTTCCCAATTGCTCCCGCTGTTCGACAAAGTGGATCCGCTTGTCTTCGCCGAACTGAGCGATGATTTCTTCTTTTCCATATCCGACGACGACCAGAGCACGCGTGACGTCGGCTGAGAAGCAGGCGTCGAGAATCCACCCGAGCATCGGCTTGCCGCAAATTTCCATGAGCGGTTTTGGCCGCTTGGACTTCATCCGCGTCGATTTTCCGGCGGCCAGGATGATGGCGGTCAGACTCATAAATCAGCGGCCGGCATCTGGCAGTGGAACCGGGCATTGAATAGCTACCCGGCCTGGATTCGAACCAGGACAAAGAGTACCAAAAACTCTTGTGCTACCGTTACACTACCGGGTAAAGCGAATGGCAATAACCGCTCGCCGGCGAACTATTAGCAGTCGCCAGCCGTGGAATGGAATGGCCTTTCGCGGAGTTCGTATTCGTTTCCCAAGGCCCCAGCCGGTTAAAACCGCGAATCCGGCCGGTCTCGCCTACCCATCCGGCAACATGCCGAACCTCTCGACGAACGCCCCATCGTGGGGAAGAAGCCGGAATCCTACGGCTGGGGGCGGAAGTGTCAAGACTTGGGGATTTTGGGCACAGTTTGAAAATTATTCCGTCTTTTCGGGGATTGTTCCGCATTCCGGGCAACGGACGGGGGTGGCGCGGAGATCGTAGCCGCAAACAGGGCAATGACCCGGCCTCGGGCGAACGCGTTTTTGAGTGATCCATACAGCAACCGGCGCAACGGTTATTAACGCAATTGGCCAGCAAGGCCAGATAAATTCCAGGCCATCCATTACCTTCAATTTATGTATCGAAACAATGGCGAATCCGAATTCCCGGAAACGAAATCGCCAAGGACCTCCGCTCAGACTCTGTATTTCATCAAGCATTGATCTCGGCTCACTAATCCAAAGATTCCAGCCCGGAAAGTTTGTCAGCGACCCCCATTCGACCCGCGAGATCGACATCTCTCCGCGAGAGCAAACAAGCCCCCAACTAATGGTATTTTCGCTCCAGTTGAGATTAAGCAGAAAGAAATAACTCCCTATCCATAGGAATGTCGTCGCCACACACAGCAGCAACGACAGCGCCGCAAGTCCGTTGAACAGCCATCGGCGGAAGCGTTTCATCCAAGGGAATTGTACCGCGCTTCAGTCGATCAGCTTTAATAGGTCTTCAATCTCCCAAACCGTTTTTGACAGGCCAGCGGCCATCGCCGGGGTAACTCGGACCGTCCGATGAATCCCGCGTTCGTAGGAGAATTGTGCGTTAGCGTTCGTCTTCGCCCTCAACTTGCGCCAATAATTCCGCGACGTTGTCCAGATTGTGCCCACGCCGAAGGCTCATTTTATGCGGTGCAGTCCGATATATTTGTGAAGCGAGGACCTTTCGGAGCTGGGGCAGACCCAGCCTCAATGCTTCATTGATGACCTGCTTCAGTGACCGGCCATCCTTCGTCAACGCCTTGGCTTCCCGAGCCACATCTGGATCCAATGTCAACCTCGTTCGCATGCAAACAGCATAGCAACGCCAGGTGACCATCAAAACATGATTTCCATTGGCCGCTGCGAGGTTGCTCCCCACCTCTTCCTCGATATGCTAATCTTCAACTATGAACCAACGCATTCTTGTGGCCGCATTCGCGCTCGTATGGTCGATCCAACTGTCCCCTCTTTGGGCCGATGAGAAAGTCACTCTCAAGAGTCATGACGGGCTCAGCCAAATCGTTCTGCCGGAAGGCTGGGTGGCGGCGGATTCGAGCAATTCCGCGGCCGCCATCGAGNNAGAGGGGAGGGATGAGGACTCCAACGCGTTCGTGATGGTGATCATCGCCGACCGGACCGATCCGTACGCCACGCTGGCCGAATATGCCCGCGACCGGCGTAACGAAGTGCTTTCGCATCTGGTGAAGTCCAAATGCTCCCAGCCTCAGGAATTGCAATGGAACGGATTCAACGCGGTTCAGTATGAGATTCACGGGACCTTCGCGGCGTCCAAGGTCGCGTTTGGATATTTCCTGACGGTTATCGAGGTGAAACACCACTACGTGGAGGTGGTCGGCTGGTCGGTGGACACAAGCTTTGGTCAGTTCGCCCAAACTCTGCGCGACGCCGCGAACAACGTGACTTATACGGGCGAACAATAGCATTGCCGCATTGAATCGCCGCCGGGCCGCGATATACTTTGAGATCAATGATGGCAGGATGCCGTCATCCACAACTCCAAGGATGGTCCCCCATGTTCGCCCGAATTTCCCTATCAGCCGGATTCATATTATTTGGCGCTCTTACTTTCGGATGCGCGGACCAGCATCCAATGACGACAAGCTCGGCGCAGCCAGTGGCGGCGCCGTCTACTACTGCCGTCCATTCGCACTCACGTCATTCGAAACCCGCGGGTATTGAGCCCGCGGAAACACCGGCTGAACCGGATGAAGCTTCGCTGCTCGCGCGTAAGACATCGGAATATGCGCAAACGGTGGCGCCTCTTCTCGACCAAAGCTCGTCGCCGGCCACGCGGCCGTCAATCGTGGAATGGGCCGACCCGCCGCGGCACCCTGCTCATTCAGAGAATTCCCAGCGCGCCAATCGCGCGCCGATGGCAAACCGGCCGGTTTCGCTCGCCGCGGATCATCTTAAGGAAGACAGCAGCCTGCCACTGATCCTTCCGGAGAGCGCGGACCGGATTCCCCAGGCTGCGCAGCAAGCCGATGGCACGTCGCCGGTCTCCATGCCGACGGACGCGTATGAATTGAGCCTTCAGAAGCTCGTGACCGATTATCCGCGTGATCTGGGCAACCAGCTCGATTATCAGTTGCTTCGTTTTGTGCGGGATGAACCGACGCCGGAACTTTCCAACGTCACTCAACTTTCGGATGAGGACCGCGATATTCTCCTGGCGCTGATGGACGGACTGAACAACTTTCGCGCTGCTGTGCGAAACGACGGAAATCTCATGCTGAATCGCAAAATTCAGCCGCTGCTGGAAATGGCCGACCGACTGCGGTCCGAAGCCCAGCTTTCGATTCCGACGGTCGCATTCTGCTCGAAGGTCAGCCGTTTCGGGGTCTACGAGCCAATGTCTTCGTCACGCTTCCCCGCCGGCAGGAACAACGATCTGATCGTTTATTGCGAAGTGGCCAACTTCAATTCCGTGCAGGGGAGCGACCGTATGTGGCGCACACGACTGAAACAGGATATGGTTCTTTACACGGACTCGGGGCTGGCGGTCTGGCCGGAAAAGCCGAACGCCGCCACGATCCTGGATGAGTCCCGCAATCGCCGGCACGATTTTTTCATTCCGACTCGGGTGCGGCTCCCATCCTCGCTGGCAGCAGGCAAATACGTGCTGAAGATCACACTTACGGATGAAGAGTCCAACCGCATCGTCGAGGCCAGCACGCCGCTGGATATTATTTTCACGGCTCCTCCGGCAGACGTGGCGCAGCCCGCGAGTGATCGAACTGAACTGCCGTTGCCGGCTCTCTCGCCGTGAGCCAGCAAGCGGCATTCTATTGCCCCGGCTCGCCATTTCGGCTAATCAAATGGCAGGTCAGGAGCATCAATTATGCGTTGGTTCGGCATTCCATGCCTGGTATTGCTTACGGCCTGCGCCACGACGCGGCAGATCACCATCACCGCACGTCCGTCGGACAGCGTTATCTCTGTCGATAATGGCGTCCAGCGCGGCATGGGCCAGTTAACGGCCTCTGTTAAATTCAAAAATGTAGTTGATACGCATACGGCGACCGCATCTCGCCGCGGCTATCCGGATAAAACGGTCACGCTTTCCCGGGACGGAACGCCGGGCCTGGTTGAAATCGATCTCGAGCCCTATCGCCGGAAGCTTACCTTTTCGATCGTTCCGATCCCGGGCATTGTAATGGTGGATGGATCGCCGATCGTCACCGGGCCGGTTTCGCAGGCCAGCGCCAACGAGACGTTCACACTCGACGAACAGGACAATTGGACCAAGTACACGGTTATCGCCACGCGCGAAGGGTGGGAGCCGGCGAAGATGACCGTCACGTGGACGGATCCGGTTGCCGACTATGTCCTTCAGCTTCAGCCGAAGCGCAAGGATGTGACCATCAACACAACGCCGCCGGGCGCCACGGTGAGCCTCGATGGGGCTGACATTGGGCCTGGGCCAGCGGTGGCCAAAAACCTGGCGTTTCCGTTTGATAACAGCAACAACGAATTTCCCACTCGCAGAATCCGCGTCTACAAGAACGGATACGATCCGGTTGACAAGGATATTTCCTGGGACGACGGCAAGACATCCTATGACATCGATCTGATTCCGCACCAGAAGATCGTCCGGATTCTGACCGATCCGGCTGGCGCGACCGCCACGATCAACGGCGTTCAGGCAACGCCCGGACCGGACGGTGTTCCGACCACGCAGCTCACCTATGTACCCGTGGACGACAACGGCGATCTCCCCGTTTACACGGCCGTCATCACCAAGAAAACGAACGAGACGGAATGGTATCCGACGACGGTCACGATTCCCTGGCAGGAAGGGCGCAGCGAATATTCGGCCACGCTTCGGGAGATCATGACGCGGCACGTTTCGCTGCTGAGCATTGATCTGCAGCGCGACTCGGACGGGGCGTGGCAAATTGTTCCAGTGCCGACCGACACGCTGGCGATGAAGGATGTCAGCGAGAGCGCCGGCCGCGAGCCGCCGACATTGCTTTTCCAGGCGCCCAAGGGTTCGTGCATTGGATCATTGGCTGTCAATCCGAACGGAAATCAGGTCGCTTTTGTGCTTGTCTCGGGAACGAACAAGTTGGATCTGCGGTCGCAGATCCTGGCCCTGAATACGACGGGCCCGAGCAACGTGCAGGAAATCACGGACGGCAAATCGCTGGATATCATGCCGAGTTTCACGCCGGATGGAACGCAGATCGTCTTCTCCTCAAACCGAGCCGGGCGACGGTTAAATGTCTGGCGAAAGAGTCTTGATGGCGCTGTTGGCGTGGAACAATTGACGTTCGGCAACGAGCAGGACCTTTGGCCGATGATCGATGCGGCGCCAAAGCCGCGGCTATTTTATGAAGTGCTTTCGGACAGTCAGGCCGATCCGCAGTTGTACATGTCCCCGATTGACGGGGCGTCGCGGACCAACCTGGCAAACATCCCGGTGAGCCAGCCGCGCGTCAGTCCGCGGGCGGATGCGATTCTGTTCACCAGCGTGAATCAGCGCACGGGGAACCGCGAGGTCTACAAAGTCTCCGACCGCGGCGGCGGCACGATCTGCATCACCAATGATCCCGACTCGGATTGCTACGATCCGGCCTGGTCGCGAGACGGCAGCACGATCGCCTTCGCATGCGACCGCGGCTATGCAACGTATCCCGTGATGGACAATGGCCGCGTCGTAAACCAGCGCCACCGGAATTGCGATGTCTGGACTGTCGACATGACCCACCCGGAAAAGCAAGTGCAGATCACCAGCAACGGCAGCGTGGATGACAGCCCGGTCTGGGATCCCAGTGGCGACTACATTTACTTCCGCAGCAATCGCGGCGGCCAATGGGGCATCTGGAAAATCCCGGTGAAGTAATCCTGTTTGAATCACCATCACCAAAACTTAATACTCTCTACATATATACCTTAAACTATTTCTGTCTTTGCGACGATTGACAGGATCTTCACGTCACAAGCTGGCTTTTTCGCAACTGGCACTTTGCAAAGAATGTTAAAGTGGGACTTTTTTCTTGCCTTTATGGAATTCAATGTTATTTTCTGACCCCAGTTCTCGGCGTCACTTCAAATCAGAAAGGGAAAAAATATGCGTCGATCCTCTACGCTTCGTTCCGGCTTTTGCGCTCTGGCTAGCGCGGCAATTTCTTTGGCCGTCCTTCCGAGCAGCACCTTCGGGCTGGCGACATTTAACAACACCTTTGGCCTGCCCGCGGGATTGCAGAACGACATCGTTCGCATTGGAGAGACGGAGCCGGGCAAGACTCCCGGAACGACCACCGGATTCGTCGGCACGGGAACCATTATCTATACCCAGCCCNNAGCCCGACAGCAACGGCGGCAATTGGTATGACATCCTGACGGCCGACCATGTGGCGGATGGCGGCAGCATCGGATTGCCGACCGCACTGGCCGTTGGATTCGGATCAATCAACTCGGCCAATGCGTTTACCTATATGAATCCCGGCGGAGACAAGACCAATTGGCCGCTGCAGGTTTTCAGCACCGCGCAGAACGTGATCTACGCAGGCGCCTATGGCAAGGGCACGGTGGATCTTGCCCTGATTGCGGTTGATGTTCCGGCTAACGCGCCGGCGAACGTCATTCAGCCGGCGGGATTGCTGACCAACACCGCCGCCAATACTTCGCTTCCAATTCTCAATGCCTACGTCAACAATGCCGGAACCGGCAATCCGCAGCAGATCGTCCAGGCCGGTTATGGCAGCCAATCCACGGTGACAAGCACAAAGATCGGCGGAGTGAATACCAATGTCTATCAGGTCAATACCGGAACCTATGGCACCGCTTTGACTGGTACGAACAACCTCACGGCCGTCGGCGTGGCCGGCGTGACCAACGGGTTTGCTCCTGCAAACCGGGTTTATAACTACACCGGAATTCGGGGCACGTTTGCGTTTACGACCGCAGCCGGCGTTGTCACCTCGGGCACGACGTATATCAATTCGGGCGACTCGGGCGGCCCGACGTTTGAGTCGGCGCAGCAACAATTGGGATTTCCCGGGCTTGGATTGATCGGCGTCCACTCCACTTCCACAGACTCCTCGAATGATGCGATGGATGGCAATCTCTACGACATTCCCGGTGTCAATGTGTGGACGGATGTGAGCGCGGCTCAATATGTGAATACATTCACCGTCGCCAGCGGGACGGTTCAGAACGGAATCAATCCTGATACGTTCAATAATATTCCGTTCTCGACGATCAACGTTCCCGAGCCATCGGCGGCTGTTGTTTTGGTGGCTGGAGCGGGAATGCTGCTGATGCGACGCGCCCGGAAATTGGCCGCAGCCTGAATTACTCATTAGCTGCTCAGACTCAGACATGGCATCAAGCATTTGCGTGCGGGCTATAACTCCTGCGCTATCTCCGGCAATCCTGGCAACATTGCCTTTGTCGGGCCGGTGAAGTCGTGCGAGCCTTCGGGAACGCCCAATCGCTCGAAGTCGATCTCGCTGTTGATCTCCGCGCCGATGAGCAGCACCAATCCGTCGATATAGAAGAAGAGGAGCAGGATGGCGACGCCGCCCACCGTGCCGTAGGTCTGATCGTAGCGGGCGAAGCGATCGACGTAGAAACGGAACGCGAGGTCGAGCACGATCCAGACGACGGCACTGAAGAGCGCGCCTGGGCTGAGGATTTGGAATCGCTGACGAATCGCGGGGCCGAAATAGTAGATGATCGATAATACGAATATCGCCAGCAGCAATGAGAGGGCATACCGCGCAGCGTTGAACATCCAGATCATTGGCGGCGAAGCCAGATGCTGATATCGCAGCCACGCTTCGACGGCTGCGCCGATGGGAAGCAGGATGATGATTGCCAGCATGCAGATGGCGACGCCGATGGTGAGGGCGATGGCGAGCGCTCGCTGCCTGATATAGGAACGGCCGTTCTTCACATCGTAGCATTTGTCGAGCGCGGACATAGTCATGGACATTCCGCCGCTGGCGACCCAAACGCTGACGGCGAGCCCGACGATCAGCCAGCCTCGCCGCGGCTGTTGCATGACTGAATCGACGTTGTCGTTGAGGGTATGCGCGGCGTTGCCGAGCATCGACGTGATGAATTCGGATATCGCGCGGTGCGCGGATTGTTTGGCGCTGTCGGGCAAATATGGCGCGAGGCTCAGGAGCAAAATCAGAAACGGAAAGATCGAGAAGAGCCACGAATAGGCGAGCGCGGAAGCCCATACGAGAATGCCGTCTTCGGACATTTGTTGCCAGATGCGCTTAAAAAACGCCCAGATTCCGAAGGATCGCATCACCGGAACTACGTCGCGCAGGCTGGCCATTTGTTAAATTGTTCGTCGGCCACGCTGGAAATGCAATTGGCAATCCAATAGCGCTCGCGAATCTACGCGCTGCCGGCGCCGGCGAGGGCACGCGCTTTTCGGGATTCGGCGAGTTGCCAGACGATGACGCGATAGCCGAGCAGGACCGCGACTGTGCCGGCGAAGACTTCCTGATAGACGCCCACTAATTTGCTGCTCATCCAAAAGTGAATGGCGGCGGCGATGGCGACGATGTAGACGAGTTTGTGGAGGTTCTTCCATTTTTTTGCGCCGAGGCGTTTGATCATGCCGTTGGTTGAAGTCAGGGCCAGGGGAATCATCAGGACGAGCGCGGTCATGCCGAAGAATAGGAATGGATGATCGACGGCGTCCCAGAAGACGGCGGTTAGATTGAATGATTGCTGGAAGGCGAAATAGATGGCGAGATGCGCGCAGGCGTAGAAGAAAGCGTAGAGGCCGAGCATTCGGCGGAAATGGCTGAGCCAATTCCAGCCGGTGATTTTGCGGACTGGAGTGATGGCGAGCGTGAGGGCGATGAAAATGATCGCCATGCTTCCGGTGATGTGGATGGCGTGATTGACGGGATTAGCGCCGAGCTGATGTTGGTAGGCGTCCCAGCCGAGGAGAGCCAGCGGCACCGCGCCGTTGATGAGGAGGACGAATTTGGCGAATTGAGGATCTTTCATCGGTTAGAAATTCTTTCGCAGATCCATTCCCGAGTAGAGGTGGGCGACCTCTTTTTCGTAGCCGTTGAATAGGAGGGTATCGCGGACGCCGGCGCCGATTCTTCGTTCGGTGGCTTGGCTCCAGCGCGGGTGATCGACGTTTGGGTTTACGTTGGCGTAGAAGCCGTATTCATCGGGGGCGGCGGCGCTCCATGTTGTGGGGGGCTGCTGCTCTCTCAGGTCGATTTTCACGATGGATTTGATTCCTTTGAAGCCGTATTTCCAGGGGATGATGAGGCGGATGGGTGCTCCGTCTTGCGGGGGGAGTTGTTTGCCATAGATTCCGCTGGCGAGGATTGTGAGCGGGTGCATGGCTTCGTCCATGCGGAGACCTTCGACGTAGGGCCAATCGAGTATGCCACTGTTTTGGTTGGGCATTCGCTTTGGATCGAAGAGGGTTTGGAAGGCGACGTATTTGGCGCTGCTGAGGGGCTGGACGCGGTCGAGGAGTTTGGAGAGGGAGTAGCCGTCCCAGGGGATGACCATGGACCAGGCTTCGACGCAGCGCATGCGATAGATGCGTTCTTCGGGCCGGGCGATTTTGAGGAGATCGGTGAGGTCGAAGATTTGGGGTTTGCGGCATAGGCCGGTGACGGCGACTTGCCAGGGCCGCGAGATGAAGCCTTGGGCGGCCGGGGCGACGCCGTCTTTGTCTGTCGAGAATTCGTAGTAGTTGTTGTAGTTGGTGATGTCGTGGAAGGTTGTCTGGGGTTCGTCGGTGACGAAGCCGGAGCGGTCTTCGATAGCGGTTGCGGGGGCGGTTGTTGACTGGTTGGCGGTGATGAGGTCGGGGACATCAGGCAATTCCAGCGGGACGGAGTTTACATTGGGCGGGGCATTGAACCGGCGATACAGATAGCCGGTGGCGGCGGCGGTGGCGGTGAGGATGCCGGCGCGCATGAAGTTTCTGCGGTTGAGGTAGGTGGATTCGGGGGTGATTTCGTCTTCGGGTGGCATGGGCGAATTTAATGATAGCTAAGTTATTGATGACAATCTGGTTCCCCATCTTCAAGTACGGGTTGGCGATTGGGACGGATGTTTTTAGCCGCTGAGATCGCAGAGAAGATTTTTTTAGCCACAGATGAAAATCAGAT
>PMAK01000169.1 GCA_003153655.1 Phycisphaerales bacterium
AACCCGCGCGGCGATCGGCGCGGCTAAAATCATCACCACCGTTGCAACACATCCGCTGAAAAGAGATATCCAGAATGCGGGGTTGGCCCAGCGATGGAAATGTTTTTGGCGCTGAAGCAGGACGTCTTCAAGGCCGGTGTTGGCCAGGATACCTGTTACGGCGGCCACGGTGTATGTGAGACCGATCAGCCCAAAATCCTTGGGAAGTAGGAGCCACGCCAGAATGATTTGACTGAGCGTGCCGAGAACTTTGGAGACGAGTGAATTGACCGACATCCACGCGAGGCCGCGGGCTGACAGGTGGGAGAGCGAGGGTCCGGATGGTGTGGCCGGGCCGGTCGGCTCCTGCGGCGAAACGACGACGNNTCTTCAAGTTGAACATGTATAAGAGCACCTCGGCATCAATTGCCGGGGGTTTCAACTTTTTCGCAAACTTTCCAGGTATCTGCCATTTCGCGATTGGCCGCGACGCTGGAGGAATTCGACCATTTCCTTTACGCGCGGATTCACGCCATTCATCGTGTCGAATTCAGCCATCGCGCGGGCGAGGGCCAGCGGCTTGCGCCGATAGAATAATTTTCGGCAGACTTCGTCGAGCTCGCTGATCTCTTCGGCGGGGACTCCGGCGCGCGATAGGCCCACGGAATTCAAGCCGCGGATTTGGTCGGCGCCNNGTGATGGATTCGGGCGGCGCCGCCGATGAAAACGTAATCGCCAATCGTGACGAAATGATTGATCCCCGCCCCGCCCATCATGTTGACGTAATTTCCGCAGTGGACGTGCCCGGCAATCATGACGTTGTTGGCGAGCACGCAGTCGCTACCGAACTGGGCGTCGTGCCCGATGTGGCTGTTGGCCATCAGCAGATTGCGGTTTCCGACGCGTGTGCAGGCCTGAGATTCGGGGGTTCCGATGTGGATGGTGACGCCTTCGCGGAAAACGTTTCCCTCGCCGATTTCCAGGCGGGTTGGCTCGCCGCGATATCTGCGATCTTGTGGGGGGCCGCCCATGACGGCGTTGGGATGAAACGTGTTGTTGCGCCCAATCTCCGTGCAACCACTGATCACGACATGACTGACGAGTCGGCATCCTTCGCCCAGCACGACATTCGGCCCCACCGTGCAGAACGGGCCGATTTCGACATCGGCGGCGACGCTCGCCTTAGGATCGACACAGCTATGTGGAGAAATCTTTGGCATAGAAATCCGCGGCCTAAATGGGTTCGGCATCCACGAGCATAAATTTAATGTCCGCTTCGGCGGCCAACTTGTCGCCGACGAACGCTTTGCATCTAACGTGCCCGGTTCGGCTCTTCACGCGAACGGTAACCGCTTCGAGAAGCAATTGATCGCCGGGAACCACCGGCTGGCGCATCTTCACCTTGTCCATGCTGAGCAGCACCGCGAGCTTGCCGGTGTGCTCGAGTTTTTGGCTGAGGAGGATGCCGCCCAATTGTCCCATGGCTTCAACAATCAAAACGCCGGGCATGATCGGGGTGCCGGGATAGTGGCCCTGGAAGAAAATATCGTTGAACGTGACGTTCTTGATTCCGATGGCCTTCTGATCGCCGACGATTTCCAGCACCCGGTCCACTAGCAGCATCGGATAGCGATGCGGAAGAATGCGCTGAATGCGGCGAATATCAAGGGCAGCATCGCGATGGATCAGCGATTCGCGATTGAGGCCCTCTTCCTGCTGGAGCAGGCGACGGACGAGCATGTGATTCAGCTCGTGCCCGCTCTTATGGGCAACCAGGCGGCCATAAACAGGGCGGCCCAGCAAATACAAATCGCCGATCAGATCGAGGACTTTGTGGCGGGCGCATTCGTCCGCGAAGCGGAATGTGTTGTCGATCGGACCGTTTGGAGAAATCACCAGAAGATCTTTGGGCGTTAAGTGGACACCGATGCCACGGGCCTGGAGTTCCTTGGCTTCGTGCTCGAAAACCCAGGTGCGCGCGGGGGCGATCTGCGAAGCAAATTCGGCGCGATCGGTTCCCTTAAGCGTGCAGCGGAAAATCTGGCGACCGAGGGGTTCGCCCGCTTCGAATTCGTAGAGAATTTCGAGATGATCGGTTGGTCCCGGCAATGCCGCCAGCGCCGCATCACCAATCGAAACCTGCTCCGGCTTTCGGATGATCAGGGCATTGACCGGCTTATCCTGCTCAACCACGCCGGCTTCTTCGAGCAATTCCACAAATGGCCGGCTCGATCCATCTCCGGCGGGTAATTCTCCCACTCGGCCGCCGCTGACGCGCACGACAGCGTTGTCCACACCCATGCCGCTCAACGCGGCCAGGCAATGCTCGACGGTTTCAACGAGAAGCGTGCCGTTCTTAAGGCACGTTCGGCGCGGGCGTTTGAGGACATTCTGGATCGTGGCTCGAATCGGCGCGGTCTTGCCATCCTGCTCGCGGACGAAAGTGATCCCCTCGTCCGGCTCAGCCGGCGAAAGTGTAACCGTCGCCGGCTCGCCGGAAAATAATCCGCGGCCGGTGAGAGTGACCGACTTGCCAATCGTCTTTTGATGTTCCTGATCCATCAATATCCTGCATCAAAGCTGCAAAATTCAAGTATACAGAATCCTGCCCAAACATGAACTGTGACAGAGGCGCGCGGCACATATTTCTAGATATCGCCCGCAGATACAACCCCGAAGCGGTAGGAAAGTTGCAACGAGGTATTGCCAGGCCATGCAATCGAGGTCCTTACGGTTCAAAATTTCTTTACCGATGTTTATGATTGCCGATGTGGTTGATGCAATAGGCTGGGGTGCCGGCGCATAGGGGGCAATAGCGGAATTCCATTTTGCGGTCTGATTGGTCGGTTACGCCACACTCTGCGCAGACGTGCATGGGGGGTTTGGCCTCCTGGGCCTGGGCCTGCACCATTCGGCCTTTGAATCTTCGGTTGTACGTGACGATCCAATCGGCGAGGTCGGCGTGGAAGAAGAGTAGGAAGTTGATGGAGCCGGCGGCGATTTCGGCTTTGGCGGTCCAGCCGCCGTTGATGTTTGTGGTCCAGTCGCTGGTGATGAAGGCGAAGGCATAGAAGAGCCAGCCGATGAGGCCCAGCCATTTGACCTTAATGGGGAGGATGAAGAAGAGGAGGAATTCGAAATCGGGGTAGAGCCATGCGAAGGCGAGGAAGATGGATTCCATCAGATAGAAATTAGAGACGAACGCGCCGGGGATCAGGACAACCAGCACCGTCGCCAGATATCCCACGAGAAGGAAAATGTTGTATCGGAAGGCGCCCCAGCGGGCTTCGAGCGCGGTGCCGATCATGAAATAGATGTAGAGATAAAAGATCAGGAAAACCGGATGCGTTGCGGGCGGCATGCAGAGAAGCGTCAGCAGCCGCCACCACTGGCCCGCAAACAGGCCATCGTGGGTCAGCACGAGCATTGAGAGATATTCGGGTCGGACTTGCGAGATGAAGAACGTGAGGCCCTGCAACGTGATGAGATAGAGGGTGACGTTGGGGAGGGCGTAGTCGCCGAATTTTCGCTCAAGCTGGGTGAACAATTTCATTCGGGCTTCATCGTCAGGACGGAGTTGAGGGTGTCAAGGATGATCGTTGCGTGGCGTGCGGTGGCGCCTTGCTGATTTTTGACGACTTCGCGGGCGCGGATTCCCATTTCTTTTGCGGCGGGCGAATCGGATAGCAGGGTTGCGATGGTTGATTCGAGGTCTTGGGGATTTTGTACGATTTTCATGGCGTTTGCTTGTTCGAAGCAGTTTATGGCTTCGGCGAAGTTGGCGGTGAATGGGCCGACGACGACGGGTTTGGCGAGGGCGGCGGGTTCGATCATGTCGCTGCCATGCTGGCGATGGCCGAGGTCTACGAGCGTTCGACCGACGAAGACAACGGTGGAGAGGGCGTAGAATTTTCGGAGTTCGCCGATGGTGTCGCCGAGGATGATTGGGGCGGGGGAAGTTTGCGGCGGGGGGGTGTTGGGTTGGGATCGGCGGACGATTGTGAGGCCGCTCGTGGCGATCAGATTGGCGACTTCGTCGAAGCGTTCGGGCTTTCGGGGGACGATTACCAATCGCAAATTTGGGAAGCGTTGCAGCAGATTGCGGTAGATGGGAAGCACGATGGCTTCTTCGCCGGGGCCGGTTGAGCCGCAGACCCAGATGGGTTCTTTGCTGGGGGAGAGGCCTACGGCGGCGGCGAGTTCGGATTCGCCGCCGATCTGGTCGGCTATGATGGCGGTGTCGAATTTCATGGTGCCGGTGACGGTGACGCGATTGGCGGGGACGCCGAGTTGTGTGAATCGTCGGGCGTATTCCTGATCCTGGGCGGCGACTTTATGCAGGCGGGCGAACATAGATCCAACCAGCGGCTGGGCGAGGCGGTATTTGCGGAAGCTGCCGGGGGTGATGCGGCCGTTGACGAGAATCACCGGGATTTTTCGTTGGGTGCAGCGGCGGATGAAGTTTGGCCAGACTTCGAGTTCGAGGAGGACTACGACGGCGGGGCGGAGGGCGGTGAGAAGGCGGTCAACCGCGGGGGTGAAATCGAGGGGGTATCGGATGAGGGTTACGTCTGATGCGGAGCCGTAGAGTTCCTGGCCTCGGGCGTAGCCGGTTTCGGTGGTGACGGAGACGATGAAGTTGAGTCCCGGGCGTTGGGAGCGGAGGAGGTTGATGAGGGAGCGGGTGGCGTTGATTTCGCCGAGACTGACGGCGTGGATCATGATGCCGGGTTTGGAGAGATCGCGGGCGGGGACATGGCCCATGCGCTGGGAGAAGGCGCGGAGGATTTTTCGGCGGGAGGAGGGCTTTGCGAGCCAGAAGGGGGAGGTGAGGCCGACGCCGAGGCCGTAGGCTATGTCGAAATGGTTGATCATTTGGAGCCTGCGGCGCGAGCCGTGGAATCGTCACGGTATAGCTGATGGTCTGCGATATATCGACAGACGGGATCGGGCGTGAGGAAGTTGATGGGGAGGTTTGATGTTACACGGTTGCGGATGTCGGTGGCGCTGATGTCGATTTGCGGAACCTCGACGACGTTGTTTTGCAGTTTTTGAAAAGCGGGTGGTAACGAGGACCACGCGAGCTTTGCGCCGGGTCTGGCCATGATGAGGAACTGGACCTCGGCGAGGAGGGCTTCGGGCTCATGCCAAGTTGGCAGCAGGTTGAGCATGTCTGATCCGATGAGCCAAATGACGTCGGGCCAGCCATCGCGGCGGAGTTGGCGGGCGGTTTCGATGGTGTAGCTGGGACCTGGGCGGCGGAGCTCGCGGCCGTCGATTTGGAAGATAGCGGACCCGGCAATGGCTAGTTTGCACATTTGGAGGCGATCGTCAGGGGCTGCCAGATGGGTCTGGCCCGGCTTATGCGGCGGGGAGCCAGCGGGGAATAGGATGACTTCGGCGGCCCCTGCGGCTTCGGCTGCGGCCCTGGCGCAGAGGAGATGGCCGTGGTGGATGGGATTGAAGGTTCCGCCGAAACAGATTTTTTTCTGCATCGAATGCCGCGTTCCTGGATGAATTGACAGGTGAGGATAGCGTTTCTGCCAAAAACTGACTACCGCTGGCGGGTATCCGGCGCGGGTCGGGATAGGTGTCCAGTGGGGGTTAGGGCTAAAGGTAGTGAAAGGGAATATTCGCTTAGCCATGCTGGTTTAATCAGTTAGGAATCGAACAGAAGCTGGGTAAAGAGCGTAAGTATTTGTGAGACCGGATTGGGATAATAATTTAGCGGTTGTGAACGGGGTTTGCTTAGGAGTATAGGGAATAGTGCGACACAACCGCATGGAAAGGAAGGCCAAGATGGCCACGATGACAAAGACAATCAAGCCGGGTCGGCGTCAAGCGCCGATTCCGCGGAGCACGCGGGAGCGCGTGACCCGTTTGGTGGAAGAAAATTACGCGTACATGGACAGCCCGACATTCCGCCGTAAACACGTGGAAGAGGAGTTGTTCACCGAGGACGCGGAGCGCGAGCTTCCGCTGACGAGTTGGTATCAGCCGACGCGCNNCTCGCCGCCGCAACTGATGAAGGCGCCGGAGGAACGACAGATGTTCCTTCGTTACAACTATTGCAAGAGGCGTTTGCTTGCCTTGCAGAAGGAAATCAAGGCTGAGGGTCTGACCTTGGCTCGTGCCCAGGCGTTTCTGGATTGGCATCGGAAATTCGAGCATTTCCGCGAATATCTGGTGCGGACGAATCTGGCGCTGGTTTTGGCGATGGCCAAGCGCACGCGGCTCGGCGATGTGGATTTCGCTGAGATCGTGAGCGAAGGGAATATGGCTCTTCTGCGAGCGGTGGATAAGTTTTCCATCGATCGCGGATTCAAGTTCAGCACGTATGCGTGCCGGGCGATTTTGAAGGGCTTCAGTCGAACGGCTATGAAGGCCTCGAAGCATCGCACGCGATTTCCGGTGGAATTTGAGCCGGATATGGAGCATAGCGATTGGGCGGATCGCCGCCGGGATCAGATCGAGGATGATTGCATTGATGAATTGAAAGCAATCGTCGATCGCAACCTGGCGGATCTGTCGAACGTGGAACAGACGGTGATTCGCCGCCGGTTCAACTGGCAGCAGGTTGAAGAATCTCCGATGACGCTGGAAGAAGTCGGCAAGATCATCGGCGTGACGAAAGAGCGCGTTCGCCAGATTCAGAACAAGGCGCTGGCGAAGATTCGGACAGTAATGGAAGACGGCGTTCTGCGGATTCATCCGCGGACTGAGCCGGAATCCCAGGCCATCGCCGAATCTCGCGCGGAAGCGGCTCCGCATGTGGAGCCTGTGCCGGCGTAATGCGTGAAATGAGACGTGTGGGAATTTGGGC
>PMAK01000244.1 GCA_003153655.1 Phycisphaerales bacterium
GCTGCGCACGCCGCTGAACGCCGTCATCATGTATAGCGAACTGCTGCAGGAGGAGGCGGAGGATCGCCATGTGGAAAGTTTCATTCCCGACCTCGATAAAATTCGCGGCGCGGGGAAACACCTGCTGGCACTGGTGAACGGGGTGCTCGATCTTTCCAAGATCGAGGCGGNNGATGGAGCTTTACCTTGAGACGTTCGATGTCGAGCCTGTCCTGCAGGACGTCGCAGTGACGGTTCCCCCACTCATTCAGAAGCGAAACAATGAGCTTGAAGTTCGATGCGATCCCAATGTCGGCGTGATGCACGCTGACGTGACGAAGGTACGGCAGATTTTGTTCAATCTTTTATCAAACGCATCCAAGTTTACCGAGCGAGGCAAAATTATCTTGGAGGTGCGGCGCGAGGAAGAACAGCCGACGGCGGATATTGTGTTTCGCATCACCGACAGCGGCATCGGGATTACCAAGGAGCAGGTCGATAAATTATTTCAGCCGTTCATTCAGGCGGACGCATCCACAACACGCAAATTTGGGGGGACTGGTCTTGGGCTGGCAATCAGCAGGCACTTTGCCGAGATGATGGGGGGAAGCATGTCGGTCATCAGTGAACCGGGCAAAGGCTCCGCGTTCACGCTCAGGCTTCCCGCCAAGGTGGATAAAACCGCGTCTGAAAAGCCAAAGACGCCCGATACGGTCATACAAACGGCGGGGAGCAATGGGATCAATGTGTTGATCATCGACGATGACCCAGCGGTGCGCGACCTTATGTCCCGCTTTTTGACAGCTGAGGGAATTCGAGCGGTTACCGCCGAGGATGGGGAAAGAGGGCTGGCTTTAGCAAAGAAGATGACGCCGAATCTCATTTTCCTTGACGTCATGATGCCGAAAATGGATGGCTGGACGGTGCTTGGCGCCTTGAAAGCGGACAAAAAACTAGCCGAAATTCCTGTGGTGATGTTGACTATTTTGAACGATCAGGAAATGGGGTACATGCTGGGGGCTTCAGAGTATCTCAATAAGCCGATCGATAGAAATCGCCTGAGCGCGGTGCTTAAGAAGTATCGTCCCAATGAAGGGGCAAGCGGTGTTTTAATCATTGAGGACGACGAGCCGACGCGACAGGTGCTGGCACGTTCGTTGGCCAAGCAGGGATGGACGGTGGTTGAAGCAGCCAATGGCCGTCCGGCGCTAGAATACTTAAAGAATAGCCGGCCAAATCTGATTCTGCTGGATTTAATGATGCCGCAGATGGATGGATTCGAGTTCTTGGCGGAGCTTCGGAATAAAGAAGAATATCAGTCGATTCCGGTGGTGGTTCTTACGTCCAAGGATCTTTCGGCCGAGGAGAAGGACTTGCTATCGGGAAAAGTTGAGCGGATTCTTCAGAAGGGGACGTATAGCCGGGATGCGCTTTTGCGCGAAGTGAAAAAAATTGTATCGGAATGCGCCGCCAATGCTTCAAAGAATGATGTTATGAAGGGGGACAAGGCCGCGTCCCCAGAATCGACCCAAGGATGAGAAGGTGATGTATGCCCAGGCTACTGGTAGTTGAAGATAACGAGGAAAATCGGGACGCGCTGTCGCGACGTCTCCAGCGGCGCGGGTTTGAGGTGCTGATCGCAATTGATGGCAAGGCCGGTCTGGAGATGGCGAAGACTGAAAAGCCGGATTTGATATTGATGGATATGAACATGCCGCAACTAGATGGATGGGAGGCAACTCGCCAGATCAAAGCTGATGAGAGCATTCGGCATTTGCCTGTAATCGGTTTGACGGCTCACGCGATGCCGGGTGACAAGGAGCGCGCGCTCGAGGCGGGATGTGCGGATTATCACACGAAACCAGTTGAATTCTCGAAATTGCTGGCCCAGATCGAGGCGATCCTCCAGAAAAAATCGTAATCGCCTTTAATGACCCGCTGAGCGTGCTTTGAAATGGAAACGGAACATCCAAATTCTCCGACTGAGCCGTTGATCCTTGTTGTTGATGACAACCAGGAGAACCGGGACGTTCTATCCAGAAGACTTCAGCGTCACGGGTATAAGGTGACGACGGCGGTTGATGGGCCGGGCGCTCTGCAGCTCCTGAAAGAGACGCCGTGCGACTTGGTGCTGCTTGACGTGATGATGCCGGGAATGAATGGGGTGGAGGTCCTGGGAAAAATACGGGAAACGCAATCACCCACGCAGCTTCCCGTGATCATGGCGACGGCGAAGGACCAGAGCACAGATATCGCGCAGGCGCTGAATCTAGGGGCGAATGATTATGTGACCAAGCCATTGGATTTTGTGATTTTGCTGGCGCGGATTAAAACACAACTCACGGTCAAAAAGTCCGTTGAGGAAGTGGTGGCGCTGCAGACGCGGCTGAGTGAACGGAATCTTGACCTGGAAATAGCCAACGCGAGATTGACGGCCACGAACGATCGGATTTGCCGTGATTTGCGGGCCGCGGCCCGAATGCAGGAGGCGTATCTTCCGAACGCTTACCGGCGATTTTCTTCATTAGAATTTTCGTGGGTGTTCGAGCCTTGTGAGCAATTGGCCGGCGATTTTCTGAATATCTGTCCACTGGATGATGATCATGTCGCGTTTTATGTATTGGATGTGAGCGGTCATGGGGTGGCCGCTTCATTGCTGGCGATGGCGGCTGCGCGGGCTCTGTCGCCGATGCAGGATCCGGATTCTCTTTTGATGCACCTATCGGAGAAGACGGGGCGTTCCGAGCCGACGCCGCCCGCGCAGGTTGCGGAGCGTTTGAATCAGAAATTTGCATGGGATAAGAATACGGAACAGTTTCTTACGATTTTTTATGCGGTGTTAAATGCTAAGACGCGGGAGGTCACGTACGCATCGGCTGGGCATCCGGGAGCGATTATGGTTAATCCCGGCGAGGCAGCGAAAATTCTGGATCGCGGAGGATTACCGATCAGTTTGGGGGGGGACTACCAACAGTACAACGCAACGCTGAAAGCTGGGGGACGTTTGTATCTCTATTCTGATGGGATCACGGAGGCGATGAATCCCGCCCGGGAGATGTTTGGGCAACAACATCTTCTTGAAAGTCTGGAGCAACTTGCGAATCGTCCGCTTCCAACATCGGTCTCGCAGTTGGTGGAACAGGTCCATGGATGGCGAGAGGGCGGACCAATAAGCGATGATGTTTCCATCCTCGCGCTGGAATGCCTTGCGAAATAGGGTAGTCGTTGCGGGCAATCCACCGGCCATCACTGCCTAAACATTACCCGTTCAGCGATCGTCGCGGTCTATCTCGCATGCCATCGGCAGCAGGCACACTGCGTGATATTCCTCATCCCGTCCGGTGCCATCGTCGCCCTCACCTTGGCGTATCTTATCGGGAAGAGCCTGCACCTATCGGTTGGAAACGCACCGCGCGTGGCCGTTTTCATCCAAGTCGATAATCCAAAGAATGTCGTCGTCGCGATGCCCTGGTTCAACAAAATTGGCAACGCCTTTCCCGGTGGGCCCGGTCCAGTCGGATCCGCCGATGATGACACGATTTAGCGGGGGATCGAGCTGGAACATTTGATAGTCCTTGCAACGCTTTAATACGGTTCCTGATTGACTTGCGTGCTCGATATAGGAGCAGGCACAGACGCTTCGAATGGCCTCCGGGGTGAGTTTGCGATACGCATCCGTGCCTGCCGCCAGGAGCGTGTCGTAATCGTCGTACGTCCGATGGCTCAGAGAGTGGCTCCGCAGGTAATGCCACAGGTTCTCCACCGGATTCAATTCCGGACGGTACGGAGGCAGTCCCGGCGCGCCGGGATGATGTTGCTGGGCAACTTCAGTTGTTTACTTTTGTGCCACCCGGCCTGGTCCATGAAGAAGACGCGGACCTTGCCGCCATGCGGAGCGATCGCGTCTTTCACCCTCTGAACAAAAAGGGGGATTGTTCTTTGAACTGCTCGAGGGCCTTGGGATCGTTCTTTTCGTGACGCGGCCGGGGCGATCGGCGATCTCATCGCCCTCTTGATCGTCCACGGCCAGCAGCACTGCCCGGTAACGGTCGCGTTGCAAGGCGTCGGACTCCGCGGCGCAGAACGCCTTAAGCCTTTGGTGATCTTCAGAATCTTTCAGAACCCCTTTCATCGCACACCTCCGTGTCAGCGGAGGGTGCCACGATCCCTTCCGTGGCGCAACCGAACATGCGCCTAACGCGCGCGAGAATCAGCCAGGAACCGTAGCAGATGCTCGCCCTTGCTCTCTGATGACTTCGCAGTATCCGACACTGGCCACGCCTCAAGCGGACCATCATCAATCGCCTTCACCATGTCAGTGATTTCATCGGTGGGCGTCTTTGGGTCAAGCCATTGGGCGTAATCTTTTCTGTCGATTATCTCGGGCTGGCGCTCGTGGATTTTTCCTACAAACCGATTCGGCGTAGTCGTCATGATCGTAAAAGTGTTGGCTGGTCCATCGGGTGAGTGCCAAGGGTAACGTCGGCACTTCGCGCATCGAGCTTTTCGTTTAGAGTAATAGCGATTTTTAATCTCCGTTTTTTGTATTTTGGCGAAGTCATTGCTTTCCCAAAAGGGTCAGGCCTAGACCGAATAAAGCGCCTGCGGCGATCAGCCACGTTGAGTTGATTCGTAGCGTGAACAGAACGGCCGCACTGATGATTTCCAAAGTCAGTGTGGGCCAGTCGGTCACTGC
Source organism: Phycisphaerales bacterium (assembly GCA_003153655.1). GTDB lineage: Bacteria > Planctomycetota > Phycisphaerae > Tepidisphaerales > Tepidisphaeraceae > PALSA-1353. The sequence goes on from PMAK01000244.1 coordinate 4,676, forward strand.
ACTTCTGGCAAGCTGATAGGTCACATAGCCCATCAGCGCCAGCGAAGCAACATTCAGGCCATCCAGAAGCATTCCCGCAATCTTCGAGGCACGAAGCGTACGCACAAGTGGGCCTGCCAGCGCCACAAAAACAAAAGCGGGCGCAAAAATTCCTGCTGTCGCGACGATCGCTCCGGTCGGTCCCCCGAGTAGGTATCCGATGAAGGTTGCCGTGGTGAATACGGGGCCGGGAGTCACTTGGCCAACCGCAACCGAATCCAGCAATTGCGCCTCGGTGAGCCAATGTCGATGCACGACCAGATCAGCCCGCAGAAAGGCGAGCAACACGTATCCACTACCGAAGACGATGCACCCGAGTTTTACGAAGACGAGAAAAATCCCGGCTAGGCCAGCGATCGCGGGCGAGCTTGCGGCCACCGGCATTGAGGTGACGAAAAACGCGGACATTGTGCTGACCGTCGGCCGCTGCCTTATCGCGTATATCAGCGCGATAACTGCCGCCGTGCCGAACAGCACCAGAAGTGGACTTGCCCCCAGAAAACACGCGACGAGAGCCATAACTCCCATCGCGGCCAGTGTACGGGTCTTGACGGCTGATTTTCCGAGCCGCCACAAAGCTTGCAGCACAATCGCGATGACCACCGGTTTAACGCCGTACAGCAGTCCGGCGACTGCGGGCAGACCGCCGTAGCGGACGTAGGCCCACGCCAAAATGCCGACGATCAAGAACGCTGGTAGGATGAAGCAAATGCCGGCAAGCAACAGCCCGGCGAATCCGCGCAGCCGGTATCCGATGAAGATGGCGAGTTCCGTCGAGCTTGGCCCCGGAAGCAGATTCGATACCGCCAGGAGATCCAGAAAATCTTCTGATGACACCCAATGGCGACGCCGAACCAGTTCATCTTCCATCATCGCGATGTGGGCGGCGGGACCGCCGAAGGCAACGACACCAAGTTTGAGAAAGAACTTCGCAAGATGATTTAGAGATGGAGCTGCAATGGCAGTTTCTTCAACCACAGCCTGACTCATCGACCTCTCTCCACGTCATGAAGTCTCACGTCAATAGACCACGGACCGGCTCCAACGACAAGCAGGAACAGGAGACAAAAGATCATGGAGAAATCCGCCCGCGCCTCATGAAGTGTGCTCCAAAGCCCATACTGCTGGAGCTTTGGCAACGAAAATCCCCAAACTGGATGGCCGACGAGCACGGGAAGCTTGGTCGAGATGATTGCAACGGTCATGCTGATTAAGAGCATGATAGATGCCAGGCGCGTTAGCAGTCCCGCCAGCAGCAGGATGCCGCCAACCAATTCACACGCGCCGACGAACGGACCGAAGAAATGCGGGTTGGGAATGCCGATCTTTTCAAATCGACCCGCGCCGAGCATGTCGGGAAAGAGAAATTTCTGTATGCCTTCGGAGAGGAATATCCCTCCTGTCAGCAGTCGGATGAGAATTGTCGCCGAGGGAGCTTTTGTGGCCGCGAGCTTTTGAAGAATCGCCATGTTGTCCTCCTTTGCCCTTAGCCGGGATATTGATGGCCTAGAAAGTGAACTGAACCCGTAGCGTGGCCACCAGTGAGTTGGGATACGTGCCGCCCGGGTGAACAATGTATTGGAAGTCCGGCTGGACGAAAGCCCAGGGACACAACTGCCATTGGTAAAACGTCTCTAGGGCAAGTTCATATGGATGCGGTAGTGCGGCCTGCGGGGTGATATGCGCGTATTGGGGGCTGAAGCCGACGATGTCGTTTGGCCGGGCGTCGAAGGCGCCCGTCCAGGTGACGCCGCCGCCGATATGACGGTCGATCGGGTTGATATCGCTTTCCGTGCCGCCGTATTCAAGGAATGTCCGTACTCCTCGACCGTTGTCGGGTTCGCCGGCGGGTTGCCAAATAGTCTGGTTAAAGATTCCGTAATAGCCGTAAGTGCCTTGTTGCTGCGATCCGTCGAAGCGCGTGAAGCTTCCGGTGTCTCCCCAAGCGCCAATCTTTAGGTTGCCCGCAAGCCCGAGCAACGGTGTCGCGTGCCACTTAATGCCGGTTTCGGCGATGAGAAACGTACCGAATTGGGCAGGTTGAATTTTGGCGGGATCGCCCACGAAATCGCCAAATCGATCAGAACGATTCGCATAATAGGCGCCGAGGCTGGCGTAATAGAAATCGTTGGGGGTGAAGAAGAGATTGACGGAGGGCATCGGATCGGGCGTGGTGGGAAACATGAAGATCGTTGGGCTGACCTGTGTCGAACTGTTGATGAACGGCAGGCCATTGTCGATTACGCTGAACTCGGTGTTGGCGTCTATCTTGCCGACTTTTATACGAAGTTTGCCGTCTAACAGTTGCTGCTGATACCACAACTCGAAGATTTGAAGATATGGCGGTGAATTTTGCTTGTCGAATACCTGAAGATCGCCTACCAGATCGGTCGTCGGATTTCGAAACGCGTGGTCTTCCAAATCTACATAGAACTCACCGCCAGGCAAATGTAGCAACTTTCCGGTGTCCAAGGCGACGTTCAAATCA
>PMAK01000293.1 GCA_003153655.1 Phycisphaerales bacterium
AAAATGGACTGAACGGTTACATATGACTTATTGGTAATAGGATTCTTTTTGGTCAATTCATGGGGATTTGCATGTCAAACGAAGTGGCTGGTGGAGCGGAGCAATTGCCGGCGGTTCGGGAGGGGACGTTGGAGTCTCTGGATGGACAGCAGCAGGTGGCGCTGGAACTGCTGCTGACGGGGAAGTCGATCTCGGAAACGGCGCGATCGACGGGGATTTCGCGGTCGACGGTCTACCAGTGGCTACGGAAGGATCCGGTTTTTCAGGCGGCTTACAACGAGTGGCATGAGGAGATGCGCGAGAGCAGCCGATCGAGATTGCTGATGCTCACGGACAAGGCGACGGAGGCGGTGGAGAAGGCGCTGGAGTCGGGGGACGCGAAGACGGCGATGCAGCTTCTCAAGGCGATGGGGATGCTGAAGGATCGTCCGGCGGGGCCGACGGAAGCGGATGAGGTGACGCGGATTTCTGGATTGGAGAAGAGAAAGAGAGCGGCGCAGCGGGAACGGGAGGAAGTGCGGACGCAGGAGGAGGAGATGTTGAGTAAGGCGGGGATTTGAATTGGAATGCCGATTGCGGAATGTCGAATGTGCGATGAAACCACCAGCATAGTGCGCACAAACGCGCTCGCCCGGTTAGGATAGCCACTTGAAAAGGAGCGATCCTAATGCTGACGCAGTTAAGCGCAGGCAATTTCAAGTCATGGAAGCAGATTGAGAAGATGCGTTTGGCCCCCATTACCGGATTGTTTGGGACTAACAGTTCGGGAAAAACCAGCATCCTCCAATTATTGCTAATGTTGAAACAGACGATTGAATCGTCGGATCGGGCTCAAGTGCTCGAATTTGGGGACGAAAAGAGCCTAACGAATTTGGGAAGTTTTCGTGATGCGGTGTTTGAGCATGTGAAGCCAGGTACGATGAATTTCTCGCTTGATTGGAGTCTAGCCAAGCAACTTTCGGTGAAGGATCCCGCAAGCAACACCAACACCCTGTTCACGGTGGATCAACTCTCATTTGAGTGTGTAGTTGGCGAAAATGGGGCAGATCGCCTCGCGGTATCAAATCTGGCATATAACGCGGGCGACTATCACTTCGAATTGAAGCGCAAAGGTCAAAGTGGGGCTAAATATGAGCTAATGGGCCAAGGGCCGAATATTCGTCTCGTTCGTACTCAGGGACGTGTGTGGGATTTGCCGTCGCCAGTGAAGTTTTATGGTTTTCCTGATCAAGTTTATGCCTATTTTCAGAACGCTGGCTTTCTTTCAGATCTACAATTGGCGTTTGAGAACTTGTTTGGGAGGCTGTACTACCTCGGTCCGCTTCGCGAATTTCCTCAGCGGCATTATGCATGGAAAGGGTCCGAGCCGTCGGACATGGGGCGACGGGGTGAGCGAGTTGTGGACGCGATGCTCGCATCACGGCAGCGAGGTCCTTATATCTCGCCGGGAAAGAACAAGAGAAGGCAGACGCTCGAGGAAAGAGTTGCATATTGGCTCAAAGAACTGGGGTTGATTCACGATTTCGAGGTCGAAGCGATTGCGGAGGGAAACAATATCTATCAAGTGCGAGTACAGAAGACACCTTCATCGGCCAAGGTCTTAATTACCGATGTGGGGTTCGGTGTATCGCAGATTTTGCCGGTGTTGGTACTCTGTTATTATGTGCCGGAAGGTTCAATTATCCTTCTTGAGCAGCCAGAAATCCACTTGCATCCGTCCGTGCAGTCAGGGCTGGCGGACGTTTTTGTAGACGCGATGAAAAATCGAAAAATACAGATAATCGTTGAGAGTCACAGTGAACATTTATTGCGCCGCTTGCAACGGCGTGTAGCGGACGAAACGATAACTCCGGAACAGACCGCCTTATATTTTTGCGAAGCGACAGACAATGGTTCGCGATTAACGGGCTTAGAGTTGGATCTTTTTGGAGCAATTAAGAATTGGCCCAAGGACTTTTTTGGGGATGAGTTCGGGGTAATGGCCGCAATTACGAAGGCCGCGATGGAACGGAAAAAGGTACAGCGGCCATGAGCGCGTTTGTGGTAGATACAAATGTGCCCGTCGTGGCGAACGGTAGGAGCGAACAGGCGGATCCGGATTGCGTAATTGCGTGCGTTACTGTGCTGGGTGACGTTCTCACGGATGGCACTATTGTGCTCGATGACGGTATGCGGATTCTCAAGGAGTACATGGGTAATCTAAGTATGTCTGGACAGCCTGGAGCAGGGGACCTTTTCATGAAATGGGTGTGGAACGTGCACGCTGATGAAAATAGATGTGAGCGGGTGCACCTTACATGCGAGGACGCGGGATCAGATAATTTCAATGAGTTCCCAGGTGATGCCGATCTTACCGATTTTGATCGCTCGGATAGGAAGTTCGTTGCGGTGGCACTGACCAGCCGCAATAGGCCGGTTGTTCTGAACGCCGTAGATTCGGATTGGGCCGATAGTCACGTTGCTCTCAAACGCAACGGTGTAAAAGTCCGATTTCTATGCCCTCAATGCGTCAGTCCGCTCGAATAAGGACTCCTCATCCAATGGCTGACTCTTCATTTGATATTGTTTCGGAGTTGAATCTTCAGGAGATGGATAATGCCATCAATCAGGCGCAGAAGGAGATTGGGACTCGGTATGATTTTAAGGGGACGTCGGCTGGCGTGGAGTTTAATCGGAAAGAAAAAGAGTTGACGCTGACGGCGGATGCGGAGCCGCAGTTGGATGCGGTGCGGACGGTGATCATTGGGCGGATGGTGAAACGCGGGGTGGATCCGAAGTGCATGGATGCACAGAAAATCGAGCAGGCGACCCACAAAACCATTCGGCAGAAAGTGAAGCTGAAGGATGGGATTGATAAGGATACTGCGAAAATAATTCAGAAGCAGATCAAGGAATTGAAGCTGAAGGTGCAGGCTAGTATTCAGGGGGAGGCGTTGCGGGTGAGCGGGGCGAAGAAGGATGATTTGCAGGCGGTGATGGCTTTTTTGCGGGCGAATCCGCCGGGGATTCCGATTCAGTTTAATAATTATCGGTGAGGGTTTTTGTTTGGCATAAGCAGTCTATTTCAAAGTCCGATTAGGCTGCCGGGCAGCAAGCTGGATATCTAATTCAACGTGATTTGTGGAGTTTTTTTGATGGGACTGCGGGTTTGTCCGTTCGGCGAAATTGGTGGGGCCACTTTCGGGGTTGCGGGGAAATTTCCTGGGGGCATAATCCTCAATCATGCTTGATTGGATGACGAAGTGGTTTAAGCCTGCGCCGCCGCGCGATGCATTGGGTCATCGCGGGGAGAATATGGCTGCGCGGCATTTGCGCAATCAGGGGTACAAGATTATTGAGCGGAATTTTCGATGTGAGGTGGGGGAGGTGGATATTATTGCGCGCGAGGGGAAGACGCTGGTGTTTGTGGAGGTGAAGACGCGGGCGTATGACGACCCTATGCCGGAGGATCAGGTGAATGAGGTTAAGCGGCATCAACTGACGAAGGCTGCGCGGTATTATTTGTCGCGGTATGGGACGCCGCAGCCTCCGGCGCGCTTTGATGTGGTGGCGATTGTTTGGCCGAGTGGGAGGGACCCGCAGATTCGGCATACGCCGGATGCGTTTGAGGCTACGTTTTAGGGAACCCCGCGATGCTTCGCATCGCCGCTAAATATGGGGGGTTTTGGAGTGGCGTTGCGGTATGATTGATACACATTGTCATTTGACNNGTTAGCGAGATGGTTACGATCGGGACGCAGCCGGGGGATTGGGAGGCGGCGCTTGGGGTGACTGAGGGGCGGGGGAATATTCGGTGCGCGGTGGGGGTGCATCCTAATCATTGTCATGAGGTTGAATTTGCGGAGATTGCGCGATTGAAGGAATACGCGGGGTTGCCGGCGGTGGCTGCGGTGGGGGAGATGGGGCTGGATTATCATCACACGTTTGCGAGCCGGGAATTGCAGGCGAAATATTTTGTGGCGCAGCTGGAGATTGCTCGGGAGGCGAAGTTGCCGGTGGTGATTCATTGCCGGGAGGCGGTGACGGATTGTCTGGGGATTCTTCGCGGGTTTCCGAGCGTGCGGGCGGTGTTTCATTGTTTTACCGGGACGATGGACGAGGCGCGGCGGATTTGGGATTGCGGTTATTTGACGGGGTTTACCGGGGTGCTGACGTTTCGGAATGGGGAATCGCTGCGCGAGATCGCGGCAGCTGCACCGGCGGGGCAGATTCTTGTGGAGACGGATGCGCCTTATTTGACGCCGGAGCCTATGCGGAAGCAGAAGACGAATGAGCCGGCGTTTGTGGTTCATACGGCGGCGGTTTTGGCGGGGGTGCGGAAGATTAGTTTGGCGCAGGTGGATGAACTGACGACGAAAAACGCGATGGGGTTTTATCGATGGTAATCAGCCGTGCATGCTGATGGTGGCTTCCATGCGGGGATCGGGGGCGGGGACCTGTATTTGTGAAGCGGCGGCGGCGGCCTTGGTTTTGGTGAGTTGCTCCATGAGCATGGCCCAGGTTTCGCGCTGGTATTTCAGGACGCGGATGCCTTCGTCGAGTGATTCCATCGTGTGGTTGATGTTGGCATCGACGATTTTTTTGTAGGCGTAGACATAGAGGCCCTTTAGTTTTTTGCAGAGGTCGGGGGCGACATCGTCCTTGAGGGCGCAAAGCAACTGATTGACGATGGCGGCGGTCTTGGTGAGAAGCTGAAAGCTCTGCTCGTAGTTTTTGTTTTGGAGTGCGATGCGGGCCTGCTCGCTGAATCGGATTGCGCCGTCGAAGAGCATGAGCTGCAACTGCTCCGGGGTCGCGGTAAGGACCTTGGTGCGCAGATATTTTTGGGACTGGGCATTTGGATTCATAAGGGATGCTCAGGCGATCATCAGCCGCTGCTGCTTGAAGAACTGCCGGACCCGATTGCACTGACGCCGGTGCTGGACGGGGCTGAGACCTTGATACTGCTGAGGGCGGAGAGGAGGGTGCCCTGGCTTTGGAGGGAGGAGAGGGTGGTCTCCATGTCATTGAATTCGTTTTGCAACTGCGTCCTTTTTTCGGCCAGGATGGCGTTGAGCTCGTTGATCTGATCCTGGTATTGCGAGATCTGGGTGCTGAGGGTGTTGGTCTGCAATGTGATCGAGCCGTTGACGGGATCGGTCAGGGCGCCCATGGAGTTGGAGATGACATTCCCCAGTCCGATGGTGGCGTCACTGAAAAGGTTCTGGACGGCGGTGGGGTCGTTGGCGAAAGCGGTTTCGAATGTGTTCTGGTCGAAGGAGAGAGTGGTGCCGGCGGTGGTGTCGCCATTGGCGTTGACGGTGATGCCGATGTCGGCGAGGTCTTGATATTGGCCAGCGCCGTGGACGACGGAATTGATCATGTTGTAGATCGCTTCCTGGGCCTGCTGGGTGGTGGCATCGCCGAGGAGGAGTCCGCCGACGTTGTTGGTGGCGTCGTATTGCGTGTCGGTGGTGATGGTGCCGACGAGGGAATTGAAATCGCTGACGAAATTCTGGAGTTGGCCGACGACGTTGCTGGGGTCGGGGGCAACGCTGAGGGTGACAGGGCTGCTGCTGGCGCTGAGAAGGGAGACGGTGACGCCCTTNNTTTATTTGAAGTAATGAGCAGGGGCTGGGTGCCGCCTGTTCCGCCGTAGAAAACGGCTGCGTCCTGGGCATTGACGAGGTTGCGAACATTCAGGTTGGTTGTGCCGCTGTCGATGAGGACGCGGCCGGCCTCTCCGGAATTTACGGCGGTGAGGGAGAGGCGGTAGGGTGAGGTGGGGGAACCGTCGTTGATGATGTTGGCGGTGACGCCGAAGCCGAGGAGATTGATTTTGCCTTGGACGGTTGCGAGGGTGTCGGTGCTGGAGACGGTGATGGTTTTCTGGAGCGCACCGTCAATGGTTGCGCCGGTGGCGGTGCCGGCGATGTTGAGATTGGCGGCGGCGGTTCCACCGGCGAGATCGGTGACGCTGAGTTTTCCCGATCCGCCCGCGGTGTCGGTGAGGAGGATTCCGTTGCCGTTGGTGTTGATCGAAGCGGTGACGCCGGCGTTCTTGGCGTTGATGGCGCTGATGACGTTGCCGATGGTGTTGATGCTTCCCTGAGTGAGATCGACGACGGTGGTATTGCCGGCGGAATTCTGGATCTGGAATTGCCCGAGTGCGACGCCTGCGCCGCCGTTGTAGCTGCTGAGGAGGGTGTTGAGCGAGACGTATTTGTATTGGAGGTTTCCGCCGTCCACGGTTTGGGTGGTGGGGGTGAAGGTTCCGGCAATTCCAAGACCGGCGGCGGTGGTGGAATTTGTGTCGCCGATGACGAGGTTGCCGTTTCCGCCGCTGTTATCGACGATTTGCAGGCCGGTTCCGGAAGCGTTGAGCGAGGCCGTGACGTCAGCGCCGGAGGTATTGTTATTGATTAAGCTGATGACGTCGCTGAGTGAAGTCGCTCCGGAGAGGTTGATGGATCCGCCGTGACCGGCGCGGTCGGTGATGGAAATGGTTCCCATCGGAATTCCGGCGCCGCCCTTGAGGGAGCTGATCAGCACGGAATCGAGTCCGGCGAGAAGGGGAGCGCCTTGAATCGTATTTCCGGTGGGTGCGGCGGTGAGGCCAAGATCGGCGGCGGCTTCGGAGCCGTTCTGGGGGGTGACAGTGAGCGGGCCGCTGCCGCCGCTGGTGTCTGTCAGCGTGATGCCGTTGCCGGCGGAATTGATGGAAGCGGTGAGTTTGGATCCGCCGGCGGTGTTGATGGCGTTGATGACGTCACCGACGGTTTTAGCGCCGTTGAGGGAGACATTGATTTGCGTGCCGTCGCGGGCGGTTACGGTGAAGTCGTTCTGTGCTGCGCTGACGGTGGCGACGCCGTTGCCGTCGTTAAGTTGGGCGAGTGTTGTGTTTGTGCTGATGAAGTTGATGTTGGAGCCGGTGATGGTGTTGGCGGTGGCGGGGACGGTGATGCCGAGGGATGCCGCGGCGGTTCCGCCGTTGAGATCCTGAATGGTCAGTGTGCCGGAGCCACCGCTTTGGTCGGTGATGACGAGGCCCTGGTCGGTGACGGTGGCGTGGACGCTGATGCCGACGGCGTTGTTGAATTGATTGACTACGTCGTCGAGTGTGACGTCGTTGGATGTATCGATGACGGTGGAATTGCCGCTGGCGTCTGTGACGCGGAACTGTCCGGGCGTAACGCCCGCGCCGCCGTTGAGTTGGGAGAGGGGCGTTTGTGAGGAGGCTTCGCCGCCGCCTTCTTCGAGTGTGATGGTTCCCGCGCCGATGGGGGTGGACGATGGATCGGAGAAACCGGTGCTGATGCTTTGCTGGGTGCTGACGAGCTGGGCGACCTGAAACTGATAGCTACCGACAGCCGCGCCGACGCTGGTGGTAGCGGTGAGAACATTTGGATTGCTGCTGTTGCTGGTGGCGTTCTGAAAGGTCTGGGGGAGTGCCAGGCTCTGGCCGATCTGCTGCATCCCGGAGAGTTGTGTTTCAAGAGATGTGTAGGCNNGAGCTGAATAGGGGCGGAATCGATGGAAATGAGCCCATCAATGATCGCACCGGTATTGATCCCGCTGATCAGTCCGATGTTTGAGGTGATGGCGGCCATGTTCTATTTATTAATCGTCCAGAACGCTCCCGCGATATAAGACGGACCAATTCTTATTTTTGGGATCGGCAATTTCTGCCTCAGCGCGGGATTCGAGGTCATAGGCCACGCGATCCAGGGCGGGTGCGTCGGAGAGAAGCTGCGCGACGGCCCAGCGATCTAGAAAGATGAGGCAGGCTCCGCGCACTTTTCTGAGTCTTTGAGCGGCGGAGATCCATCCAGGTTTTGGACGATCGGAGTTAGTCATCCTCTTGTAGTTATCGGAACTGGGATGAGGGAAACATGAGGAATTGAGGGGCGGGCGCTATATAGGGCAACGGCATTCTCCTGGTCGGGGAATCGCACCCTATTAACAGTTGAGGAGGGACATCCGCTTCGCCGCTTGCGACGTGATTGGCGGTCCCCAGTCCCACGCCGCGCTGGCAAGCGTCGCGTTTTTATCGATGCAGCATGTCTTGTCACGGATTCGTGAGCCAGACGCTATCGAGAATTAGCCACCTATCCGCGGTGGATCCATCGCTCGCGAAGAGATATGCCGGCGCCGCTTGATTTCGATCCGCGAACATGCCCAGCGCCAGCCGGTATTGGCCGATTGGCGCTCTGGCAAACGTGACATCCACGACGTCGAGGGTTGGCTTACTCTCTTTGCCGCCGACGTAGTAGGACAGG
>PMAK01000261.1 GCA_003153655.1 Phycisphaerales bacterium
GAATTAAGTGTGATCCGTATTAATTGCCTTTTCTCTGCGTTCTCTCTTCGAGCCTGAGCCGAAGGCCGCGAACTCTGCGGTAAAAGTCTGCTTCCGAACACGGTTGCTTTTGCGGCTGGGGGTGATAGATTTAGCCGAGCGGGCACGGTTGCCCGTGATTTTGCGGTCGTTGGGAAAAGGATGTCCCGGTGCGACTCCATCAACTCCTTCGCGAGCTGGATCCACGATTTAATTTTGCAGGCGTTGCCGACGTTGAAATCGGCGGCATTTGCGAGGATTCCCGCATTCTCCAGGCGGGTGATCTGTTCATTGCGCGAGCCGGTAAAACGAGCGATGGCGCCCGTTTCATCGCACAGGCGATTGAACGCGGCGCAGCTGCGGTAATTGCCTCGGCAATGGCGGCGGATTGCCCGGTTACGCAGGTGATTGTCCACGATCCGGCGGCGATCACCCCGGCGCTGGCGCATCTCTTTTACGGACATCCTTCCAAATCCATCCAGTCCGTCGCGGTCACCGGCACCAACGGGAAGACGACCACGACATACGTGCTTCGGCACGTACTGAACAAGCTGAACATTCGCTGCGGGCTCATCGGGACGGTTGAAACCGATGACGGGAAAAATCGGCGCGAGGCGGCAATGACCATGCCGGGCGCGGTTGAGCTTGCCAGGCTCCTCGCGGCGATTCGGGACAATGGTTGCAAGGCGTGTGCGATGGAGACATCCAGTCACGCGCTCGATCAGGGACGCGTGGATGGGGTTCGTTTTGCCGGGGCAGCGTTTACCAATCTCACGCGCGATCATTTGGACTATCACGCCACGATGGAAAATTACGCCGCCGCGAAGGCGAAGCTGTTTGACTCCCTGCATGAAGATGCGATTGCCGTGGTAAATGCGGATGACACCTGGTCGGAGCGGATGATTGTCCGGTGCAAGGCCCGGGTGGTGCGATTTGGATTTGACGCGAAAGCGGACTATTCCGCGCGGGACGTTGCGATGACGAGTCAGGGGTCGAAATTTATTCTGCACACGCCGGATGGAAGCGCGGAGGTGAAGCTTGGAATGATCGGGCGGCACAATATTGCCAACGCGATGACCGCCGCTGCGCTCCTGGGCGAGGTGTTTCGATTGAATGTGCATCAGATCGCGGCGGGATTGCAGGAGGCGCAGGGTGCGCCGGGGCGGTTACAGGCGGTGCGATGTCCCGGCGCGCCGGGATTCGCGGTCCTCGTGGATTATGCGCACACGGATGATGCGCTGGAAAAAGTCCTGACCGCGCTGCGGCCGCTGACCAGGGGAAAGTTACGGGTGATGTTTGGGTGCGGCGGAGATCGGGATCGGACGAAGCGGCCGCTGATGGCTCGGGTAGCTGAGCGATTGGCCGATGTTGTTTATGTGACGAGCGACAATCCGCGGACGGAAAAACCGGGGGATATTATTGAGCAGATCGTGGCTGGATTCCTCGAACCCGCAGGGAAGTCGGTTGTCGAGCCGGATCGGCGCGCGGCTATCATAAAAATTCTTGGAGATGCCAGGAGGGGCGACGTGGTTTTGCTTGCTGGCAAGGGGCATGAAAATTATCAGATTGTGGGTCAGGTCCGGCATCATTTCGATGATGTGGAAGAGGCCATGGATGTGCTCCGCAATCGCCGGTCGGAGATTCGTGAATCATGAATCCGATTTCACTAGCCGAGATTCGACGTGTGACCGGTGCGGAAAGTGTTCCGGAGGCGGCGGAAGAGCGCATTTCGGCGGTTTGCACGGACACCCGGCGGATGACGACGGAATCGCTGTTTATCGCGCTGCATGGCGAGAATTTTGATGGGCATACCTTCCTGGCACAGGCGGCGGCGGGCGGGGCGCGAGCGGCGATAATCGATCGGCAGCCGCGGAATATACCGGCGAATTTGGCGCTGCTCCCCGTCGCGGACACGCGAGCGGCAATGGGTCTGCTGGCGCGCCATGTCCGGCAGCAGATGCGCGGAAAAGTGATTGCCGTCGCGGGGAGCAACGGAAAAACAGGGGTGAAGCATTTGATTCACTCGGCATTGCGCCATGATTTGCGCGGATCGATGTCGCCGAAGAGTTTTAACAACGACATTGGTGTGCCGCTGACGATTTTCCCGGCTGATGCGGATGCGGATTATCTGGTGCTGGAGATGGGCACGAATCATCCGGGGGAAATTCAATTGCTGACGAATATTGCGCTGCCGGATATTGGCGTGATTACCAATTGCTCGGCCGAGCATCTTCAGGGACTTGGCGATCTGAATGGCGTGCGGCGCGAGAACGCGAGCCTGATCGAGGGAATCGCTGATGCGGGCGTATTGATTATCAACGGCGATGATCCGGAGATCCTCGACGCGACGAGCGCCTTCACCGGACGGCGCGTGAGGGTTGGAACTTCCCAGCGGAATGATCTCTGGGCGTCGAACGTGCGATGCGCAATGGAAGGAACTTATTTCAAGGTCGAACCGGCGGGCATGAATATGTTTGTGCCTTTGCTGGGGGAACATAGCGCGGTCAACGCCATCTACGCCATCGCCGTCGCGCGGATAATGGGATTGGATGATGATCGTGTGGCGGAGCATTTGCAAAGCGCCTCGGCGCCGGAGATGCGGCTGCAACTGGTGCAAGCGGGCGGAATTTGGGTGCTGAACGATGCGTATAACGCGAATCCAGCTTCGATCCGGGCGGCGATTCGGACGCTGGCGTCGCTCCCGGCGAGCGGACGGCGGATCGCGGTCGTTGGGGACATGCGCGAGCTGGGTGAATCATCGGGTGAATGTCATCGAGAAATCGGAAAGTTTATTGCCGGAGAATTTGCGCCTGATCTGCTGGTCTGTGTCGGAAGCGAAGCGAAAGCGATCGCAGTGGAAGCCGTTAAAAACGGAATGCGGGTGGATCAGATTGAGCATTTTCCAAACGCGGCGGCGGCAACGGCGATTACAGCCCGTCTCGTGGATGGGGATCTTGTGCTGCTGAAGGCGTCGCGGGCGATTGGATTGGAAGCCGTCGCGCGGGACATCGCGGCGAGCAGGCGCCCTCCGCTGGCGGCGGCATCGTGATCCTATGATCTATCTCCTGGTTAAACTGCATTACGCCTGGCTGGAATCGCATCACTTCGGTTTTCTACGCGTTTTCAACGACGTGACGTTTCAATCGACGGCAGCGGTAATCCTGAGCTTTGCGCTAGTCACGGTCCTGGGGCCCGGCGTTATCCGCTGGTTGCGGCGGCAAAAAATTGATGATGAGGCACATTTCGATCAGGCGCAGATGGATCAGATCATGCTCGGAAAAAAAGGAACGCCCACGATGGGCGGCATCCTCATTATTTTTGCGATCGCGATGACGACCCTGATGCTGGCGGACCTTGGAAATTTTTATGTGGGAATGGGACTAATCTGCCTGATCTGGCTTGGGGCGGTGGGCGCGATGGATGACTGGCTGAAGTTGACCCTGCATCGGCGGGGAAAGTTGCTGCCGCCGGGCGCGCCGGTAAGTCGGCAGGGATTGACGTCGCTGGAGAAGATTCTGTTTCAGATCGGGCTGGGAATTTTGCTTTCTTATTTCACTTATTTTTATAGCCGCGATGCGCATAGCCACACGCTTTACTTCCCGTTTTTCAAAAATCTGGCGACCCCGCTCGGACCGGTGATGTTCATTATCCTGGGAACGGTGGTTTTGACCGGCACCAGCAACGCGGTGAACCTGAGCGACGGACTGGACGGCCTGGCGGCTGGGTGCGCCGGAATTGTCAGTTTTACGTTTTTGATTTTGGCCCTGCTCCAGGGGTATCGGGTCGGGGGCGGATATCTGGTTGATGTTCTGTTTTTGCCCCGGATTCCCGGCAGCGCGGAGATGGCTGTCATTGCGGGGTCGATGGTTGGCGCGTGTTTGGGATTTTTGTGGTTCAACTGCTCCCCTGCCGCGGTTTTCATGGGGGATACAGGGTCGCTGGCGCTCGGCGGACTGCTTGGGTATATCTCGGTGGTCATCCGCCAGGAATTGTTGCTTGTGCTATGCGGCGGGATTTTTGTGGCTGAGGCGGGAAGCGTAATTTTGCAAGTCGGATGGTTTAAATACACGNNCGAAGAAGCGGTTTGGCGAGGGACGACGCATTTTTCTGATGGCTCCCCTCCATCATCATTTCCAGAGACGCGGTTGGGCGGAGACGCAGGTCGTGGTGCGGTTTTGGCTCATTGGGGCGATGCTGGCGATGTTGGCGCTGGCCACCATCAAATTGCGATAGCGGAACACGGCCTGCGCTGGCCCGCTAAACACCGATCATCTATTAAGTTTTCCACCTCGTGCGTCCGATAATGTTTCAATATGGAGGTCTCGATTTATCGCCTGCGGACGCGGGATGCGCTCACCCTTTGCGTGCTGTCGCTCCTCATGCTCGGCGTTGTCATGGTGCAGTCCGCCTCGGCTGGGGCGGCTGAACGCACCGATTGGCAATGGTCGGCCAACGCCATCAAGGATGCCGTGTTTGCCGCCGCGGGGATTGTGGCTTTTCTTGTCGTCGGACATTTTAACTATGCCTGGCTGGGGCGCGCGGCTGCCAAGGTTCGGCAAACTCCTGTTGTCTGGATTATGGCGATTACCGTGCTGGCGAATTTGCTCGTCCTGGTGCCTCATATCGGAGTGTCGGTGAATGGGGCCCGGCGATGGCTGCGCATGGGGCCGATGCAGATTCAACCTTCGGAATTGGCCAAGTGGGCGGTTGTGCTTTACCTGGCATTTTTGCTGGCGCGGCGTCCTTTGAATCTGGATCGATTCTTCACTGGCTTTTTGCCGCTGCTGATTCCGGTTGCGGTGCTTTGTCTCCTTGTCGTGATTCAGGATTTTGGGACCGCCGTGCTGATCGCGCTGGCCGCACTCGCGATGCTTGTCGCGGGAAAGGTGCGGCTTCGGCATCTCATCATCGTGATTCCCCCGGTGCTGGCCGCGGGGCTATGGTTTGTGATGCATAAGGAATATCGCTGGAAGCGCATCACGGCGTTTGCCAATCCCTATGCGGCTCCCCAGCGCGAGGGATACCACATGATCCAAAGCCTGCTGAGCTTCGCAACTGGCGGATGGACCGGACGCGGGCTTGGAAATGGAATTCAGAAATTGGGCTACCTCCCCGAGGATACAACCGATTTTATTTTCGCCGTCATCTGCGAGGAGCTTGGGATTTTTGGCGCAATGCTGACGATCGCGCTTTATCTCGGCGTTCTGTATTGCGCCTGGCAGACGGTGAAGATGAAAGCGGATAATTTCGGGCGGCTGCTGGCGTTTGGCGTGGGAACGATGGTTACGCTCCAGGCGCTGATTAATATCGCGGTGGCGACCGTGAGCGTCCCAACCAAGGGGCTCTCTTTGCCGCTGGTTAGTGCGGGCGGGAGCGGGCTGATTATTACATGCGCGGCTCTGGGGCTCCTGCGGAGCGTTTCCCGGTTTAAAAATGCTGGGGATGAAGTTGTTGAGGAGGCAAAGCCTCTGCGCATTGCCCCCAAACCTCCGGCGCGGCGGCCTGTGCATCGGCTCACCGAGCGGATGCTTGGCGCGTTTACGACTAGTTAGAGCGATTCAGGGTCCGTCGAGTTTTTCTTCAGCTTCGGGGCGGCGGATGTAGATGGGTTTCAGGGCTACGGGGTCGATGAAGTTTTTTGCGCGAGCTAAATTCCAACCTAACGTTGCTACGGTGCGGGCCTGGGGTCGCCAGCGGGATTCTTCTGCGATTCGGATTTCGGGGTCATCTGTTGGGATGAATTTTTTGTGATAGGGAATTCCTTCGCCCAGCAGGTGAAGCGGACGAGGGGATTTGGCGAGCATTTCGGTTACTGATGAAAGTTGTGCGGGGTGAAGCTCGGTCCAGCCATCGGCCGTTCGTGTGAAAACAGCGGTGAAGATCTGATCCCGCTTGGCGTCCAGCACAATCAAGACATTTTTCGCTTCGGGCGGCGCGTTTTCGGCTAGTACGCGGACCGAGGGGACGGCAACCAGTTTCGCGCCCGTGACCATGGCCAGGGTTTTGGCAAGGGTGATTCCGATGCGGAGGCCGGTGAAGGAGCCAGGGCCGGCGGAGACGTAGATTTCGTTGAGGTCGGCGGAGGTCCAGTTCAGTTTTTTACACAGGCCGTCGATCGCGGGAATGATGCGGGCCGCGTGCTGCAAGCCATGGGGAAAGGTGTCGTCGAGCAGCGTTTTGCCGTCCTGCGCGAGTGCTACTGAGCCAATGCTTCCGGAAGTCTCGATGGCGAGTGCGCGGATGGTCATGGGCCGACGGGCCGCCGGCGCTCTCGCCGGAAGAAGAAAATAACTAATATCATCGCGAGAACCGCTGCCACGCCCCACAGGGTATATTTAAATTCCTTGACGCGATGGGCCATCTCCGGTCCATATTCCCCCCCCCCATAGCCCAGGAACATGAACATTCCGCCGCTGACGATCGCAGCAAGGCCGTCGGCGATGATGAACTTGTGAAATTTGAGTCGGCTGGTTCCGGCGGCAACAATCATCGCGCCGCGGATGCCCATGAAGAGGCGGCCGACCGCCACCATCCAGGCGCCATATTTTCTAAAAAGATTTTCGGCGCGCTGAAGCCGGGTGATGGTGACGTGCTTGCCAATGAATGGGAGTTTTGAGATTTTTTCGCCGAGATGATATCCGAGCGTGTAGAGAATGCAGTCGCCACCCACAATGCCCAGCCACGCAAGAGGCGCTGCCAGGGCGAGATTCATCTGGTGATGATAGACCAGAATTCCCGCGGCAATAAGGGGGACATCTTCAGGAAGCGGAAGCCCCAGGCCGCACGAAAAGAGCAGCCCGAACAGAGCGCCATAGCTCCCCTTGAGAAGCCAGATCTTCACTGATTTCACTTCGAAATAGACGGCGAGGGGAAGGATCATCAGATGTAATACATCGATTGCTGGAGGTTGGCGTTTTTGCTCACCTGCTCCATGAGTTGTTCGAGGGTCATTTTATCGAGGACCTGATCGGTCGCTTCGGTCAGGCGTTCATTGACGAGACGGACGGCAGCCTTCCCGGGTGAGAGATCGCCGGCGACAACGCCCTCTTTTTCCTTGATGCTGAGACGGCCTTCGAGGCGCCGGACGAGATCGCCGACGGCGATTTCGCGAGGGGGCCGGGAAAGGCGATACCCCCCGCCGCTGCCCACTTTGCTTTCGAGGAATCCACCGCGGCGGAGGGCCAGGAGAATGGCTTCCAGGAATTTATTGGGGAGGTCTTCAGGCTGGGCGAGGTCGCGCGACTGGACGAATCCTGTGGGCCAAAGCCGGGCGAGTTGGACAATGGCGCGAAGCCCATATTCAGTACGTTTTGAAAGGCGCACTAATTCTCTCCACTAAAACAGTAGGAATAGTAAAGGGGTGGGTGGTGATGGTCAAACGGGTGGGCTTTTTGTGTGGATCAAACGCGGGGAGCCGCAGAGACGCTGAGACACAGAGATGGACGCAGAGAAGAAAATTGGCCACAGATATAAATCAGATGCATACAGATAAAAAAAGCATCTGAAATCTTCATCTGTGTGCATCTGATTTTCATCTGTGGCAAAGATGCATTTCTCTGCGTCTGTCTCTGTGTCTCTGTGTCTCAGCGGCTATCTTTTTAATAGAACGGGTTTGTGGGCGTGCCGCCGAGGATTACCTGGCCGTAGCTTAAGGCTGGCATGTCCCAGCCGGCCATGATGTGGGCGGACATTGCGTGGAGATCGCGGAAGGCGCGTTGGACTTGGCCGCCTTCGTATAAGCCTTTGCCGCCCTGGGCATCCAAAAGTAGTTCAACAGCGCGCGTTGACGTTTTTACCGCGTAGGCCTGGTCGCGGCGGCTGCGGATTCGGTCTTCTAAACTCGGGGTTTCTCCAGCCATGATTTTGTCGATCGTTTGTGTCAGCGAGCGATGATAGAGAAGATCAGCCGCGTCGATCATGGCCGTGGCTTCGGCGACGCGCAGTTGAATCGCGGGGTTTTTGGCTTGCGGAGCATAGTCCATGCCCCAGACTCTTGTCTTCATTTCCTGGATGAAACTTTCGCTGGCGCCGCGGGCAATGCCGACCGCGGGGGCACAAATGCCTAGCGTGAAGACGGCCCAGAGCGGAGCGCGATAGAGCGGATTTGTGTGGATCTTTCCGCCGGGGGCTTGGCCGGTGACGAGTTGGTCGTACCGGACGGTGCGATGTTCGGGGACGAAGGCATCGTCAACCATGATGCTTTTGCTGCCGGTGCCCCGGAGGCCGAGGACGTGCCAATCGTCTACGACGCGGCAATCGGATTTGGGGATCAGGACCCAGCGGATTTCTGGTGTGCTGGATGCGGCGCCGACGGCTGGATCACATTTTGCGCCCAGCAGCATCCAGTCGGCGCAATCGACGCCGCTGCAGAAGGACCATTTTCCTGAGAGGGAGAAGCCGCCTTTTGCAAATTTGGCGCGGCCGTTGGCGGCGAAGCTCGAAGCGCCTAGCGTGCGATCCTTGGCCCAGTATTCCTGTTGTGCTTCTTCCGGTAACAGAGCGACGAAGAGATCGTGCATGCCGAGTAGATTCCAGACCCACGCGGCCGAGCCGTCGCCTCGGGCGAGGATGGTCGCGATTTCAAAGACGGTGTCGGCACGCACTTCGGGACCGTTGAATTTTTTGGGTTTTAAGAGTTGGAATAGGCCGGCTTCCCAAAAATCGGCAATCGTTTTTTCTGGGATTCTCCGGGATTCGCTGGTGTCGATTGCCCGCTCGGATAAGAGAGGGACTAATGCGCGGGCGCGATCCAGCAGATGCTCACGGGAATAGGAGAACGGATCACTGGTTCGTGATTGGGTTGATCGGAGTGTTGACGCGCGCGGGTCCATCCATTGGACAGTATAGCGGCTGTCTTACGGAGCGGAAACATTGACCAAAAACGCGTCGCCCTTTAGACCGCGGTCGCCTGTTGGAATTCTTTGCGGCGGTCGGCCATCTGGGCTTTTAATCGCGCCAGGATGGAACTGTGCATCTGGCTGACCCGGCTTTCGCTGAGGTCCAGCGTCAGCCCGATCTCTTTCATCGTCATCTCTTCAAAATAATAGAGGATGATGATCAGGCGTTCGGCCCTCGATAGACCCTTGGTCATCAGTTCCTTGAGATCCTTGCGCTGGATCTCGCGGACGGGGTCGGCCCCACGCTTGTCTTCCAACACGTCGATCTCGCGGACGTCTTTGTTGCTGTCGGTTTCAAACCATTTGCGGGAGAGAGAAACTACGCCGACGGCGCTGGCGTCCTTGGCCATCTTCTCGAACTCAGGCATGGAGACTTTCAGGCGGTTGGCGATTTCGTGATTGGTGGGCGAGCGGCCTAGCTCTGCTTCGAGGGCTTTGGCGGCGGTGTCTAACTTATGCGCGCGCGAGCGGACCAGGCGCGGGACCCAATCCATGGAGCGGAGTTCATCCAGGATTGCCCCGCGAATTCGCGGGGCGCAATAGGTCTCGAATTTAACGCCGCGGCTCAGGTCAAAGGCGTTAATGGCGTCCATAAGGCCGAAGATGCCGGCGGACATAAGATCGTCCAGCTCGACTTCGTCGGGAAGTTTGACGTGAATCCTTTCCGCGTTGTAACGCACGAGATGGAGATAGTTCTCCATCAGCATGTTGCGGAGCTTCTCCGCCTTGGATTTTTTGAAGTCTATCCAGACTTGCTTAATGTCTTTAAGCGGTGGCTTGGGCATATATCCTCCCGGTCCGTGGGTCTTGAACGCGGTGCGCATTTTGGTTTATCGGTCACTCTGGGGTGGAGTGGCCAATCCTTTTTTAAACTTTTCCTCGTGGGACTTTAAATTTTCTTTGAGCATCTTGCTGGCCATGCTGCCCAGGACCAGTCCGATAACCATGGTGGCCAGCATTGCCGTCAAAGCCCGCATAACCGTCGTAGTGAACGTATTGTCAGCTTCAATGCCGCCTACGACGAGGCAGACGGCGAATACGATAAGCGAGGCGACGGCGGCGATTCGGCTGGCCATGGTGCAATCCTATTTTCTGAACCAGCGGCTCATTCGATTGAAGAACCCCCCGCTGCCGTCGAGGCTCGGGGCGACGCCGCGTTCCAGTCTCATCGCCAGTTGGCTGATGCCGAGGCTGGCTGGGCAGCGCGGGCTTGCGAGCAGGAACGGAGATCGGCGTCGGACCGCCGCAGGGACTTCCGGGTCGGACGGGATGAACCCCGCGTCCATGACATGGACCGAGAGAAATTGCCGCGCGACTTTGGCGATTCGTTCGTACACCAACCGGCCTTCGCCATGCTGACGCACCTGATTCACTAGCAAACTCAGCGGGCGATCGGGAGCGTCGCGGCTGATGACTTTGATGACGGCGTAGGCATCAGTGATAGCTGTTGGCTCGGGAGTGGTGACGACAAGGACCTGGTCGGCCGAGCGCGTGAAGCTGAGGACGTTGGGACTGATGCCCGCCCCGGTGTCTATGAGAATCACGTCGGTTCTGGCTTCGAGCTCGGCCAGGGCGGTGACCAGACGCTGCCGGTCATAGTCGCTGAGATCGATCATGCGTACAAGCCCGGATGCCCCGCCGATCAGACGGAAGCCGCCAGGCCCATCGACCATCACGTCGGCTAGCTCCCGCTTACGGGAGATGACGTGGGAGAGATTGGAGGGGAGGTCGATGTTGCAGAGGACGTCGGCGTTGGCTAGGCCGAGGTCGGCATCCATGAGAACAACGCGCTTGCCGACGGAGGCGAACTTGATCGCCAGGTTGACGGCAATGTTGCTCTTGCCGACGCCACCCTTGCCGCTGGTGACGGCGATGACTGTGGCGCGAGTGCTCTGGCGAACAATGCGCCGCAGTTGTGAAGCCTGATCAATCATGACGGACATGGCAATTCCTTGTTGAGCTACCTCGGTCATTTACTGCATCGATCCTGAGAGAATGAGTTGGGCGAGCCGTTTGGGCTGCCCAACTTCGATATCGTCCGGAACGTCCTGGCCCGTCGTGATATAGGACAGGCCCTTGTTTACTTTGTGAATAACGTTGAGGACGACGCCAACGTGCGCCGCCTCGTCGATCTTGGTGAAGATGATTTTGTCGACGCGCACTTCGCTGAAGCGCGCGATCGCGAGATCGACGCATTTTTCGCTTGCGGTCGTTGAGAGGACGAGATGAACCTCATCCGGGTTTGCCGCGGCAAGCAGCCCTTTTAGCTCGCTCAGCTTGAGCGCGTCGTTGGGGCTCCGACCGGCGGTGTCGATAAGAATGAATTCGCAGTCGTGCATGGAGCGGACGGCCGCGGCGGTTTCCTCCGCCGTGCCGACAACTTTGAGCGGAGAACCCAGGATGTCGGCATATTTACGCAGCTGATCGATGGCCGCGATGCGGTAGGTGTCGAGGGTGATGAGACCCACCCGTCGCTTTTCGCGGAGCATTAAATTCGCGGCGAGTTTGGCGATGGTCGTGGTTTTCCCTACGCCGGTCGGGCCGATAAGCGCGACGACATGCGGACCGACGGTTTTGGTGCGGACGATTGGCCCCGCGCTCGGCAGGAGACGCTCAATCTGCTCGGCCAACTTAAGTTTTACGAATTCAGGTTGGCGGGCATGTTCCGGACGGATTTGCTTTTGCACCGTCTTGATCATGCTGGAGGCCAATTCCTCGGCAACCTGGTTTTGGATGAGATGGTTATAGAAATCAAAAAGTTCTTCAGGGATCTCGGGGCAGCGCGAGCGCGTGGAATGGTGAACCAGTTCTTTGACCAGCCCTTTGAGCCCGTTGAATTCCTGGATGAGACCCATCATCGCGGCGTTTTGTCCGGCGGGGCTTTCGAGGATCTGGCGGCGGGCCTCGGCCGGCTTGATGGGCTGGGGCGCCTGCGCCGCCGGGCGCGCGGGCTGGGGTTTTGGAGTCCGGTCGGGAACGCGAGCATTCCGGCTGGCGGTGATTTCGAATATTTCACGCCGACGGAAGCCCAGCCAGCGGGGTTTGTAAAAGCTGCGCGTCTGCAGGATCATGGCGTTGGGGCCCATTTCCTGTTTCACCTCGGTCAGGGCCGCGCTCATGGTGTTGGCTTGAAATGTCCTGAGGTCCATAGCAATTCACCTTCACGGCTGTCACTGAAAACGGCGGCCGACACCCGGCTAGCCGTTGATTCCTACCAGTGCGACGGCTTCGACCGTCGCTTCCGGCACAATTTCGTTGTATCCAAGCACGGCCAAATTCGCCGCACTGTTTTCGATCATTCGACGCACGGCGGCGCGAATCTGCGGGCCGCAGAGCAGCACCGATAAACGCCCCGCCTGCGTAAGCTCGGCACTCTTGGTCACGATTTGCTGGACGATCTGCTGGGCCGTTTGCGGCGGCAGCGTGTTGGTTGTGCCGCGGTCGGAACGTTCAAGGTGGCTGTTTATTAATTCCTCAACGGCCGGGTCGAGCGTGAGGCACCAGAGGCGATCGCGATCGTCCACATATTGCTTGCAAATAGTCCTGGCGAGCGCATGACGGGCGTACTCGCTCAGAACCTCGAGGTCCTTGGTTCTTGAGGCGTAGTCGCTCACGGTTTCGATAATGGTTTCGAGATCGCGGACAGGAACACGCTCGCGGAGGAGGTTTTGCATCACCTTTTGCAGTTCGCCAGGCTTGACGAGGGTTGGGATGCATTCCTCGATCAGGGCCGGAACGCGGACTTTGAGATTGTCCAAAAGATTTTTCACCGCCTGGCGCGAGAGGAGCTCGTGGGCGTGGGTCTTGATGAGTTCTGTCAGGTGCGTGGCGATGACTGCGCTGGCTTCGACGACGGTGTAGTTGTTGATATCCGCCTGGGGACGCTGCGATTCGGTGATCCAGTATGCGGGCAGGCCGAAGGCTGGCTCGGTGGTTTTTACAGCGCCGGCGAGTGGGCCGGTGGTCGCGCCATTGTCCATGGCGAGAAATTGGTCGGGATAAGCGACGCCCTTGCCCACACCCTGGCCCTTGATTCGGACGACGTAATCGTTGACGCCAAGCTGGATATTGTCGCGGATGCGGACAGGCGGAACGATGATGCCGAGATCGAGTGCAACCTGCCGGCGAACCATGCTGATGCGGTCGAGGAGATCGCCGCCTTTGGTGGTGTCTACCAGGCGGACAAGGCCGTAGCCGACTTCCAACTCCATGGTGTCGAGGTCCAGAACCTTTTCGATTTTCTCGGGTTCTTTTTTGGTGGTCTTTTCCTTTTCGGTGGCGGCTGTGGCGCGGGCGACTTTTTTCTGATTTTTGGAGACGGTCACGGATAGCAGCCCGCAGCCGGTGCCTAGCACAAAGAGCGGAATCTTGGGCAGCCCCGTGAACATCATCAGGACGATGAAGACGCAGGCGATTGAAAGGGCCTTGGGCTGCGCGAAGAGTTGGGTGATGACTTCTTCGCCGAGATTATTCTTGCTGCTCGTGCGGGTGATGATCAGGCCCGCGGCGAGCGAGATGATGAAAGCGGGAACCTGGCTGGCAAGCCCGTCGCCGATGGACAGTTTGGTGTAAAGGGCGAGGCAATTGAGCAGCGTCCAATTGTGCTCGAACATCCCGACGTAGAGGCCGCCCAGGATGTTGACGAAGGTGATGATGATGCTGGCGACGGCGTCGCCGCGCACGAATTTACTGGCGCCATCCATCGCTCCATAAAAATCAGCTTCCTGGGCAATATTTGAACGGCGTCTTCTGGCTTCGGGTTCGTTGATGATGCCGGCGTTGAGGTCGGCGTCGATGGCCATCTGTTTGCCGGGCATCGCGTCCAAAGTGAATCGGGCCGCAACTTCAGAAATACGCGTGGCGCCTTTGGTAATAACGGCGAATTGAATGACGATGATGATGATGAAGATGATGNNTGACGAAATCGGCGAAGGTGTAGATGACCTCGCCGGCGCTGCTCAGGGCCGTGGTGGTGTCGGCGGCGCGGTCCCCGGCCGTAAGAATCAGGCGCACGGTCGCGACGTTTAATACCAGCCGGAATAGCGTTAATGCGAGAAGCAGAGACGGGAAGACGGCCAGCTCCAGCGGGCTGGAGACATAAATGGTTGTCACCATCACGATGACCGATAGCGTGATGTTGAAGCAGAGAAGGATATCCAAAATGCCCGTTGGCAGCGGAACGAGGATCACCAGCACCAGGCTGACGAACGCGATGGGGAAGATCATCCCGCGGCTCTCGCGAAGCTTGATCAGGAAAGGATGGGTGGGGATGGCGGCCATTTTGCGTTTGATAAACCCCGCCGATTTAAATCGGCGGCCGCGTTATGCGCGGACGGCGCGTTTTACCTTTCCTGTTAGTTCGTAGACATAGGCTAAAATTTCGGCGACCGCGCCGTAGAATTCTTCGGGGATTTCTTCACCCACATCGACCATTCGGTAGATCGCCCGGGCCAGCGGAGGACGCTCGACGATCGGAACGCCGGCCTCGGCGGCCAGTTCGCGGATACGCTGGGCCATGAAATCAACCCCCTTCGCGACGAGCTTGGGGGCCCGCATTTTTGATTCTTCGTATTTCAAAGNNTAAGCCACCGCGTAATGCGTTGGATTGGTGACAATGACGTCGGCTTTGGGGACGTCTTTTTTCAGGCGTTGCATGGCGCGCTGAACGGCGACCTGCTTGCGGCGATTCTTCATGACCGGATCGCCTTCCATGCTCCGCATTTCGTCTTTCACTTCCTGCTTGGTCATCTTGAGCGACTTTTCCATGCGGAAGCGCTGATAGACGTAGTCGAGGATCGCGAGGATTAGCAGAAGCACCCCGACGCGGAGCCCGATGTTGAAGACGAGGTCGGACCCAAGGGCNNGAAAGACGCTGAACGGAAATGATCTGTGGAAGCCGTCCGTTGACGGCAGACCACGCCATGAGGCTGACAAAGGAGACTTTGATCAAATTCATGACGAGCTGGATCGCGCCCTGCCCGTAGCTGAACATTTTGCCGAAACCTCGCACGGGGTTCAAAGCGGCGAAATTAATGGCCAGACGCTGCGGCGAAAAATTGAACCCCACCTGCATGACGTTGGCCACGATTACAATGAATACCGCCCCCCCGAAAAGAGGCGCGAGGGCGAGCGAGACTTGTCCAACGCTGTGAAGAACCTGCTGGCCCGCGCCCGTCGCCGTAAAATCAGACAACGAGGGGCCCGAAAGACATTGGGCCACGATATCCCGCAGCGTGAAGATAAGCTTCGGCCCGAACCATTTCATGAGATACAACGCGCCGATGAGGAGCATGGAGCTGGTGAGGTCGTGGCTGCGGGCGATGTTGCCCTGCTGACGAGCTTCCAGGCGCCGTCTGGCTGTGGGTGGTTCGGTTTTATCGCCCGAGGACTCTGCCATTTGTTAACTACCCGATCCTTATCGCCGTCATCGCGGCGCGTATGTCATCATGACCAACTGGACAATCCCGCCCAGCTGGGTCCGGATGATCGAACTGGTCAGACTAAGGCCAATGATCAGAATCATCATTCCAGCGAGCGCGCGCATCGAGATGCCGGCGCTCATGATGTTTAACTGCGGAACTGTTTTTCCAACGAATCCCAAAACCATGTCCACGATCAGCATGGTGACGAGAATGGGGGCCGCCAACTGCATCGCCAGCATGGTCGCGCCGCCGAATATCGATGTAATCGTGTCGAGCAGCGGACGGCTGACGGAAACCGAGAGCAGAGGCAACGCCGTGAAGCTGTCGAAGACGCCTTTGATCATGGCAAGGTGGCCGCCGATCGAAAGAAATATCAGGAGGGTGAGGAAAAAATAGAGATCGCCGACAACAGAACTGCCGCCGCCGAATTGGGGGTTAAGGGTCTCCCCCAGATTGAGGCCCATCTGCTGCCCGATGATATCCCCGCCCCACTGCGCGGCGACAAAAACAAGGCTGATAATGAGTCCCATCGCGGCGCCGAAGATGATTTCACCCCCGATGGCGATGGCCAGACCCCATGATGTCGTGGGAATCGCGACGTGGATGGAGAGATTCGGGGCGATGGATGCGGCCAGGACGCAGGCAATCATGGCCTTGACCGCCTTGGGGATTTGCGTGCTGCCCAGCAGCGGCGCCCAAATCATCATGCCCGCGATCCTGAAGAGGACCAGCATGTAAATCGGAATGAAGTTGAGGGCGGCCTGGAGCATTTTTAAATTAGTGGAGGTGGCCATTCGTAAACATATCGAACGCGTATTGCATGAGACGATGACTCATCCATGGCATGAGCGCGATTGCGGCAGCGACCATGGAAACTATTTTTGGAATAAAAGTCAGGGTTTGTTCCTGAATCTGGGTCAGCGCCTGCAGCAATGAGATGGTGATGCCGACAACCAGCCCGATGACAAGCATCGGTGCGGAAATCGCCAGGGCGAGCAGGAGAGTATCTCTGATCAGCGCGGAGGCTTGCTGCGGGGACATGCAAACACCCTTCCTTGAGTGTCATTGATCGCCTCAAACGTTCATCCATGAACGCAACTGAGGTGCGACGATCAGGTTACAAAACTACCCATCAGGCCGGCCGTAATCAAGTGCCAGCCATCGACTAAAACAAAAAGCAACAACTTAAATGGCAAAGAAATCAGCGTCGGCGGCAACATCATCATGCCCATGCTCACGAGGACCGAGGAGATGACCATGTCGATAACCACGAACGGAAGATAAACACGAAAGCCCAGCAGAAAAGCCGTCTTGAGTTCGCTGAGCATGAACGCGGGAATCAGCGCGGTGGTGCCCACATCCTGCCAGGTCGAGGCGCGCGGCTGATGGGCGAACTGCATGAACAAATCCACATCGGCTTCGTTCCGGCTTTGATGGATTTGCTGGATCATGAATTGCCGCACGGGCTTGAGGGATTCGGACAGGGCCTGCATCTGCGTCAGCTTGCCGTTCATGTAGGGCTGAAGGGCGCGGTCATTCACCCGTTGCCAGGTCGGCCCCATGATGAGAAAGGTCATGAACATGGCCAGTCCAATGAGAATCTGGTTTGGCGGAAGCTGCTGTGTGCCCAGGGCCTGACGCAGGAGTCCCAGGACGATGATGATGCGCGTGAAGCTGGTCATCATCAGGAGGATCGCCGGGGCCAGGGACAGAACGGTAAGCAGAACGATGATCTGCATCGCGGCCGAAAAGTTCTCGCGCTTCGAGAGATCGGGGAGCTGGTGCTCGACGCCGGCGATGGGATTGTCGGCGGAGACGGCGGCATTGGGAGTGATCGCGGGCAGAGCGTCATCCGCCAGTGCGCGAGCCGGCAATGCTAGCACCAGACAGAATAAGCCAATACCCCATACGAACTGTTTCACGAGAGCATCCTTTCTCTTCGTGTCGCAACGCGCGCTAATTTATCAATTGTTTTATGAAACGGTAGAGCGAGCGCGGGAATCTTTAGATTTTATTTTCGGATTTGTAATTTTTTTTCGGCGCAGATTATGCGCTGCCGATTTGGCGCGCGACGTCGCGCACTTTGTCGGCGAGGCCCGCGATTTCTTTTCGCGTGGCTTCAAGAGATGGATCGTCCGCGGGGATTTCGTGTGAATCGTCGAAATGCTCTTCCGCCGCCGCCGGTGTTTCGGAAAAGGCTTTTCGCGCGAGCCCGAAGAACGAATCGAATCGCTTGGCGGCGGAAACAGATTCGTCGCGGGCCTGCGCGAGAATGCCGGCCGCTTCTTCAGGATCGCTGATCTCACACAATGGGTTGAGGTGGGACCCGGTGTCGCCCACAAGTACCAGCCGTTTGCCGAACTGAATCACCAGAAGATGTTGCTTGGGAGAGACAGGGCATCGCGCCAGAACCTTTACGGCGGCGCTCGCGCGAATCGGGGCGGAGCCAGGGAAGATACGCTTGGCGACAGCCATGAGAATCAAGATAAGGGCGACTACCGCAATCAGAGCAAGGAGAACCCGCGTGGCGTCGAACGTCGATGTCGGCGCGGTTGGGGCGGCGGTTTTGGAGCCGCTTGGCGAAATATTCGCGCTAATGGGCTCGTTTTCAAGGGAATCTTCCGCCCCGGCGGAGTTCGCAACTATAGAGGGCCTGGATTGCCCCCAAACAGGTTGGGAGATCGCCACGACCGCGACGAGGATTGTGAGCACAAAGTTCCGCACTGACCTCACGGCCCCTCTTCTTTGACGGCGGCGACGATCTCATTAACGCGCACGCAAAAATTATCGTTGAGAACCAACACCTCGCCACGCGCGACCAGGCGTTCGTTGACGAACACATCCACGGGATCCCCGGCGAGCTTGTCGAGTTCGACTACGCTCCCTTCGGTTAGCTTGAGGACTTCCTCAACGAGCATCCGGCTGCGGCCGAGTTCGATCTTGACGTTTAACTCGACATCTCGGAGCAAGTCGATGCTCGAGACCTGCGCGTCAGCCATGACCTGCTGGAAGCTGGGGAGCTTGAACGCTTCGGCATTAGCGCCGGGGAGTTCGGAGGCGACCGCAGCCCCGTCCTCGAAATTCGCCTGCTGCAAAAGTTGATCGATGGAAGGATTTTTCGAGCCGTCCCCTTCAACGGCATCCGGGCCATCAAAGTTCGCTTGCTTCAGTAATGCGTCGATGGACTCCTGGCTTATGGCGGCATCGTCTGCGCCATCGCCGGGAGCGCCGGCCGAGAAGGCGGCGGCTTGCGCGTCTGGAGTTGCCGCTGCCGACGCGGCGGCTGGGGTCGGTGCCGCTGCTTGCGCTGCGATGGGCGCGGGTGCATCTGGTGAAGGTGTCGCGGCTGCGGGCGCAGTTGCGGCGGCGGTTGCGGGGGGCGGCGCATCAGGAGATGCGGACGCGGCTGCGCCAACAGCCGGCGGCGGCGCGGCCGGAGGCGTTGCAGCTACGGGCGCTGCTGCAGGCGGTATTGCATTGGGATCGGGGGGAGTGGAATCGGCAGGAGGCGCTTGATCTGCCATATCTCACCATCCTTGGTGATCGGATGCTCGCCTCGGATTCTACCGCATGCCGAGCGATCCATTAGTAATCGGTGCGAAAAGGAATGCACCGAGGGATCAGGACATCGTCGATCAATCCATCGCCGACGATTTCATCCAACTGATATTTCACCTGCCGCCGAAGCGTTTCAAGCCCCGGCTCAGATCCGCCCCCGAGCTTATCGGGATCGGACTGCGCAATTATGGTCCGAACGCGGTCCTGGATCAAGGCTTCGTGGTCGGCAATCATTGGTTTAATTTTGTCGGCCACCTCTTTCTTGCACGAAAGGAAGATCTGAATGTCATACAGGAAGGTGTGCCCGTTCTGCTTATTCGGAAAGCGGGAGTCGAGCAACTGGATTTCTGCGGTGGCGCTCGCATCGGTTGCGCCCCCCTTGTCGCCGTCCACTTTGGCTTTGTCCGGAACGGTCAGATCCGCGGCATTGGCATTCTTCGCGCCGCCGGTGATGAACTTGAATCCGGCAAAGAGGACAATCGCCTCAATGACCATCACGCCGCCGAGAAGGACCGGGGTCTTGGTGAGCATTCCGCCGCCCTGACCTTTGGCGGGCGCGGATGCCGCCGCGGGCGCGGCCTCGGCCTTCGCGGATCCCTTCTTGTCAGCCGGAGCGGCTTCGGCCTTTTTTTCTGGTTTATCTGCCATGATTCATTCCGTCCTTTTTTACGTCCGATAAGCCGGGGCGTGCGCGCCGCCCCATAGTGGCTCTATCGGCTCGAAAAAGGAGGAACTCGATGAATCAATCGGCAATCGAACGCCGGATAATGCGGGCGTAATCAATGGCCCGGCGCATCACTTCCGCCAGGGTTTCGCGGACCATCATCTTTTCGCCTGTGTCGCAGCAGACAACCGTATCGGGCGTGGACTCGATATACCGGATCTTGTCGGCGTTTATAACAAACGCCTGACCGTTAAGGCGGGTGAGGGTGATCATGAGGGGCGAGCTCCTAAATCAAAACTGAAACCACAAGCCCGAATGGAACGCGCGTTTCGCCATTCAGTCATTCGGATTTGATTCTGATTTCTGGTTTCNNATGATGACTTTGCTCGAAGCGCTAAAGCCGGTGGATGCCATAATGAGGTTGATGAATTCTTTTGAGAGATCGACGTTGCTTTCCTCAAGGGCGCCGGATTGGACGGTGCCGGTGCCGTTCTCGGTGGCGGGCCCGATGAGCGGCGTACCGCTGTTGGGGCCGGTCTGATAAACATTGCCCCCGTTATTGATCAGACCATCGTCGTTATTGAAATTCGCCAGGACCACCTGCCCGAGTGTTTTGGTCAGTCCGTTGCTGAATTGCCCGGTGACGGTTCCATCCCCGCCGACCGAGAAGGAGGTAAGTGTTCCGATTGGCTCGCCGTCCTGCGTGTTCATCACCAGGTTAGAGGTGGTGCTGGCTAGCGCGGAGACCGTGCCGAAATTGAGGTTGACGGTCTGTGGGCTTTCCGCGCCCGTTCCCGTGCGATCGATTGAGAGTTGCGTTCCCGTGGATGAGATCAATTGTCCCGTGCTGTTAAAAGTCAGCGTGCCATTGCCAAGGATAGCGCCGCTGGCTGCCGTGTTATCCGGGCTGGAGGCGTAGAAACGCCAGGTGTCGCCGCTGGCATTCGTGCTTTCTAGGACGGTGGTCAGATTGATCGTGATCGGGTTGCCGAGCGAATCGTATGCGGTGATGGTGGTGTTGGTGCTTTCGCCGGCGGGATTGTTGCTGAAGCCGCCATCGGTGCCGGCGGTCATCGTGAACGGGGTCGCGCTGCTGGTCGTGTCCACGAGTCCCTGCGTTCCGAGGGAGAGGGCGTTGTCAGAACCGGTGTTGCCCACAATCGTGAATTGTGCGGTGGTGCCGCTGGTTTGCAGCGTGGCGCCGGGCGTGGGATTTCCCGGCTCGGAGACGGTGGTGTCGATCTGCATCGACTGGTTAATGAAATTCTCGAGATCGCTCACGGTTGACGTCGCGGTGACATTAAAAGAAGCCGACGGCAGATCGCGCGAGCCCTGCGTCGCTCCAGCGAGCGTCAGAACATCTCCCGCATTCATTAACGCGACCGGCGGCGTCGCGGTGCTGACGAGATTGGTCAGGAGATCCGCGCCCGTGGGCGCGGTGCCCGCCGCGGTGCTGAATGCCTGGCTGGTGAGAATGCTTGCGCCGCTGGCGACAGACCCGCCCGCGTTTAGATTTCCTTCCATGGTCACATTCTGCGTGGCGGCGGCTTCGGTTTCCTGGCCGAGCGGAATAGTCAGATTTTGCAGGGCGCCCGCGATGACCGTTCCGTTGGCGTCAACGCCATATCCCTGAACGAAAGCGCCGCTGGCCGTCACGAGCTGGTTGTTGCCGTTGAGGGTGAACGTGCCATCACGCGTGAATTCCTGGCCGGCGGTGGAATTCAAAACAAAGAACCCGTTGCCGCTGATCGCCATGTTGGTGTCAACGCCGGTGGTTGAAAGCTGCCCCGGGGTAAAATCCGTGGTGATGGCCGCAACCTGCGAACCCATGCCCTCCTGGCTTGGGTTGTTGCCGCCGAAATCTCCATTGGGGCCGCTGCTCGCCTTGTCAGTCACGTAAAACTGTGGACTGAAGGAGACGGTGCTCGCCTTGAACGACGTGGTGTTCGCGTTGGCGATGTTGTTTCCGACGACGTTCAACCA
Organism: Phycisphaerales bacterium; assembly: GCA_003153655.1. Classification (GTDB taxonomy): domain Bacteria; phylum Planctomycetota; class Phycisphaerae; order Tepidisphaerales; family Tepidisphaeraceae; genus PALSA-1353. The sequence goes on from PMAK01000261.1 coordinate 21,543, forward strand.
GGTTTGGTTGCTGTCGAGGCCGGAGAGTCCCGTGAACAACGCGCTGGTTAATGCCATGGCTAATCCGAAATTTTGAGAACTTCCGCTTTAAGAAAATTTCGGCCGCGACTCCGCCACGGCCCTCAGCTGACCCAATCCCCTCCGGTCACGCGGATCCAGGCACCGTTGACGACGACGGGGTCGTCGCCGCGGCCGGAGGGCTGTCGGTGATGGCGGTTACGTTATTCAGCGGCATCGTGTCGCCGTTGTCCATCGAGAGATTGACGCCATTCGTCGTCACCTGCACCGCGGTGATCGTTCCCGCGGTCTGGTTCGAGTTTTGATCTGTCCCCTGCGCATACTTGCCAATCATGTTCGCCGCGGACGCGATCTGGTTCTGTTGCACCATCGTCGTCAGGCTGCTTTGAAGATTGGTGGATGATTCGAGCTGGCCGATCTCGCTCATCTGGGTCAGCATCTGATTGGAATCGGTCGGATCAAGCGGATCCTGGTTCTGCAACTGCGTGACCATGAACTGGATGAAATCGTTGGCCGTCAGCGAATTCGCCGCCGAGGGTGCCGTCGAACTCGTATTGGATGTCGAGTTCGTCGAATTGGTCGCCGTGCCGAGCGCCGAAGCGAGGGAGTTTATAGAGCTCATAGTTCAACCTTTCGGCACAGGATCGCGGGGGAATGTAAAAATCTGACGTGGTAATTTGGCGGAGCGCCGAAGCTGCGCGGCTTTGCGGCGAAAGATGCGCGGGGGGGTTCGCGCGCCGCCGATCTTCACGCGACGAGATCAAGCGGATCGCGTTCGCCGCGGGCGCGGCGCCACATTCTGCGCAAGACTTCGCGGCGTTGCTGCTCCTCCTGCGAGCTGCGGCCGTCGGACGACGATTGCTTGCCGTCGCTGTCTTCGTTCTGGCCCGAGGAGCCTTCGGATTTTGAGGCCTGGTGAACGTGCAGCCGATCGACGCTGATGCCCTGTGTTTCCAAAGCGGTTTTCAGTTGGGAGAGACTGTGGCTCAGGAGCCGCGTGGCCTGTTCGTTGGAGGTTTGGAATGACGCGGACATCACCCCGTTTTCCATTTTCACGGTGATTTGCAGGGCCCCGAGTTCGGGGGGATCAAGCCTGATGCTCATGGAGCCGCCGTTTGGCAGCAAGGTTCCGGTGATGGCGGTCACCATCGTCGGCTGATTTGTTTCGGCGAATTGCGCGGCCGGAGCCTGCGGAGCGGCTGTGGGAGCGGCGGGAGCAGCATGTTGCACAGCGTTCGGTGCGGGCGGCTGCGCGCCGGTGGAATCCGCTAAAAGCGGAGAGATCGGCGCTGCGGCAGGTGCGTCACCCGCTTTTGCTTTGTCGGGCAATTGCGCGGAAGCCTGTGCCGCGGTTTCGGTGGCTTGCGCATTTGCATCTAACGTTGAATCTGACTTTGAATCTGATTTATTTCCCGTTGAATCCGCCGATTTGAAGGGAGAAACGTTGGGCCTGTGCGCGGCTTGATTTCCAACAGCTACGCCCGCTGTGTCGGAGGTATCGCTGGATGGGGAATCCCCACTCCCAGTGGGATGTGGCGCAGTCTGCTGGGCCGCGGCCGCCGCGAGCAGCGAAGCTGGATCCGTTGGGGTTTGCGGAGCAGCCGCGGGTTGAGCGGTTTTATTGCCGGCGGATTTGGTGGTGGATGTCGTTGAGGCCGCGGCGGATTTGGCCGTCGGGAGCGATGGGCCGGCAGCTCGCGTCGTGCGGACTTTTGCACGCAGTGCGCTGGTTTGAGTGGAGACTTGCGCGGCCAACTCGGCTTCGGTTTCGACCGTTTGTGCGGAATCCGGGGATTCGTCTTGCGCGGTTGCCGGAGTCTCCGTATCTGATTCGGTCGAGGAATCGGGAGACTTCTGCTTCTTCTGCTCGGTATCCCCCTGGGTTTTTGGTTGCGCGGAATCGGCCTGCGCTTTTTTGGAGGTTGGGTCGGCCGGCGCTTTGGCTGTCGTCTGGGCGGAATTGGCCGCCGGATGGGCCGGCTTGGATTTGGCGCGGCTTAACTCCTGGGAAAAGTTTGTATCATCGCTCGCATCCGTGGAACTGGATGACGCGGCCGGTGCAGGGGGCGCGGGATTTGGCGGCAAAAGATTCAAAACTGTGTTCATGGTTTGTTTCCGTCCGTTGCCGAGACCTGGGCCTCTCGAATGCGTTCGAGAACTCTTTCGATGAAAGCAGTTTCGTCAGGTGACTTGAATTCCTTGATTATTTTGCCGGCGGTGCGCGTGTCCATCGCGGTGAGATACTCCTGAACGGTTGATTCATTCAGGGTCATGAAGATGGATTTAACCTGCTTGGAAGGCATCGCATTGTAAAGAGAGAGGCTGTTCTGAAAGCCGGTATCGCTTTGAAGCTTCTGGGCGGCTTGCTCGCGGTCGGCTAGAGCTTTTTCACGCTTTTCCAACGCGGCTCGATCGGAGGCTAGCTTTTGGTTGGCGAGATCCACCTGTTGCTTCAGATCGGCCATTTCGCGCTGACGCCGATCCAATTCCAGCATCTGGGAATCCACGGTTCGGCGAATGAAATCGACCTGCTCAATGACGGAGCCGGAATGCTTTTCAAGGAGGTTGGCAAGATTCAGCGGCTGCGGCGCGGGGGCGGCCGCGCTGGGCTGCGTTGTCGCGCCCGACCCTGGCGGCGGAAAGACGACTTCGCGGATTTTGGAAATCTTCGCTTTGTCCAGCTTGCCGGATTGAAACAGATAACCAATCGCCCCCCCGACGGCCAGGAAATTCATCGCCAGGGTGAAGATGAGGACGAAGAAAAGCTTTTTCATGAAACCTCCGCGCCGGCGATATCGCCCTCGGCGACGTTGCTGTCCGCGTCGATTTCAGCCTCGAGATTTTGCTCGTAGCTGAGGCGCGTGGAGATTTCGTCCATTTCGATCAGATCGCGGCGCTCAAGCTGCTCGCGCCACCGGGCGAAGCGGCGCTCGCGAAGCTTTTCAAGGATTTTTTTCTGCTTGGAAGCTTCAGCCACGATTTTCTGGGCCTTTTCGAGATGAACCTGCACATGGGCCATCTTCTGCGCGATGCCCAGGGCCTTTCGCTGCATGGCGAATGCATAACGGCGATGAGCGGCAAGGAATGCAAGATCGATCTGGCCGATCAGCCGGTTCTGGCGAAGATCCTGCTCCGCATTGCGCACGGAGGCGTCGAGCGCGCGAAGCTCGGCATCAAGCGTGGCCATCTGCTGCTGAACCACTGCCAGCTCGCGCTTGCGCTGTTGCTCGACGTGAGTCCGTTGCCGGAGAACGCCCTCGAGTTGGAAGACAAATTTGGCCATAGACGCCTATTTCACTTCGCCGCGCCGCTCGTGGTTTTTGTTTTCGCCGCCTGCGCTCGCAGGGCTTTTTCCAATTGCTCGATCCATGCGAACAATTCAGCCAGTTGCCGGACCGATTGCTCAAGGGCCAGCGGCGCTCCGGAATCCTGCTGAAGAAACTGCACGATTCGCGGACGGGCCTGGACGGCGAGATCGAATTCCATGTTGGCGCCGGGGACATAGGCGCCGATGTTCACAAGATCTTCGATGTCCTGATAGACGGCCGTCAGGCCAAGAACCCGCTTGATATGACGCGCCTGATCCGCTTGGACAACGTCGCCGCGCACGCGGCTGATGCTTTGGAGCACATCAATGGCGGGATAATGACCCCGATTGGCCAAGGGGCGGCTCAGCCAGATATGACCATCCACGATGCCTTTTACCGCGTCGGGGATCGGCTCGTTGAAATCATCGCCTTCAACCAGGACTGTATAAAAGCCGGTGATCGAGCCGCGCTGGCTGCGGCCGGCGCGCTCGAGAACTTGCGGGAGTAACGAAAAGACACTGGGCGGATAACCGCGCGTTGCCGGTGGCTCCCGTGCGGCGAGGCCGATCTGGCGCTGGNNTCATCGCGGAAATATTCGGCGATCGTGCAGGCGACTTTCACAGATCGCACGCGCATCAGCGGTGCTTCGTCGCCCGTGCTGACAACAACAACGCATTTTTTCAGGCCATCCTCGCGGAGACTTTTCTGCAGAAATTCCTGCACTTCGCGCCCACGCTCGCCAACCAGGGCAACGACCGACACCTCCGCGCTGGTATGCTTCGCGATCTGCCCGATGAGCGAGCTTTTGCCGACGCCGGGGCCGGAAAATATTCCCATCCGCTGCCCAAGCCCGCACGTATGCAGCGCATCGATGGAGCGGACGCTCGTGGAGATCGGCTGATCAATGTTGATGCGCGACATCGCTGCCACGGATCGGGCGTCGATGCGGCGGCGCGTCCCCATCGGCAGCGGCGGCTTGTTATCGATCGGCTGACCAAAGCCGTTAAGGACGCGCCCCAGAAGGCGATGCGTGCAATTGATCGTGGGGGCGGCACTGAGATTTTCGATGGGGTCGCCCCGGGCTACGCCGCTGGTGGAATCGAGAGCCATCAGCAGCGTCCGGTCTTGTTGAAATCCGATCACTTCCGCGGTGGATGTGTGTCCGCCAAAGCTGGTAATCCGGCAGAGTGACCCCACGGGGAGGGCGAGATCGATGGCATCAATGGTCAGGCCCCCGATGGCCTGCACTTGACCCACCACACGATAAGGCAAGACGGATTCCACCACATCCACCTGCGAATCGAGATAGCTCAAGTGGCCTCCGCGGTTTTGTCGGGGAGCAGCTCCGCAAAGATGCGGTCGAGCTGGGCATCGAGATCTCCGTCAATCTGGCCGTGGATTGTGAAGACACGCGCTCCACCGGGAGCAATCCCCGGATCACCCAGCAGTTCGACATGCTTGAGTTGCGGCCACGCCATGCGGAGATGGGGCATTTCGGTTTCAAGCGTTTTAAACTGCGACGGATTCACGGCGATTCGGACATCGGCCGCATGAACGGCAAGGGCGAGGGCTTCCGTCACATTCTGGCACATGACTTTGGGGTCCAAAGCCCCCTGCCGCTTGGTCACGCGCCGGGCGATCCGGCACGCGAGATCGACCACTTCCGTCAGAACCCGGCTCTGAAGATCCGCGCGGCTGTCATCGAGTTGACGCGCGGCTTCGGTAAGGGTCTGAATGAGCTTCGTCATCGCGGCGGTATTTTCCGCCAATGCTTGCGCGTGGCCCGATTTTTTGCCTTCATCCGTTCCCTGGGCAAGGCCGAGGCGGCGCCCTTCGGCCAAGCCTTCGATGCGGGCCTGGGATTTAATTTCGCGGCCTTCCGCTTGGGCGGCGGCAGTGATCTGCTCCGCCTTTTTCTGGGCGCGAAGAATCACGTTCCGCGCGGCGGCCTCGATATCCTGCATCGAAAAAGCGGAAACACTGATCGGAGCGTCGGCGGCTTTGATGAGGCCCATGGGTTTCTCCCGGCACGGAAGCTATTTGAATCAGACAACCATTTCTTTTTCGCCGCCGCGGCCCGCGATGATGATTTCGCCCGCATCTTCCAGGCGGCGCACGATATCCACGATCTTCTGCTGAGCGGCTTCCACGTCGCTGACACGCACGGGACCCATATATTGCATGTCTTCGGCGATGAGCTGGGCGGCCCGTTCGGACATGTTCTTGAAAATCTTCTGCTTGAGATCCTCGCTGGCCGTCTTCAGCGCCAGGGCCAGCTCTTCGTTGTCCACTTCCTTGAGCACGGATTGAATCCCCTTGTCGTTGACCAGAAGAATGTCCTCGAAGACGAACATAAGACGTCGAATCTGCTCGACGAGATCGGGATCCTCCGCTTCAAGGCCTTCCATGATTCCTTTTTCCGTGGAACGGTCGGCAAGATTGAGAATTTCTGCGACGGTATCCACGCCCCCCGCTTTTTCGAAGGTCTGGCTGACGATGTCCGAGAGACGATGTTCCAGCCCCCGCTCCACTTCCTTGATGACCTCGGGATTGGTCTGCTCCATGTTGGCCACGCGCTTGACGACCTCGATCTGCTTCTGGCTCGGGAGGCCGACGAGGATTTCGCTCGCCTTCTGCGACGGAAGATGCGCGAGGATAAGGGCAATCGTTTGCGGATGCTCATCCTGAATGAATGTCAGCAGATTTTCGCTTTCGGCTTTCTGGAGAAAGGAAAACGGGGAGATCTGAACCTGCTGGGTAACCTGCTTAATGATGCGGTTGGCGTCGTCGTCGCCCAGGGATTTTCGGATGAGGGCCTTGGCGTATTCGAGGCCCCCTTCGCTGACATAGGAATTGGCCAGGGCGAGATTGTAGAACTCGCCAAAAATCCCCTTTCGGGTGTCCATCGTCACTTCGCCGATGCTGGCGATCTCGCGGCTGACATCCTCGACGGCCTCAGGCGGCAAGCGTTTGAGAATTTCAGCGGCCTGCTCCTGAGTGAGCGAGAGGAGCAGGATCGCGGATTTGCGCACACCGGAAAGTTCTGCCTTGTTCCATCAGGCCGAGTTTTACCCCGGCCACCTTTCGATCATCTGTTCAGCCAGCGCTTGACGAGGTTGGCCGCCGCGTCTGGGTTGGCGGTGACCATCTGCTGCACCTGCTCAAGCATCTGCTGCGCCTTGACGGTTTCGGGGTCGAGTTCCATGCCATCCAGAGAATTGGCGTTTTCCGAGGCTTTTCCGACGATGGATTCATTCCCATTCAGCGTGGTGTCATCTCCGCCGTCCATTGCGTCGATGGCGGTCGCGGTGGCGGGCACGCCTTTGCGAACCATCATGGAAACCATGAATAAACTCAGGACCGCGAGAAGACCGACGCCGATTTCCTTGCCATGCCGGCCCACGGTGCCGGTGAATGGCGAAGTGGCGGCGGCTTGCATATCGACGGGAGCTTCGGGCGGCATCACGTCGCTGTAGGAGCTGACATAGAGGGCGTCATCCACAACCGGCGCGCATCCTTTGATCGCGCTGCGGATTTGCAGCAGCTGCGCGTTCATGTAATTCGTCAGCGCGGTTGGATCGTCCGGGTCTTTGCCGCCGTTCTCGTTTTTATAGGCCTGTATGAAATAAGTGCGCGGGATGCGGACGGAAGCGCTGACAAGCGTGGCGTCGCCGGAGCCTTGCTTGACGATTTCATCCTTCTTGAAATGATCGTTCTCGAATTCAGACTGGTCGCTGGAACTGGTTGATCCGCCCGCCCCGCCGCTGCCACTGGGTAGAGACATCGCGGTATTCGGGACCGCCCCCACTTCCTGCGATGACGCGGGCTCAGCCGTCTGGTCATCGGTGGTTTCCTGCGTATGGGTCGGCAGTGAAACGACCTGCTTGGGATCAACCATGTGAGTCGTGGTCACGGTTTGGGCGGTGTTGACCTTGACAGTCACGCCGACAATCGCGCCGCGGATGTCCTGGAGGGCATCAGCCAGAATTTTTTCGCGGTAGTGGTCTTCCCAATGTTTCTGAAGCTCAACCCCGTCGTCGCCGGAGCCCAGGTCATCGTCGGACTTATCCTTGATGGTAAACGGGACCCCGTCGATCGTCACATTGATATTGCTTCGGGCAAGGCCCGCTTGGCCGCCGCTGACAGTTCCCGCGACGGCGTCGGCAAGCTGCCGGTTGGCGGTCGTGCTGTTGCGGCTCGTGGTGACCATCACCGTGGCGACCGGCTGAACATCGTTGCCGTCCAGACGCCGCTCGGTGGTCGGATCGATGACGACCGCCGCGTCCTGAACGCCGGGGAATCGCCGGATGATCGAAGCAAGCAGCCGCTGCCTTTCCTCAAGAAACATTTTGTCGGTCTTGTCTGGCGGATCGAGCCAGTTCATCTGCTTGGTCATCTCATCAAAGCCCTGATCGAAATTCCGCGGCAGCGCCTGCGAGTAACCCAGGACCGCGAGAACTTCCACCTTCCGGTCGGCCGGGACATAAACTTTGTCGCCAACCGTTTTGTATGGGATGGCCTGCGCCTGGAGGCTGGTGGCGATCTGCCCGAGCTCGTCCTGCGAAAGAGATTGATCCAGCAGGGGCGACATCTCCGGCTCGGCGGCCCAGTGGGCCCACCAGAGCAGCGTCATCACCATGATGGTCAATAGCGACACCACGAGCATCTTCTGCGTGGCCGAGAGGCCTGTGAGCTGCTCCTGAATTCGCGTGATTTGTGCTTTGAGAAATTCCATCGCTCAGCCCTCCTTGGCCGAGGATCGCATCTGTGAAATTTAAGACCTCACACCGAGATCTGTTTGATTTCTTCGTAAGCGTCCATGAGTTTTGCGCGAATGGTCAAAAGCGTCTTGAAGGCCAGGTCCGACTTTTCGACCGCGGTCATGACGCCCGTGACGTTTTCGTTTTGCCCGGTGGCGACATCATTCACCGCCTTGGAGGCGTCCTGCTGAAGCCGCGAGACTTCGTCAATGCTTTTATTCAGCATGTCGGCAAAGCTGGAGCCGGTGGTGGCGTCCGGCGACGACGACTTCCCCGGCGTCTGCGTGATGCCGGTGATGTTGCCGAGATTGTTTGCTGCTCCCTGGATCATTGCTTAGCTGCCATACTTTACGCCAAAAGCCGCAGACTGGAATTGAACATCGACTTTGCGGTGTCCATCATCGTTACGTTCGCTTCATACGCCCGCGAGGCTTCCAGGGCGTTGACGAATTCTACCGACAGATCAATGTTGGGATAGCTGACGTATCCATCCTTATCAGCGTCGGGATTGCCGGGGTCGTACCGTTTGGGAAACGGAGAGGGATCAGTCTGGATCGATTTCACATGGACGCCGGGCTTTGAGGAATTTTCGGCCTGTCCTGGGGCGAAGAGGACAAATCGCCGGCGATACGGATTAGACTTGCCGCTGGCGTCGCGCAGCGTATTGATGTTGGCAATATTGCCGGCGACCGTGTCCATGCGGGTGCGCTGAGCCGTCAATGCGCTGGCGCCCATGTCGAGAATATCAAACATTGTTTACTTTCCTTCCTTAAGCGCGGTTTCCATCATGGAATACTGATCCCGAAGCAGTTCCACTGCCAGGGAGTGCATGAGGGCGTTCTTCGCCTGATCGCTCATGAGTTGCTCCATCGAACGGTTATTGCCGTCATGGAAGAGAATTCCTTTGCGCGGGTGCTGAATGTCCATGGAGATATCTTCAAATTGCACGCTGCCCGGGGCCGCCGTATCCTGCTGTTTTACCTTTTTGGCCAGCAACGTTTGAAACTGGTCCAGCGAAAGATCCTTTTGTATAAAGCCGGGCGTGGACGAATTCGCCACGTCCTCGCCGAGCAACCGCTGCCGCGCATCGGTGAACTCAAGCCATTTTTCCAGAACCGGCTCGTTTCCCTGATTGAGAAGACGATCCAGATACATTTGAACCTCCGATATCAAATCCCGTGCCGGGATAAACCTTCCGAAAAATCCGCCCGTGAGCGACGTAAATCACCGCGAATACTGCGCAACTTGGCGCAGAAACTGCGCTTATTCATGGGCAATCGCCTCCGCTAGTTCGCCTTCTTCGCGCCAGCGTTTAAGCTTCATGCCGAGGGTTCGGACCCCGATCCCCAGAGCGCTGGCGGTGCGGACGCGATGGCCTTTAAACTGCTGGAGCGTGCTGAGAATCACCTGCTTTTCGATATCAGCCAGCGGACGCCCGGCAAGACCTTCAGCGACCGGCGCCGCGTGATGCTGCTTGAGCCAGGGCTCGATGGTCTGCGCACGGATCACACCCGGCTCGCTTTCGAGGACGACCGCGCGCTCGATAATGTTCTANNTCTGCAACTCCCGCACGTTTCCCGGCCAATCGTAATGCTGAAGCAGCGAGATGGCTTCCGGCTCAATGTGGCGGAACGCGGTGCGCTCTCGCTTGCTGGCCTGATGGATGAAATGCCGGCAGAGTTCCGGAATGTCTTCCAGGCGATTGCGGAGCGGAGGAATTTCGATCGGCACAACATTCAGGCGATAAAAAAGATCGCGCCGAAATTCGCCCTCTTCAACACAGTTCTCCAGATTGCGATTAGTCGTTGCGATGACCCGCACGTCGACTTGCTGCGTC
>PMAK01000030.1 GCA_003153655.1 Phycisphaerales bacterium
CCGCCCAGATCGCGGAGGCGAAGCTGGCGCGGGATTTCGTCGGCGGCCTCCATGTCCGTCTTGAAAGCCGTGGTCTCCGCGTCGGCGTGCTCGCGGAATTTTCCGCTGTTGACGTCAATGGCGACGATGGCTTCCGTGCTGTCGATCACCAGCGAGCCGCCGGACGGGAGCGGGACATGGCGGCTGTACATCAGCTCGATTTCGCGCTCGATGTTGTACTTATGGAACAAGGGTACGGGGCCGTCGTAGAGCTCAACCTTATTCTTGGTGCGGGGGTTGGCGAGCTTAATAACTTCCTTGACGCGCTTCACGACTTCCTTGTCGTCGGCGATGATGGATTCGATGTCGCTGGTAAAGACATCGCGCACGCTGCGCGTGACGAGATCGCCCTCGGTATAGAGTTCCATCGGGCCGGGGCCGCTGTCTCGCTTCTTGACGAAAGTAGCCCAGAGCCGGGTGAGGTACGTGAGGTCGCGCTGGATTTCGGTTTTGCTTTTTCCAACACCGGCCGTGCGGATGATGAAGCCGACATCCTTAGGGGGCTTCAATGAATCAAGAATGTGGCGGAGGCGGCGGCGCTCTTCATCATCCTCGATTTTTCGGGAGACCCCCATCTTAGACATGCCGGGCATCATCACGAGGATGCGCCCCGGTATGGAGAGATAGGTGGTGAGCGTCGGGCCCTTGGTCCCAATGCCCTCTTTGATGATCTGAACGATGATGTCATCGCCGCGCCGGAGGCAGCGCTGAATGGGCGGGCGATCGCGGCGGGAGAGCTTCCTGCCAACGGTTTCATGCACGTCCGATGCGCCTTCGCCGAAATAGCTGGGAAGGAGATCGGAAATATGAAGGAACCCGTTGCGCCCGAGCCCGAAATCAATGAAGGCCGCCTGGATAGACGGCTCGACATTGGTCACGCGGCCCTTGTAGATGTTGCCGACGTGACTGGTAGCGCTCGTGCGCTACATGTAAAGCTCTTCGAGCCTTCCGTCTTCCACCAGTGCGATTCGGCATTCTTCGCCCTGGGAGACGTTGATGAGCATTTCTTTGGCCACTATTTGTAAGTCCTTTTAGGAAAGGGGCGCTTTTTTCCTCAAAACGCCTCCGGATCAATTTTCCGTGTTTCGTCGCGCAGGTAGTGCATGACCTGGCGCTCGCTGTCAAAACTCATAACCCTCCGAGCCACCTGCCTGGCATGCTCCATGGTGGTGGAACGGATAATTTTTTTTACCTCCGGGATGTCGGGGGCGTTCATGCTGAACGTCGTGAGGCCCAGTCCCAGGAGCAATAGAGTGTACAGGGGTTCGCCCGCCATTTCACCACACATGCTCACAAANNCATTTCACCACACATGCTCACGCTGATGGTGCGCGAGCCTTTGCGAATGACATCCCGAACCAGACCCAGCACGGCAGGATGGCCCGGACAAAAGAGGCCGGCAACCTTTTCATTCGTTCGATCGACGGCCAGCGTGTACTGGATCAGGTCGTTGGTGCCGATCGAGAAGAAATTGACCTCTTTGGCGAATTTTTCGGCCATGAGGGCGGCCGACGGAACTTCGATCATCATGCCGACGGGTATATCGCGATTGTGGGAGACGCCTTCATCTTCCAATTCCTCCATGACATCGTTGAGAAGCATTCTTGCCTGCCGGAGTTCCATGAGGGTGGTAATCATGGGAAACATGACGCGGACATCGCCCAGTACGCTGGCTCGCATGATGGCGCGAAGCTGGCGCTTGAACATGGGGATATCGTGCAGGCACATGCGGATGGAGCGGTCACCCAAAAATGGGTTGCGCTCGGGATTGAGCGCTTTGGACTGGGTGTATTTGTCAGCGCCGAGGTCGAGCGTACGGATGACCAGCGGGCGATTTTTGAGGCGGAGAAGCGCGTCGGCATAGGAGCCATAATGCTCGTCTTCGCTCGGTTCATGATCGCTGGCGAGATAGAGAAATTCGGTGCGGTAGAGACCGATGCCTTCAGCGCCGCGGCGAAGGGCTTCATCGACCTCGGCGGGAAATTCGATGTTGGCCATGAGGCTGATGAGATGTCCATCGAGAGTCTGGGCGGGCAAATCCTGGAGGCTGGCGCGTTCGGTATCGAGTTGCAGTCGGCGGATCTCGGCGCCACGATTCTCTGTCAGGGCCTGCTCGTCGGGGTTGATGATCACAACGCCGTGGTTGCCGTCGATGATGATCATATCGCCGGCGGAAACCTCGGCGGTGATATCACCGAGGCCGACGATTGCCGGAATCCCCATGGCTCGGGCGACGATGGCGGTGTGGCTGGTGCGCCCGCCGGCGTCGGTGGCAAAGCCTTTCACATGTTTTCTGTCGAGCGACGCGGTCTGACTGGGGAGCAGATCGTGGGCGATGATAATGACGTCGCTGGCGAGGTGCGACAGATCAAGTCGCTCCTGGCCCATGAGGCGAAGGAGGAGCTGTCGCTCGATGTCGTGAATGTCTTTCACACGCTCGGCGAGGTAGCGGTCGGCCATCCTCGAGAAGACGGCTGCGTACTTTCGCATGACGGTGCTGACGGCAAATTCGGCGGTGCTGCGGTGATCGCGGATTTCAGCGACGATCTGCGTTGTCAGTGAAACGTCTTTGAGGACGCCGATGTGGAAATCGATGATGGCGGCGATTTCCTTGCGCTGATGGACGAGAAGGTCGTCGCGCTGGCGGGTGAGGGCCTGGATCGCATCCTTGAGGGCAACGTCGAACCTTGCCAGTTCGGCATCGATATTCTCGGCGACAATCTGGCGGCGGGGAATGGCGAGATTTTCCGCATCGAGCACGAGGGCCGTGCTGATGGCAACTCCGGGAGACACGCCGATTCCCTTTTTGATTTCCATTGGATCATTCTTCCCCGAATTTGTCGTCGAAAAGCTGCGCGAGCTTTTCGACGGCGACCTCGGCATCGTCGCCGACGGCGAGGATTTTGAGCGGCGTTCCTTCGGTGGCGGCTAGAATGATCATCTGCATGACGCTTTTTCCGTCGGCCTGATAAGGCTGATCCCCGCCCTTGATGACCGTCACCTGCGAGCGGAACTGATTGGCCGTATCGACGAATTGCATGGCGGGCCTGGCGTGGAGGCCGAGGGAGTTCAGGACAATGATGTCACGCGACGCTGTGGGCATGGGCGATGCATTCCGCTTGAGTAGACTCACGGGCGCTGATCCGCCTCATCAAGCAACTCGACAATCGCCTCGCGCGTCGTGGTCTGCCTCAGGAACCGACGAAAGATGTCCTTTTGCAGGTTGCTGAAGACGATGTTCATGGCCTGCAGGTGTTGTTGCGGCTGATTTTCAGGCGACAGCAGCAGAAAAATGGTGAACACCGGCTGGTGATCGAGGGCGGCAAAATCCAGGCCCGCGGCGCTGCGTCCGATGGTCCCGGCGATCTGCTTGACCTTTGGATGCTTGACGTGCGGGACGGCGACGCCCTTGCCGAAGCCGGTGGAGCCGTTCTGCTCCCGCTTGATGAGCGCCTGCACGATCTCCTCGACGGCGTCGGCGGGAAGAGCGCCGGCGGCGGCGAGAGCCGTCGCGAGCTCGCGGAGGGCAGAATCGCGATCGGTCGCGATGATTTGCGGAACGATCGCTTCCGAAATGATGAACTCTTTCAGCTTCATAAGAACCGCGGCCCTTTCACTGTCGTTTGTTCCTTGATTTTCCCGTTTTGCCGCCCGCCGCGACGGATCCAATGGTTGGTGAGGAGCCCATTGCATGCTTGTCGTTCCCATCGGGATGCTTGCGATTGCGGAATTTTTTCTTGTGATCGGATAGCTGACGCTCGAGCTTGGCGAAACACCCGTCGATGCACGCGTAGGCGTCTTCGCCCGCGTGGTGCGCGATAAACATGTTCTTGTGTTCGGCATTGACGATCATTTCGACCCGCATCGATTCCTTTGCGTTGTCGAAGATAACCTCGATTTCCTGGATGCGGTCATAGTAGCGGGTCAGTTTCGCGGCTTTCTGTTCGGCGTATGCCTTGAGCGCGGGCGTGACCTCCATGTGACGCGACGAGATGGTAACGATCAAATGAACCTCCGTATCTTGCGGACCATTGTACATGAAATCGGAAACAAAGACCGTGCCTGGAATCACGACTAACCTATTTTTTCCAGCGGCCTGGGAGACGGAATGGGATCGACGGCGATTCGCACTGCGGGCTGGGCGGAAACATCAACTTGGGAGGCAATGTCTTTGCCGTCGGTTTTCCCCTCGCCGGGCATGATGAGGCCTCCCGTGACCAGAAGCCGCAGCGCTTCTTCCACGGTCATGGGAAGCTCGATCACCTTGCTTCGGGGGACGACCAGGACGTATCCGCTGAAAGAGGTTGGGCTTGAGGGGATAAAGACCGTCATCATTTCCTCCGGTCCCGCGTCGAGCGTCCACTGGCGGGCGCTGGTGATGAGGCCGATGGACCAAATGTTTTGCTCGTGCGGCTGAACGGCGACGACGCGGCTTCCCTGAAACTGGTGGGTGCGGTCGGCGAGGACGAAATCCGTGACCTGTTTAACGGCCGGATAGATCGCGCGGACAAGCGGAATCCGCATGAGCGAGCGTTCGGCCACGCGCCAGAATGCCAGACCAATCAGGTTACCGACAAAAACCCCAATGATGTAAACCAATAAGACCGCCAGAACGACGCCGAGGAGGCGAGTGCCGAAATCATTGTCATCCAATTGCCAGCGAATGTAATGCTTGGTCTGAAACGGGAGCCAATCGCGGGCGCCGGCGTCGTACCATCCGATGCGGATGAAGTTAATGACGCTTCGGCCAATGTTATCCCAGAGAAAATCCCACACCCAGATGAGCAACCAGAGCGTGACAAGCGTGGGGAGAATCGTGGCAAGGCCGCGAAGAAAGAATCGCTTGAAATCATCGACGAACCCGAGGCGTTTGGGCCCGGGAAGGGAGGGTTGGTCTTTCTGAGGCGTCACGGGCTATTCCTTCGGGTTGCCGATGGACGACTCCGGGGATACCGCCGGCTGGGCCGGCGAATCAGGCGTGAAATCGCTCGGCGGAGCAACCGCGGGCGTCGAGGCGGGGGCTGATTCGGGCGTCTGAGCCGTGTCGCTCGGCTGGGTCGCGGCGGTCTGTTGCAATGATTGCGACAAGGCGACAGCGTAGCTGCGGACAATGGGGTCGGTGTCGGTCGAAAGCTGNNAAGCTGATTGGCGATGGTAAGCCCCTTCGCTCCCAAAAGCTCCCGAGCCCCTTCGAGTGCCAGCAGACGGGTTTGCCAATAGCTGTCCTTGGACATGGCATTGATCGCGTTGAAACGATCGTCATCGCCTGGAGCAAGCGTGGCGATGAGGAACTTTTGCCACGATAGAACTGCGGGATTCCCGTCGCTCTGTGCCCTCCGGAGTTTGGCGAGAAACGTTTTGATGAGCTCCGGAGCTTTGGGGTACTGGCTGTCGTGGAGTCTGGCGACGTAGACATAGAGAATCTGCATCAACCGGATTTTGTCGCCGCCTACGGCCGGATCGACGCTCATGACGAGTTGGGTGGCCTGGTCATCAGTTCCGATGGGGACGGGCTCGCGTGCGATGAGATCCGTCGACTGGACAGAATAGCCGCACGTCCCGGGGCTGGCGGTGTCTGGCTGGCCGGGAGCGCTTTGCGCGATATGAGTCGGATTAACGACAAGAGTAAGATTCACGAGGAGATCGAGGTTTGGATTGTTGTTGAAGTACGGAAAGAGGGCGTCTTGATCAACGCGAAAGACAGTGCTCACGATGTCGTTGGGAGCAAGCGCGAGGCGCTGATCGAGCCGGCCGATTGCGGCGCCAATAATGTTATTGGCAAGCGTTCCACGCATGTGGGCGTCGATCCATAGTTCGGGATGGACGGCGCAATCATCGCCGATGGCCAGATCAACGCTGCTGATATTCTGTAGAGAAACTCGGACCAGAATCGGTTCTCCATACTTGTAGGCGGCCTTCACGGGGTTGACCTGCACTTGATAGAAAGCCTTGGGCTCGCTGATCAATTCAAGAAAGGAAGTCGGGACGTTGGCGACCAGCGTGGCGATCGCGCCGGAAGAAGGTGAAGGAGCGATGGCGATGTGGAACCGGCTGAATTCCGCCCACAGAACCGCCCCGATAATGCCGGATGGATGTTCGTTTATGAGCTTGCTGGCTTCGTAGGAAATGCGGTCCTTTTGGACCGGATCAGAAGATTCGGCAATAAGGACGCCCATGGCGGCAAGCGGATCGTTATTGGCAATCGCGCGAAGCTTGGGGAGAGCGCCGGCAGGATCACCCCCGACCATTTGTCGCCAGGCCTGCAAGCTGCGGAGCTTAACATTGCTTGGAGGGAGGAAGTTGGCGAGCGCGGCGATAAGCGGGTCCGCCGCGGCAGCATCTTTTGCGTAATACAAATCCAGCCATGCCAGGGAGGTAAGGGACTCGACGTAAGGGTCNNGAGATCGGAATCACCGGCGAGGCTGGGAAGTTGTGTCGGGGTTGGGGAAGCGATTGGACGCGTGGTGGCCGTGGTATCGCCGGCGGTATGACGGATCTTTTGGAGACGATTGGAAATGGCGATGGTGGCTTTAAGGATCGTGGAGGAATACTGAGCCTTGGCTGTCTGGTCCGTGGGATCGAGATCCAACTGGAATTTGCAGATTGAAAGCCAGACGAACCAACCGTCGGCGTCATCGGGAAGTGCTTCGATGTATTTGCTGGCGAGCTGCGCAGCTTCGTCAGGATGATTGCCCAGGAGCAGTTCGGAGGTAGCTCCCAGAACGAATGCAGGGTCGGCATGTGAACTGGAGCCCGAATAGAGCTTGTTGGCAAAGCCATACCAGGTAATGGAGGGTTCCACGAGCCCCATCTGGGCGAGTTGCTCGGCAAGGCGGGAGGCGACCGTCGGCTCCGCGGGATTGGCCTGCATGATTCCAAGCAACTGCTGAACGCGATCGACGGGCAACGCGTCAGCCTGCGTCATGACGTACCGCATGCGCAGAGCGTCGAGATTCACCGGATTGAGGGTCCGGGCGGTGTCGAGCATTTTGATGGCCAGGGCGATCTGCGATCGCTGGATGTAAAAGCGGGCGCAGCGAAGCGCAACTTCGCTTCGGACGGCGCTCGGTATCTGCTGAATCTGGAGCAATGAGCGAAGGTAGTGCAGGCGCTGGACGAGCGACTGCATCGCCGGGGTGCGGAGATAGACGTCGATCTGCTGCACCATGGCGGTTTGATCGGCGGGTTCGAGATTGAGGTATGTCTTGAGGGCGGAGATAGCGCCGCTCGTGTCGTTAAGCTCGAGATAAATGTCGGCCAAAGCGCGTGAGAAACGCGCTTCCTTGGGATTGAGGCGAACCGCGGCCTGATACAGTGCCGCGCTGAGATCGAGGGCCTTGGCGGGCAGCTTGTCCTCTCGCAGGATCTGATGCGCGAAGGTCGCGAAGTATTCGGACAAGGCGATCGAGCCGTCCGGATCGGTCGGAGCATTCGCGTCCGGCTGGTCGTCAGCCAATGCGCAGCCCATGGCCATCACAAGGATTGCCATCATTAATCCAAGCACCCATCGATTCCTCATCGGACTCTCCATAGGAAACAATCTTTCAACTTCGCGTTCATCTTCGTGAAGCGGCCGCGTGCGGGCAAGAGGCTGGCATTGAGTTTTGAATGTTTCGCCTTGCCGTCCCAGACCGGGGCGACACGCCCCGACGCTATTAGATATTAGATCGACCCGTTCCCGCTTTGCCGAAAGACTTCTTCCAGCGCCGGTCGATCGGAAGCAATGTCCTTTGGATCGGCAAGAAGCTCGGCACGCCGGCGGAGCCAGCCTGCCAGCTCGAGACGGTCCGATTTATAGGCCGCCAGCGACAGATATGCCTGTGACCGGGCGGCATTCAGCGTGGGCATCAATTCCGACATTTGGACCTTAACACCAGCTCCCTGCAACATGGACTCCCATGCGCCAATGCGCGAGCCGTAATCAAGTTGCAACATTTGCAGCGTAAGGGCCTCCGCAAGGTTCAGGCGCAGGCGCGATATTCGCGCCAAGGCGTCAAACGCGCTCTTGAGATCGCCCATCTGGAGCATGGAGTCAGCCAGAAGCAAAAGCGTCGTTTTGGCCAGACTCTGAAGGCTTCCAAGTTTTTGCGAAAGGACTGCCTGGCAGAGAAGAGCCGATTCGCGCCAGCGGTGCTGCGCGTGACGAAGCAGGGCCAGGTGGTGCAGGCTGAGAAGCTTGGCGCTCCGAAACAGTGAGAAGGTGCGGAGCGCGGTATCAATATGATCCTCGGCACGGTCGAATTCACCGGCCGCGATCAGCGAAGGTGAATCGGCGGCGATTCGGGTTCGCTGCATGCTGCGATAACTGAGCATGACCCACGCCGCTCCGACAATCATGAGGATGAACATTCCGTCGTCGCGTCCGAAGACGGGGCCGGCCAATACGCACGCGAGGGCCACAATAACCAGGAGCATGCGCAGCAGAGCGGCGATAACGAGATCGCGGCGGAAGCGGGTGATGGCAATATCGACGGGAAGCATGGTTATACGACCTCCGCGGGCGCGATGGCTGGCAAATAGGTCTTGCCGAGGGGCGCGACTTCGGGATATCGGCGTACGAGCTCGGCCAGGGGGGCGAGCAGCGTTGCATTTTCGAAAGCGCGTTTGGCTTCGTCCGGACGATCAAGCATGTCGTAGGCGCGGGCGGCTAGGGCCCAGGCGTCGGCGAGACGATGGCCGAGCTGGCGACGCATGGCCTGGAGGCGCTGCTCGAAGATTTCAATGGCTTCCGCGGGATGCCCGGTTTTCACATCACGATAAATTTCGACCAGAGCCAGACCGGCGGATTCCATGCCACGGCTGTTGCGACGGAGTTCGGCGATTGCGCGGTCGGCATCAAGAAGGTTTTCCTCACGCAGCAACGAGAGAGCGCGGGCAAGCCGGGTGCCATGATCCGTAGCATCATCGAGCGGGATATGCTCAAGCACGTAATCGTGAACAAGCACCGAATCCTCGAAACGGTGATATCGCGTCAGAACCATCGCCAGATAGATCAGGGCCTGGGCCCGGGAGAATGGCGAGCGGACCGGTCGGGATAGAAGCGTTTGCAGGATTAACGCAGCATCCGGCCATCGGCGAAGCTGAACGAGTTCTTCAAGAGCCGCGACGGCGGCAAATTCAGCGCGGGCCTTGCGCACGCCCATGAACGCGGCCAGAGCCATGCTGCCGATGAACGCAACCAGCCCGGCCCCGATGAACGTGGAAAGGGCTGCCTGAACTTCCGCTGTTTGGGAGGATCGACCGACATACCATGAAAGAAAGATCGCCAGCGCAAATCCCGCGATCATGAAATGCGTCCAGGAAACCCTCGGCCGTGGCTCGCTGGCTTCCAGGAGCGTGGGGACATCAAGAAAGATTGGAGCGGGCTCCGTCATCCAGGTAATTCTAGGCTAATGGGAGCGGATTGGAAGGTGGGGAATTGGGGCAGCACTTACGGTCATGTTCTTCATACAACTCCACCCTCTGATTCAGTTGCACACAAACTTGCGATCGGCATCGCTAAATTTTTGGCGGCAGTCGTTACAGTAACCGCGATGTCTTTGTGAATTTGCGCCATGAGCGGGTCCACGCCAATGTATATACGCTGCTCGCGTAGCCAATCAACCAGTTCCACCGTCAACTGCTTGCCGTAGAGGTCGCCATCGAATCCTATTAGGTGAGCTTCGATCTGACGAGGGTTTTGGCCGAAGGTTGGATTCGTCCCAATACTGATTGCGGCGGGATAGGTTTTGCCATTGATCGTGCAGCGGCCGGCGTAAACCGCGTCGGCAGGGACGAGTTGATCGTCGCAGCGCAGATTGGCTGTCGGAATACCCATTTGCTTGCCACGGGAAAAACCCTTTTCCACTTGCCCGAAGAGCGCGTACGGTCGGCCAAGGCAGATGGCCGCGTCGCGGACCCGGCCATAGGCAAGCAAAAAGCGGATCACGGAACTGCTGACCGGAGTAATTTGCAAATCCAAAAGCGGAACCTGGACGGAATCAACAACGTGGAGTTTTGTTTGTGAGGTTGCCGTCCAATCGCGAAGCCTGGCGATGGTCCCCCTAGCCCCCCTGCCGAAGCGGAAGCTGGCGCCTTCCACCAAATCGGCGGCTTCCGCTTGATCGCGAAGAATTGCCCAGAAATCTTCCGCGGTCAGGCCGAGCACCTGCGGCTCGGGCGGAAGAATTACCAGGTAATCGACGCCTGCGGATTCGAGAAGAGGCTCTTTGATGGCCGGCGGCGTGAGCCTCGGAGGCGCGGCATCGGGACGAAGCACCGTCAGTGGGTGCGGCTCGAAAGTGACCAAGACGACTTTGGAGTTTTTGGCGGTGGCAAGGTCTTGGGCGGTTTGGAGGATTCGCCGGTGGCCGAGATGCAGGCCGTCAAAATTCCCTATGGAGATGACGGATTTTTTCGGAGCGATAAGCAGGCCGGGAATGCCGTGGAGGATTTGCATTTGCGCTTACCGGGCCGGCCCGGTAACCGGATCGCAACGAAAGACTCGCTGCACCATTGAGGCAAGGGAGGACCGATTTTGCCTGGGGGATTTGGAGATATCCAGAATCAGGGCGAAGAGCCAGAGGATCAGGAGCGAGAAGCCGGCGAAGAGAATTTGCCATGCGCCCATCCATGGCCACGCGAGTGCCAATGCTCCAAGGATTTGGACAACCCAGAGATGAAGCACGTAAACCGGAAGACTCTTGCGGCCAAGTGTCTGTACGAATGCCGAGGCGGACGTGTCGCTGATCATCGGCCAGAGCAGGTCGGTGGTGGTGATGATGGCGATGATAATGCAGAGGTATCTGAAGCCTTCGGCGGTGGAAAGCGGAACCTTCATGAATGAGACGTTGAAGCTTAGTTGGGGCATGCCCCATTGATAGCTGTATTCCATGACGAACAGAGCTGAGACAAAAACCCACGAAACAGCGGCGATGACGAGCTTCGACTTGTTCGTCAGAGCGTTATATTTTGGCCACGCGTAACCCAGGAGAAAACCGGCGACGAAGATGGTCTGCCAGAGGACCGGGGGAAATTTGTCGTGCTGGGCTAGCGCCAGAACCCAGGGATGCCAGAGACCCCAGACGAACAACGCCACACTTGCGATGAGGATTGAGAGCCAGCCCAATCTCCGGCGGACACCTGCCAGGAGCAGGGGCGAGATGGCAATCATCATGACGTAGAACGGGAGAAGATCGCCGCCCTCTTTGAGGAGGAAGATGTTGCGGAGAAGCACCAGCGGGTGGATGAAGCTGCCGCGGACCATGTACGCGGCGTCGGATCCATTTTGGGGTACGAGAATCGCCATCAAGACCAGAACCATGGCGGAGAGATAATTGACGGCAAGTATGTAGAACGATCGCCGCAAAAGGCTTTTGTAGGTTTTGGCGCGGCGATTTTCGTCGAGCGCGCGGGGGAGGAAAATCACGCCGATGCTCAGCCCGGAAACAAAGATAAATCCGCCGGCCGCGAAGCGTGTATATTCGCCAAGCAATTTGCCAAGAAAATCCCCGAATTGGACGTTTTGGTAATAGAGATGGACCAGTAGCATGTCGACGAGGCACAGCCCTCGCCAAAAATCGAGGCGTTGATCGCGGGCGGGGGATTGGCTAGAAGAGGCCATCAATGGAATAATAGGAGCGGACTGATGGTCCAGACTCGTGTCGCGGTGGTTGATTGGGAGTGTACTCAAGTATTCCAAGCCTAGCAAGTTCAAGCCCTGGGAGGACTAATGATTCGGTGGCTAAATGTACTTTTTTTTCTGCTTCTGCCGGCCCTTTCTTATGGAGAGATCGTGAAGACGCCCATTCAATATCGGCAAGGGAATACGGACCTTGAGGGATTACTCGTGTACGACAACAGCATCCAGACGCCGAGGCCCGGCGTGCTGGTCTTTCCGGAATGGTGGGGACTGAATGACTTCCCCAAGCAACAGGCCGAAAACCTCGCGCGAATGGGCTATGTCGCCTTCGCGGCGGATATGTACGGCGCAAATGTCACGACCGATAGTGCCGAGGAAGCAACAAAGCTAAGTGGAGCGGTGAAAGGAGATTTGGATCTCCTTCGCGCCCGCGCGCAAGCAGCCCTGGATGTCCTCGCAAAGGACCCGCACGTCGATCGTAGCCATCTCGCGGCAATCGGCTATTGCTTTGGCGGCACCGTGGCGCTCGAACTGGCCCGCAGCGGAGCGGACCTGGCTGCCGTGGTATCCTTTCATGGCGGTTTGAGCACGGACCGGCCCGGCGATGCCAAGAATATCAAGGGTAAGGTCCTAGTATGTACGGGCGGCGAAGACGCATTCGTGCCGCCGGCACAGGTTGCGGCTTTTGAGGATGAGATGAAGGCAGCCCATGTGGATTACCAGGTGATCGTCTATGGGGGGGCCCATCATGCCTTTACCAACCCGGCAGCGGATTCGCATCATATTCCCAACATCGCCTATAATGCCGACGCGGCACGGCGGTCCTGGGCGGCTATGGGGACGTTTTTTGACGAAATATTCGGTTCCGGGCGTCGTCCATAGAGGTGGACAGCGTCTATAATTAAAACAAACCGAGCCAGCGGAGTTTCTCTATGCCCACATATGCGTATGAAGCGATGAATTCGTCCGGCCAGGAGGTGAAGGACGAAGTCGAGGCCGCAACGTCTGAAGACGCCATCGCCAAGATCCGGCAGAAGGGGTTTTTCCCGACCAAGGTTCGAGAAAAAGCCGTCAAAAAACAGGCCAAGAAAAAGAACGCGGGAGGGGATACCGCCCCACTCCAGAAAAAGCGGAAAATGCCGATTTCGATCGGTGGCGTCCCGCGGGTCGACTTGGTCGGTTTCACCCGCCAGCTTTCAACACTTCAAGACGCGGGCTTGCCGATTTTGCGCAGCCTCCAAATTCTCGAGCAGCAGCAGAAACCCGGGCTTTTGAAGGCGATCATCGGGGGCGTCGCCGATGAAGTGGAGAGCGGCGGGACGCTATCGGATGCGATGGCTAAGTTTCCAAAGGCGTTCGATAAACTTTACGTAAACATGATCAACGCGGGCGAGGCCGGCGGTGTGCTCGATTTGATTCTGTCCCGCCTGGCTGAGTTCATGGAAAAAGCCGCGAAGCTCAAAAAGAAGGTCATCGGCGCGATGATTTATCCGGTGGTGGTCATCAGCATCGCGGTCGGCGTCGTGTCGCTGATCATGATCGTCGTGATCCCAAAGTTCCAGGGAATATTCCACGACTTCCATACTGAGTTGCCACCCATCACGCAGGTCCTGCTGAACATCAGCTACTGGTTCGCACAGCAATATGGCTGGGCATACGTTTTGTTCAGCCCGATTGTCTTTACGCTGCTCATGAAGCTGATACAGATGAGCGAGGGCGGCAAATACCTCGTCGACGCGGTCAAGCTGAAGATTCCGATTCTCGGGGGCATTCTGGGCAAGACCTCCATTGCCAGGTTCACGCGCACGCTTGGAACCCTCATCAGCGCGGGTGTTCCGATTCTGGATGCGATCAACATCACGAAAGAAACCTGCGGCAATGAAGTCTACACACGCGCCCTGGCGAAGGTTCACGATGCGATCCGCGAAGGCGAATCGATGGCTGATCCCCTGCGGGCCACCAAAGTGTGCGATGCGATCGTGGTGAACATGATCGACGTCGGCGAAGAAACCGGCGACCTCGACAAGATGCTCATCAAGGTGGCCGACAACTACGACAGCGACGTCGACGTGCTGGTAAGTTCCCTGATCAGCATTCTCGAACCGGTGATGGTTGTCGTGCTGGGCGTGATCGTCGGCTTTATCGTCGTGGCTCTATTCATGCCGATGGTGAGTCTGATCGAAACGATGTCCTCCCCGAAACACTAGGATGGATCGGCGCGTTTCCGCTCGCGGCCGGGGATTTACGCTCATCGAGACGATGACGGCGATCGCCCTCCTGACGATCGCGCTGGGACTGATGGTCAGCCTCTCACGGCATGTCCGGGCGGCCTCCGCGGATGAACTCACCAAGGAAATCCTGCATCAACTCGACGCCGCGATGGCGGCATACGTGCATCAAAACGGGGCCATCCCTCTGGTAGCTCCGTTCATCGGCGAGCAGTTGATCCCTCCCGAATCACAATTGCGCCGATCCGCTGCCCGCAACAACGAAGCGTTCGTCCGGGCGCTCAAATCAGCGGGGTTTTTGACGGGGCGGTTTGACGATCTTTCCGTTGCATATTACGACGAGGCCCGCGTCCGAGATGCGTGGGGAAGCCCGATTGTTTTCATGTCGAAAATGCATCCGGCAATCGGAATGGATCCCAAGGGATGGTTCTTTTTCAGCGCGGGGCCCGATCGTCAGTATCTGACGCGCGATGACAATCTATACAGCTATGACCAGCCGGTGGTCCAGCAGTAAAAGAAATTCTCAATCATCCGATATAAGCGGCGGGTGAGGATCGACTTCAAGCTTGATGTGATACGGATCCCACAGAAAAA
>PMAK01000008.1 GCA_003153655.1 Phycisphaerales bacterium
AAAAATGGACTGAACGGTTACTGCGATTCTGTCAACGCTTTTCTGGCAGGATTGGTTTGACGTGTGGTGAACAGACGATGTGCGGACGCTATACAATTCGAGAGCTTCGGCTGCTTGAAGCGGCACTGGATGCCATCGCCAAACAGGACAACCCCCCGTATCAAATACCGACGTTCAACGCCGCTCCATCGCAACTGCTGCCTGTTGCCTATCTCGATGATAAGGGCCAGAGAATCATCACGGCGATGAAGTGGGGATTCGTTCCAGCCTGGACTCGAGAGAAACCGAAGTTTACGCCCATCAATGCCGTGTCAGAGACGGCCCCAACGTCACGAATGTTTCGCCACGCCGATGTTGGAGGCGACTGCGGATGATCGGCTTGAGGCGTGGCCGGTGTCTGACGCGGCGAAGTCACCGAAGAGTCAGGGTGAGAATCTCATTGTGCCGATAGGTCCGAAGATTTAGCAGAGCCACACGTCAACGGCCCGAGGAATGACGATCCGTAATAGCATAGGGAACGATATGGACATACGTATTGCCACGAAGACGTTTGAGCGATGGTTGAGCGAGCAGGTTTCTCTCGTTCGGGGCGATCTTCGACAAAAGCATGTTGCGATGAGAGCGGATCCCTTCTCATTTATGCGAGCGACCTACTATCGCTGGGCGCAACAATTTATCGAATTGGGCGCCCCGACTTCACGAGCAACCAAAGTCTTGGCCGTTGGCGACCTTCATTTGGAGAACTTCGGAACCTGGCGGGACGGGCTTGGTCGACTGGCATGGGGTATCAATGATTTTGACGAAGCGTTTCCGCTTCCTTACACCAATGATTTGGTGCGACTGGTTACCAGCGCCTTAGTGGCAATCGACCTGGACCATCTTCGGACGAGCGCCAAAGCTGCCTGCCGGGCCATTCTGGACGGGTACCGGCAAGGCATCGAAACAGGCGGTCGCCCCTTTGTCATTGGGGAAGAGCATCGTTGGTTCAAACCCATCCTTCAGAATCCGGCACGCGATCCGGGAACTTTTTGGGACAAACTTCGCAAACTCCCCCGCGAGCGAAAATCTCTGCCGTCTCAAGCTAAGGCCGCGATAGAAGACTTACTGCCGGAGCGACGTATCACTTATGAAGTACGCCACCGGCTGGCTGGACTTGGGAATCTGGGGAAACCCCGCCATACGGCCATCGCCCAGTGGCAGGGAGGCCCCGTGGCGCGGGAGGCCAAGGCCCTGACGGTCTCGGCCGCCGGTTGGGCACAGTCAAAAATGGACGGCCCGTTTTACGGGAACATTCTTTNNTCCGTTCCTGAAGGTGCATGATTCCTGGATCGTGAGGCGATTGGCGCCGGACTGCCGCCGGCTCGAACTTGGCTCTTTGAGCCAGGTAAACGACGAAGAGTGGCTACTGCACGCGATGGGCTTTGAGACCGCCAACGTGCACCTAGGCACTGCTGGTGCCCACCAATTCATCGCGCGACACCTTAAGGATTTCCCGAAAAAAGAGCTAAGGAAGACGGCGACGAGGATGAGAGACGCTCTCGCCAAGGATTTTCTGTGTTGGCAGAAGGACGATTAAACAGTAGTCCATTGACTCCAGCTTTCGCGTTGCCACGGCAACGAAACTGACGGAAGTCGAGCCGAAAAACTGCTTGTTCGTTGGCAATGAGTGCCGTGGCCAGACTACGGAGATTTTCTCCATCCTGACCTGCATCTGTCGCCGGCACCGCGTCGATCCGCGACGATATTTGCTCTTTGACGGGCCGGCATGAATGCAGCGCGCTGCTGCCGCGTTTTTTTTGTATCTGAAAGGAGATTGTGGCTGGCCACGGAACGGCTGGAGAATCTAAATCAGGCCAAGTCGTCAGCCGCCAATTCCTCCCTAGCTACGTCGCAGTAACTGTGTAGACGGTCACGCCATCCTGTATGGACGGCTGGTAATTGAGGCCATTGAATTGGTAATAGACGTTTCCATTCACGACAACTTGATTTGCGCCAGAGGGTAGGTCGGGCACGACGATCCCCGCCGGGGGATTCACTACAGCAAAGGAATTGTCCTGAGCGACGTAGAAGACGCCATCGAGATAATAGTAGGTGGTGGGACCGGCAACGACGGTGGCGATGCCGGGGGGAAGGGTGGCTACGATTGCGCCGACAGGCGGCTGTACGACCACGTAATCACCGTCTTGCTGCTGGTAGTAGTTGCCGTCGTCATCATAAGAGTAGTTCTGGTTATTGAAGATGATTGAGACATGGTGGGGAAGGTCATGGACGCGCTGGCCGCGGATAGCTTGCACGGGCGCGCCGTGTGCGAAGCCGCCCCCGTGCTGAGTGTCTTGGTCGTTGTCGTCCCAGTCTCGATGAGCCTGTGCATCTGCGTGAGGTTGCGGCTGCGCATGAGCGTCGGGGTGAACGTCTGGCGAGGCATGGGACGGCTCCGCGTGAGCCGCGGCGCGCGGCGGCTGGGCGGGTGTGGGCCGGGCGGCGGCGGCGCGGATGCTACCCCCGCCGCGGTCGGCCAGCGTCGCAGCGGGAGTTAATGCCAATAGCGTGAAAAAGACATAAAGGGGGATCGCAATTCGCAAACGTAAGATTTTAAAAATCGATTTCATGGCTGATTTTCTCCCGCGGTTTGGGGGATGAGGGGAATGCGCGCGCTGCCGGGCGGGGGAATGAATTGGAACGCCAGGTCGGCGGCGCGATCCATCAGATTCCACTTGGTAAAGATGGCGATGTATTGCGGGGTCTGTTCTTCATTCTTGTAAGTGATGACAAGTTTCTGAGGCAGAGGCTGTGGTCCGTCGGCTACCCACAATTGCCAGTCGATCTGATCGCTGGAAAAACCGACGTGTCGGCATGAGATGCCGAGCACTGGTTCGTCGCCGAAATACGCGCCCGCAGTGACATTTTTCATGGCACTGGTGTAGGGATCGGAGACGGCGAGGTCTTCGAGGGGGACG